>NZ_JBDJLE010000061.1:0-209 GCF_039673205.1 Stenotrophomonas sp. TWI809 | reverse complement strand
GCCCCCCCCCCGCGCTCCTCCGGCCCCCCCGCCCCCCCCCCCCCGCCCCCCCCCCCCCCCCCCCCCCCGCCCCCCCCCCCCCCCCCCCCCCCCCCCCGCCCCCCCCCCCCCCCCCCCCCCCCCCCCCCCCCCCCCCCCCCCCCCCCCCCCCCCCCCCCCCCCCCCCCCCCCCCCCCCCCCCCCCCCCCCCCCCCCCCCCCCCCCCCCCC
>NZ_JBDJLE010000060.1:0-298 GCF_039673205.1 Stenotrophomonas sp. TWI809 | reverse complement strand
AACCGATGGCTGCTGTTTTCGTCGATGCAATGGTGCGCCCGGAGAGATTCGAACTCCCGACCGCCTGGTTCGTAGCCAGGTACTCTATCCAACTGAGCTACGGGCGCATTTGCATTGTCTGGTTGTGTGTCCTGCCGCGCGTGTTGCCACGTTCGACGGGAAGGCAAGCAAGCTTGCCGTTCGATGTAATGGTGCGCCCGGAGAGATTCGAACTCCCGACCGCCTGGTTCGTAGCCAGGTACTCTATCCAACTGAGCTACGGGCGCATTTACATCGAATTTTTACTGCTGATACCGAC
>NZ_JBDJLE010000059.1:0-323 GCF_039673205.1 Stenotrophomonas sp. TWI809 | reverse complement strand
CTAGCTTCAGGTGCTAGCGGGGGCAACTTCGTGGAGGTTCGAGTCCTCTCCTGGGCACCATGACTCAGAAAATGATCAAACCCGCGCAAGCGGGTTTTTTCGTTTCTACCGCCCTGCACTCGCCCGCGCACGATTCGCGCGGCATCGGCGGCGGTCACGCTGGATCGCGCGGCGAACGAAATTTTCTGCGACATCCTGTTGACACAATCCCGGTTCTCCCGCAGAATTCTCCTCCTGAGTCGCCCAGGTGGCGGAATTGGTAGACGCACTAGCTTCAGGTGCTAGCGGGGGCAACTTCGTGGAGGTTCGAGTCCTCTCCTGGG
>NZ_JBDJLE010000058.1:0-325 GCF_039673205.1 Stenotrophomonas sp. TWI809 | reverse complement strand
TGGTTTTCACCAAGGGCTTTTCAAAGATTGGCGGAGCGGACGGGACTTGAACCCGCGACCTCCGGCGTGACAGGCCAGCATTCTAACCAGCTGAACTACCGCTCCGCACTTTAACTTTTTCAGCCGACCAACGGTCTGCTTTACCAGCTGACCAACGGTCAGCTCTACCATCGGCGGAGAAAACAAGGCCCCCGATTGCTCAGGGGCCTTCTTGAAACTGGCGGAGCGGACGGGACTTGAACCCGCGACCTCCGGCGTGACAGGCCAGCATTCTAACCAGCTGAACTACCGCTCCACATTTCAAAACTTTTACTGGCAGTGCCTG
>NZ_JBDJLE010000057.1:0-368 GCF_039673205.1 Stenotrophomonas sp. TWI809 | reverse complement strand
CGCACTAGCTTCAGGTGCTAGCGGGGGCAACTTCGTGGAGGTTCGAGTCCTCTCCTGGGCACCATGACTCAGAAAATGATCAAACCCGCGCAAGCGGGTTTTTTCGTTTCTGCGGTTCGTCAATGCGCGGCCCTGCCCGGCGTCAGTGCGTAACGCAGGGTGTGCGTGGCATCAACACGACGATGACGTGGCGACCGACGACTGACGACCGACGACCGACGAAACATTTCCCACGCGATCCTGTTGACAGCATCACCGTTCTCCCGCAGAATTCTCCTCCTGAGTCGCCCAGGTGGCGGAATTGGTAGACGCACTAGCTTCAGGTGCTAGCGGGGGCAACTTCGTGGAGGTTCGAGTCCTCTCCTGGG
>NZ_JBDJLE010000056.1:0-500 GCF_039673205.1 Stenotrophomonas sp. TWI809 | reverse complement strand
GTGGGCTTCATCTGTTGTGTATTAGAGCCAGCCCAGAATGAGCCGCCGGCCTGGGGCCGGCACTACCCGATCCCATTCTTGTTCAGGCCGTTGCGACGCGCCCGCCACCCAGCAGCCGCGCCGGAAGCATCAACAGCGCACGCAGGAAGGCAAACAGCGCCGAGAACGTGATGCCGACCAGGCGGAACGGCAGGCTGACCAGCCACACCAACGGCCACGCCACCAGGGCCAGGAGCGCCAGCGGCCAGCACAGCACGAACAGCAGGCACCACACGCCCAAGGCGAACAGGGTCTTCATCGTTGGTCTCCGTTGACGGCACCCTGCCGCCCGGAGACCACCATCGCGCCCTGCCCGGGCGCACTGCAACGGGTTTGCGACGAAGCCCAGGATGCGCCGATGAAACGGCAGTGGCGACCCCCGGCGGGCGCGGGCCCCAGAAGGGGGCCCCGGGGGCCGCCCGCCGCCCGCCCCACCCAAAAACCAACCGCCGTAAAAAAAC
>NZ_JBDJLE010000055.1:0-854 GCF_039673205.1 Stenotrophomonas sp. TWI809 | reverse complement strand
TCCAGATCCTTGGCGAACGCATCGATGCCGCTGGCCAGCTTCTCCGTCGCCATCGGGTCGGCCGCCAGATCCGCCGCAAAGCGCGCCGCATCGATCGGCGTCACCTGCACCGACTCGGCCGCACCGGCCACCAGCTTGCGCGGCAGCTCGCCATGATCGGCGTCCAGCGCCTCCAGCAGGTCCGGCGAAATCGTCAGGCGATCGCAGCCGGCCAGCGCCTCGATCTGCGCCGTCGAACGGAACGACGCACCCATCACCACCGTCGGCGAACCACGGCGCTTGAACTCGGCATACACGCCACGCACGAACACCACGCCCGGGTCTTCATCGATGCTGGCCGGCGCCTGGCCGTTGGCCACGTACCAATCCAGGATGCGGCCCACGAACGGCGAAATCAGGAACGCCCCGGCCTCGCTGCAGGCCAGCGCCTGGGTGGGATTGAAGATCAGCGTCAGATTGCAGTCGATCCCTTCGGCCTGCAGCTGACGTGCCGCTTCCACGCCTTCCCAGGTTGCCGCGATCTTGATCAGCACCTTGCTGCGCGGCACGCCGGCCGCGTCGTACATGGCGATGAACTGGCGCGCCTTGGCCACCGTGGCCGCGGTGTCGTGCGCCTGGTCGGCATCGACCTCGGTGGAAACCCGGCCCGGCACCAGGGTGCTGAGCAGGGTGCCCACGCCCACGGTCAGGCGATCGGCCACCGCGTGGACAACCGCCTCGCGCTCGCCCGCCTGCTCGCGGCCCCAGGCCAGCGCGCTCTCGATGAGATCGGCGTATACCGGCAGGTCCAGCGCTTTCTTCACCAGGGTGGGGTTGGTCGTGCAGTCGACCGGCTTCAAGCGCTTGATCGCCTC
>NZ_JBDJLE010000054.1:0-973 GCF_039673205.1 Stenotrophomonas sp. TWI809 | reverse complement strand
CGGCACGCGCCTCCCAGCTTGAAGCTCTTGCTGCTGTCGGTGGCCATCATCGACGACATGGGTGCAGTGGCAATCATTGCCCTGTTTTACACCTCGTCCCTCGACATCGGAGCTTTGGCGGGTGCAATCGGCGCGGGGCTTGCCATGTATGCGCTAAAGAGAAACGGTGTGGAGCGGCTCTGGCCCTACTTGGTTCTGCTCTTGGCCATGTGGTATGCCACGCTTCTTTCAGGCGTCCACGCCACGATTGCAGGCGTTGTCGGTGCATTCCTGATCCCCTACGGCGCCAGTGCCAAGTCGCCACTGGTTCGCTTGGAGCACGGCATTGCTCCTTGGGTTGGCCTCGTGATCGTGCCGATCTTTGGCTTTGCCAATGCCGGCGTGGATCTGTCTGGAATTTCGATGAGCTCCATTTTGGCACCGCTGCCGTTGGGAATCGCTGCTGGGCTCTTCGTCGGCAAGCAAATTGGTGTGTTCGGTGGCGTTGCCCTTGCGGTCAAGACCGGGCTTGCTGAAAAGCCAGCGGGCGCATCGTGGCTACAAATCTACGGCGTGAGTTTGCTCTGCGGGATTGGCTTTACGATGAGCCTCTTCATCAGCTCGCTCGCGTTCCCATTGGACCCTGCGTTCGTTGAGGACGCCAAGGTCGGTATTTTGCTCGGGTCGCTGCTTTCCGCGCTGCTGGGAGCAGTCGTATTGAGGTTTGCACCCCGAAGCTAGAACAGGTTGCCGATCTGTATCTAAGCCATCCTGGCCCAGGTCCCAGCCAACCGAATCCGGTTGGCCGGGGCATTGATCAGCGAACGTGATCCAGGAACTGGCGGTGGCGCTCGTATTGGTCCAGCACATCGTGGATCAACTGCACCTTTGGCCAGCCCATAACGTCGTAGTCTTGCCCGCCTTCGCGCAGGTAGACCTCAGCCCGATAGTGGCGGGTGCCCTCGCTCACCGGGCGACGCGGGTCCTGCAACGC
>NZ_JBDJLE010000053.1:0-994 GCF_039673205.1 Stenotrophomonas sp. TWI809 | reverse complement strand
ATTACGCGATGATCTTGGAGACCACGCCGGCGCCGACGGTACGGCCGCCTTCGCGAATCGCGAAGCGCAGGCCTTCATCCATGGCGACCGGGTTGATCAGGGTGACAACCATCTTCACGTTGTCGCCCGGCATCACCATTTCCACACCTTCCGGCAGTTCGCAAGCGCCGGTGATGTCGGTGGTACGGAAGTAGAACTGCGGACGGTAGCCCTTGAAGAACGGGGTGTGACGGCCACCTTCGTCCTTGGACAGCACGTACACTTCGGCGTCGAAGGTGGTGTGCGGCTTGATCGAACCCGGCTTGGCCAGGACCTGGCCACGCTCGACGTCGTCACGCTTGGTGCCGCGCAGCAGCAGACCGGCGTTGTCGCCTGCCTGACCCTGGTCGAGCAGCTTGCGGAACATTTCCACGCCGGTGACGGTGGTCTTCTGGACCGGACGGATACCGACGATTTCGATTTCTTCGCCGACCTTGATCACGCCGCGCTCGATACGACCGGTCACGACGGTACCGCGGCCCGAGATCGAGAACACGTCTTCGACCGGCATCAGGAAGGGCTTGTCGATGTCGCGTTCCGGGGTCGGGATCCAGCTGTCGAGAGCTTCGACCAGCTTGATCACGGCCGGCACGCCGATTTCGCTCTGGTCGCCTTCCAGCGCCAGGCGGGCCGAACCCGAGATGATCGGGGTGTCATCGCCCGGGAAGTCGTACTTGCTCAGCAGCTCGCGGACTTCCATTTCAACCAGTTCCAGCAGCTCGGCGTCATCGACCATGTCTGCCTTGTTCAGGAAGACGACGATGTACGGCACGCCGACCTGACGCGAGAGCAGGATGTGCTCACGGGTCTGCGGCATCGGGCCGTCAGCAGCCGAACAGACCAGGATCGCGCCGTCCATCTGGGCAGCACCGGTGATCATGTTCTTGACGTAGTCAGCATGGCCCGGGCAATCGACGTGGGCGTAATGACGTTCGGTGGATTCGTATTCGACGTG
>NZ_JBDJLE010000052.1:0-1139 GCF_039673205.1 Stenotrophomonas sp. TWI809 | reverse complement strand
CTGCCGGGCCGCACCAATGCCTTCCTGGTGGCCGAAGTGCGCCCGCAGGTCAACGGCATCGTGGCCAAGCGGTTGTTCACCGAAGGCGGCCTGGTCACTGCCGGGCAGCCGCTGTATCAGCTCGATGACGCCAGCTATCGCGCCCAGGCCAACAGCGCCCGTGCCCAGCTGGCGCGCGCCGAAGCCACCGCCAATGCCGCACGCCTGAGCGCCAAGCGCATCGGCGAGCTGGCCAAGGTCGAGGCGGTCAGCACCCAGGACAACGAAAACGCGATCGCCGCGCTGAAGCAGGCCGAAGCCGATGTCGGCGCCGCGCGTGCCTCGCTGGACGCGGCCAACGTGACGCTGGGGTATGCGCGCATCACCGCGCCGATCAGCGGTCGCATCGGCAAGTCCTCGGTTACCCAGGGCGCGCTGGTCAGTGCCGGTCAGGCCGAAGCGCTGGCCACCGTGCAGCAGTTGAACCCGATCTATGTCGATCTGACCCAGTCCGCCAGCGAGCTGCTGCAGCTGCGCCGCGAACTGGCCAGCGGCCGCCTGCAGGACAACCAGACCCTGCCGGTGACGATCCTGCTCGATGACGGCACCGAGTTCGACCACAAGGGCACGCTGGAATTCTCCGAAGTCAGCGTGGATCCGACCACCGGCAGCTACGCGCTGCGGGTCAAGGTCGAGAACCCGGACCAGGTGCTGATGCCGGGCATGTACGTGCGTGCGCAGGTGGGCAGCGGCGTGCGCGACAACGCGATCCTGGTGCCGATGCAGGGCATCGCCCGCGATCCCAAGGGCGATACCAGCGCCATGGTGGTCGGCAAGGACGACAAGGTCGAAGTGCGGCAGGTCAAGGTCAGCCGTTCGCTCGGCGACAAGTGGCTGGTCGAAGACGGGTTGAAGGCGGGTGACAAGGTCATCGTCGAAGGCCTGCAGAAGATCCAGCCGGGCATGCCCGTGCAGGCCACCGAAATGGGCGCGGCCCCGGCCAAGCCGGCCGCCGCGCCGGCGGCTCCCGCCGCCCAGCAGTAACCGGAGAATTCCATGGCACGTTTCTTCATTGATCGCCCCATCTTCGCGTGGGTGATTGCGATCATCATCATGCTCGCCGGTGGCCTGGCGGTGCTCAAGCTGCCGGTGTCGATGTA
>NZ_JBDJLE010000051.1:0-1457 GCF_039673205.1 Stenotrophomonas sp. TWI809 | reverse complement strand
GCGCTGCACAGTGCCGGCGATATCCGGAGCCGGCCAGCGGCCGGCACTTCGGGATCCGCCGGCGCCTGGAAGATGACCGCCGCGGGTCGGGACGCCTTCAGCCCCCGGGCGTATGCTGGGCCCATGCCCTCCGGAGCCCACCCATGCACGTGATCTACCAGGCCGACAACCTGTTCGACGCCCATCTGGTCAAACACGCCCTGGAGGACGCCGGCATCCCCGCCTTCGTCTTCGGTGAATCGCTGCTGGGGGGCATGGGCGAGCTCCCGCTGTTCGGCGTCCTGCGCGTGTGCGTCCCCGATCTGGCCCGTCCCGAAGCGGAAGACATCGTTGCCCAACTGGACTTGGGCGCGGCCCCGGACGACCCCATATTCAACGGAGACGAAAGCGCCGGCCTGTTGCCGGCCTAGGAGAACGCCATGTTGGGTATTGGAAACGGTCTGTTGGGCATCGGCGCCTTCAAGCAGCGCCTGCCGCGCCCGGAAGAAGCGTTGCCGGGCCGCGACCAGCCCCTGCCGCTGCTGCACAACCAGCATTACGTCAACAGCCACCCGCTGAAAGACAGCTTCACCGGCCTGGCGCGCATCCGCTTCGCCATGGGCTGTTTCTGGGGCGCGGAGCGAAAATTCTGGACCATCCCCGGCGTCTACTCGACCTCGGTCGGTTACGCCGGCGGCGTCACCCCGAACCCCACCTACGAAGAAGTCTGCTCCGGCCTCACCGGGCACACCGAAATCGTCGAGGTCGTCTACGACCCCGCCATCGTCCCGCTTGAGCGCCTCCTCCAGGTCTTCTGGGAAAGTCACGACCCCACCCAGGGCATGCGCCAGGGCAACGACACCGGCACCCAGTACCGCTCCGCGATCCACGCCACCACCCAGGCCCAGCACGACGCTGCCCTGGCCAGCCGCGACGCCTACCAGCAGCGCCTCAACGACGGCGGCTACGGTGCCATCACCACCGAACTCGTCTTCCCCGCGCCCGCGTACTACTACGCCGAGGACTACCACCAGCAGTACCTCGCCAAGAACCCCAACGGCTACTGCGGCATCGGCGGCACCGGCGTCAGCTGCCCCATCGGCGTGGACGCCTGATAGCGGAGGAAGCCGACCAACGGTCGGCTCTACCAGATTCGTCACCTGCGTTTCGCACCATTGCTCGACGCTCCTTGCCCGTGCTCTTCCCAACGCACCCACACCGCGCCAACCCCAACGAAAGTGAGCCGTTGCCGTTGCCGTTGCCATACGCGCCAAAAACAAAAGGCCCCGCATGAGCGGGGCCTTTTGTCGTACAGCCAGCCAACCGCCAGCGCTTACAGCCGCTCGCGGATCGTCTGCCGCAACGCCTCCAGATCCTTGGCGAACGCATCGATGCCGCTGGCCAGCTTCTCCGTCGCCATCGGGTCGGCCGCCAGATCCGCCGCAAAGCGCGCCGCATCGATCGGCGTCACCTGCACC
>NZ_JBDJLE010000050.1:0-2799 GCF_039673205.1 Stenotrophomonas sp. TWI809 | reverse complement strand
GGTGGGGTTGGGGTGGCCCCACCCCCGGGGGGGGGTTTTCGTTGGCCCCCCCCACGGGGGGCCCCCGGCGGCTTCCGGGCGGGGGGCCGGTACGCGACGATCAGTACTTCTGTTTCTGGCGCTTGGCCGGCTGGCCGCGCGGCGGCAGCTCGGGCAGCGAATCGTCCTTTTCTTCCACCAGGCGGAAGTCGATCTTGCGCTCTTCCATGCTGGCCTTGAGCACCAGGATCCGCACGCGGTCACCGAGGCGGTAGATCTTGCCGCGGCGTTCGCCGTTGAGCGTTTTGCGCACCGCGTCGAACTGGTAGTAGTCGTGCGGCAGCTGGGTCACGTGGACCAGGCCGTTGACCTTGGATTCGTCCAGTTCCACGAACAGGCCGAAGCTCGTCACGCCACTGATCACGCCCTCGAACTGGCCGCCAACGTGCTTTTCCATCCACGCGGCGCGGTAACGCTCGTCGACTTCACGCTCGGCTTCATCGGCGCGGCGCGCCCGCTCGGAGCACTGCAGGGCCAGCGCGGCCATCTCACGCGGCGAATAGGTGAACTTCTCCGGCGCGGCTCCGCTGAGCGCGTGCTTGATCGCACGGTGCACCAGCAGATCGGGGTAACGACGGATCGGCGAGGTGAAGTGGGCGTACGCATCCAGCGCCAGGCCGAAGTGGCCCAGGTTGTCCGGCGAGTACACCGCCAGGCTCTGGCTGCGCAGCAGCACCGATTCCAGCAGCGCTGCGTCCGGGCGATCGCGCACTTTCTTCAGCAGCTTGGTGAAATCGGCCGGCTGCACCTTCGACCACGGCGGCAGGCTCAGCTTGAATTCCTTCAGGAACTCGAGCAGATCGGCGTACTTGGATTCCGGCGGACGCTCATGGTCACGGAACGGCGCCGGCACCTGCTTGGCCAGCAGGTAGCGCGCCGCCTGCACATTGGCCGCGATCATGCATTCTTCGATCAGCTTGTGCGCATCGTTGCGCACCATCATCCCGGCCTGGGTGACTTCGCCGGTGTTGTCCAGCACGAAGCGCACTTCGGAGGTTTCAAATTCGATCGCACCGCGGCGGGTACGCGCCTTGGCCAGCACGTGATACAGCTGGTACAGGCGATCCACCTGCGGCATCAGCGGACCGATCGCCTTGCGCGCGGCCGGGTCGTTCTCGCCCACCGCTTCCCAGACCTGGTTGTAGGTCAGGCGCGCATGCGAATTCATCACCGCTTCGTAGAAGCGCGAATGGATGACCTCGCCTTCGCGGTTCACCTGCATGTCGCAGACGAAGCACATGCGGTCAACCTTGGGCATCAGCGAGCAGATGCCGTTGGACAGCGTTTCCGGCAGCATCGGCACCACGAACCCGGGGAAGTAGACCGAGGTCGCGCGCTTCTGCGCTTCATTGTCCAGCGGCGTACCGGGACGCACGTAATTGGAGACGTCGGCGATCGCCACGACCAGGCGGAAGCCTTCGGCATTGGGTTCGCAGTAGACCGCGTCGTCGAAGTCCTTGGCATCCTCGCCATCGATGGTGACCAGCGGCGTGTTGCGCAGGTCCTCGCGGTGGCCGATCTGTTCCGGGGTGACCACCATCGGCACCGCGGTGGCTTCAGCCAGCACTTCGGCCGGGAACTCGAACGGCAGCTCATGGCCGTGGATGGCGGTTTCCACCACCAGCGAGGCCGTCAGCTTGTCGCCGAGCACGGCGATGATGCGGCCGATCGGCGGGCGGCGGGTGTCCGGCGCCTGGGTCAGCTCGCAGACCACCAGCTGGCCATCGCGGGCATCGCCGGTCTGGTCGGGCGGGATCTGTACGTTGCGCTGCACGCGCTTGTCGTCGGGCACCACGTAGTTGATGCCGAACTCGACGCTGAAGCGACCGATCAGGCGGCTCATGCCACGCTCAAGCACGCGCGAGATGCTCGCCTCGCGACGGCCACGACGATCGATGCCGGTCACGTTGACCAGCACGCGGTCACCATGCAGCACCTTGCGCATTTCGAACGGCGGCAGGAACAGATCGTCGCCACCTTCGACCGGGCGCAGGAAGCCGAACCCTTCCGGGTTGGCGATCACCACGCCGGTGATCAGGTTGACGGCCTGCAGCGGCGCGAAACCGCCACGGCGGTTCTGCACCAGCTGGCCGTCACGGCACATCGCGCCCAGGCGCTTGCCCAGCGCATCGGCACGGTCCGGCTCGGTCAGGCCGAGATGGATGGCGATCTCTTCGGCGGTCTGCGGGCCATCGCAGCGGTCGAGCAGCTGCAGGATCGCCTCACGGCTGGCGATCGGCTGCGCATAGCGCTCGGCCTCCCGGGCGGCGAAGGGGTCCACCTGGACCTCACCGTCGAGCGGGGTCGGATGCGGGCGGCGGCGGGTCGGGATCGGCCCGGCATGCGCAGGCTTGGGCCCGCGCTTGTTGCCACGCGGCGGCTCAGCGGTGTTCAGGGATTCGGGCATCCAGGGTGGCAGCTTGCCGGCTTTCTTGGCGGCAGCGCGGGGCTTGCCCGACGGACCGGCTGCCTTCTTGGGCGCCGGGGACTTGGGGGCTTTCGCGCCCTGGGTCGGTTTCTTTGGTTTCATTGACCTCAATAGTAACCGCTGTGCGTGTGCAGAACCGGTCAGCGGCGCTCCTGTGCAGGATTGTGAAGAAATTTCACAAAACCGTTGACAAGCCTCACGGACATGCCCAGAATTCGCCCCCTGAGTCGCCCAGGTGGCGGAATTGGTAGACGCACTAGCTTCAGGTGCTAGCGGGGGCAACTTCGTGGAGGTTCGAGTCCTCTCCTGGGCACCATGACTCAGAAAATGAT
>NZ_JBDJLE010000049.1:0-2874 GCF_039673205.1 Stenotrophomonas sp. TWI809 | reverse complement strand
TTATTTTTGGGGGGGGGGGGGGGGGGGGGGGCGTGTATTTTTTTTTCGTGGTGTTGCGGTGGGGGGGGGGGCGGCCCCCCGCCCGGCACTACCGTCGTTGAATGCGTGCGTCCCACGCGCATCGCCGTCTGCGCGCTACCCGATTGACACACAAGCACGCGATAATGACGCGGTGACCACCGCCCATGCCGCATCCTCTACCGGATAGCGGCCTTTTTCTTTTTCCGCAGGAGCTGCGCATGGCCGAAGCCGTACGCCACGACAAGACGGCGCGCCAGCTGCGGCTGTTGTCCGATGCACTGGACAGCGGGCGGCTGGGTCCGGTCCGTCGGTTGGTCAATACCCTGGCGCCGGCGGAAATCGGCAACCTGCTCGAATCGCTGCCGCCGGGCAAGCGTGAGATCGTCTGGGGCCTGGTGGATCCGGAAGACGACGGCGAGGTACTGGTCCACGTCGGCGAGGAAGTGCGCGAAAGCCTGCTGGCCGACATGGACCCGGACGAGATCATCGCCGCGGTCGAAGATCTGGACATCGATGACCTGGCCGATCTGGTCGAAGACCTGCCGGACACGGTCATCGATGAAGTGCTCAAGTCGATGGACCGCGAGAACCGCGAGCGGCTTGAGCAGGTGCTGTCCTATCCCGAGGACAGCGCCGGCCGCCTGATGAACCCGGACGTGGTCACCGTGCGCGCCGACGTCAATGTCGATGTGGTGCTGCGCTACCTGCGCCTGCGCGGCGAACTGCCCGACCACACCGATCACCTGTTCGTGGTCAGTCGCCGCCACCAGTACCTGGGCCGCCTGTCGCTGGCCGCGCTGGTGACGCACGAGGACAACACGCCGATCAACCGCCTGATCGATGACGAGCAGCCGGCGATCGATGTCGGCGAGAGCGCCGATGAAGTCGCGCGCCAGTTCTCCGATCATGACTGGGTGTCCGCGCCGGTGGTGGACGACAACAACATCCTGCTCGGCCGCATCACCATCGATGACGTGGTCGACATCATCCGGTCGCAGGCCGAGCACCAGGCGCTGGGCGCCGCCGGCCTGGACGAAGAAGAAGATCTGTTCTCGCCGATCAAGCGCGCCGTGCGCGGCCGCGTGGTCTGGCTGGGCATCAACCTGTGCACCGCGTTCCTGGCGGCCAGCGTGATCGGCCAGTTCGAGCTGACCCTGCAGAAGGTGGTGGCGCTGGCGGTGCTGATGCCGATCGTGGCCGGCGTGGGCGGCAATGCCGCCGTGCAGGTGCTGACCCTGATGGTGCGCGGCATCGCGCTGGGCCAGGTCGGCCAGAGCAACGCGCGCATCCTGCTGTGGAAGGAATCACGCGTCGCCTTGATCAACGGCACCCTGATCGGCACCGTGGTCGGCATCATCGCCTACCTCTGGTTCCACAGCTTCCTGCTGTCGCTGGTGATCACCCTGGCGCTGATCATCAACTTCTGCGCCGCGGCCCTGGCCGGTGTGCTGCTGCCGCTGCTGCTCAAGCGCATGAACGTGGACCCGGCCGTGGCCGGTACCGTGGTGGTGACCGCTGTCACCGATGTCATGGGCTTCTTCAGCTTCCTCGGCCTGGCCAGCCTGATCCTGCTGCACTGACCCTGGACACCGCATGGCCCTGACCCTCGACAACTACTTCCAGCCCGGCTGGCGCGACGCGACGTATACCTGCGCCGCCTGCGAATGGCAGGGCAGCGCGCGGCAGATGCCGATGGAACTGCACGAAGACGAAGCGCAGTTCGACTGCCCGCAGTGCGAGAACCCGATCCTGCTGGTGGTCCACCCCAGTCTGGCGCAGGTGCAGGCGGCCGCCGCCGACGGTCACCCCGAGGCGATCGAACAGCTGGACATCCTGGCTGCGGCCCCGCGCCCGCACTGATGCACTGCAAGATGCTCCGGCGCGCCACCGGGCCTAGACTGAAAACGATTTCAATCAAGGCACGACGATGGCACGACGTTGGAGTGGATGGCTGCTCTGGGCAGTGGCGATGATGACGGTGGCCGGCTGCGCGAGCACCCCGGCGGCCTCCGGTGGCCAGTTCGTCGGCCGTGCGGTCAAGGTGGATGGCCATACCGCGTATTACCAGGTGTTCGTGCCGCGCAACGCCGCCGCCTCACGCGGCCAATTGCCGGTCGTCCTGTTCCTGCATGGCTCCGGTGAGCGTGGCCGCGACGGCCGCCGCCAGACTCAGGCCGGGCTGGGGCCCTACCTGCGCCAGCACACCTCCACCTTCCCCGCGCTGGTGGTGTTGCCGCAGACCCCGGATGACCAGGAATGGTCGGGCGAGAACAACCGCATCGCGCTGGCTGCACTGGATGCCGCCATCGCCGAGTTTGGGGCCGACCCGCAGCGGCAGTACCTGACCGGGATGTCGATGGGCGGCTACGGCAGCTGGAACATCGCGCTGGAGCACCCGGACCGGTTTGCCGCGATCGTGCCGGTCTGCGGCGCGGTGCTGTCCCCGCACCAGAGCCGCCCGGACCTGCAGGTGGAGGCCGTGGCCGGCCAGCGCGACCCGTACGCCGCCATCGCCCAGCGCCTGCGCAACGTCCCGATCTGGATGTTCCATGGCGCGCTGGACGACCTGGTACCGCCGGATGACGACCGCAAGCTGCACGCCGCGTTCCAGCAGGCCGGTGCGAAGGACGTGCGCTACACCGAGTACCCCGAAGGCAACCACAACGCCTGGGACGCCACCTATGCCGATGCGGCGATGTGGGCGTGGATGTTCGCGCAGAACCGTTGATGGATCACGGTGGCCGCGACGCTTGACGGGTGGCCACGATCGGTAGTGCCGGCCGCTGGCCGGCTCTGCAGAGGTCCCCGGAGTGGGGGGGGGGGGGGGGGGGGGCGGGCCAACCCCCCCCCCAC
>NZ_JBDJLE010000048.1:0-5078 GCF_039673205.1 Stenotrophomonas sp. TWI809 | reverse complement strand
CCGTGCCTCCTCCCCCCCCCGCGGCGGCGCCCCCCCCCCCCCCCCCCCCCACTACCGGATCATCGGGTTCTGCAGCGCCGGTAGGTGACGACCGTTGGTCGTCACCCTCGCCATCCTCGTGTCCCGTTTACAGCCGCACCAGCAGATGCTTGGCCATCATCCCGTGCAGGTGACCGATGCCGCGGGCCAGGTGCAGCGTCGCGAACAGCAGCAGCACGCCGATGATCGCCAGCAGCGGTGTGACCCAGATCGGCAGCATCTGGATGCCGTCGATGTGGATGCCCACGTAGTCACTGGAGAACAGCGCCGCCACCGGTGCCCAGATGAAGCCGATCGAGGTCGACAACAGCGTGGTGGCGATCGTGAAGTAGACGATGCCCAGCGGCAGCATCAGCACGAAGTACAGCAGGGTCAGCCAGGTGCGGCCATCGGTGAACATGTCACCGATCCGCTGCAGCCAGCTGCGGCTGCGGTCGGAATAGGTCGGCCGGCGCGGCATGCGCTCACCGAGCAGGGCTTCGACCAATCGCCCTTCCAGCAGCGACAGACCGCGCACCGAGCCGAAGAACAACACCGCCACGGGAATGCCGATGATCAGCACCATCAGGCCCAGCGACAGCGACAGGCCGGTGACCACCCAGGTGAAGAAGAACGTACCGGTGGCCAGCGACAGGAGCATGTAGAACAGCGCGCCATAGGTGCGTGCCTCCAGCGCCACACCGAAGAAGCGGGCCAAGGCCGAGCGTGGCTTGGACGGCGCCTGCGGCGGTGCCGTTTGCGCGCCAGCGCTGACCGGCGCTGCACGTCGGATCGGTGCCGCACCCGCGCTCGGCGTGCGCAGCGCACGGTTCACGGTGATTTCCGTTTCGCGGTAGATCTCGGCCACTTCTTCCGGCGCACCGTAACTGCCGGCCACATCGGCGATCACCTCGGCCTCGCTGCGGCCCGGCTGTGCGGCCAGCTCCGAGCGCAGGTACTCCTCGGCGTCGTACAGGGCGTCCTGCACCATCGCCGGATCGGCGTCGTGCAACGCCGCGCGCAGCTGTGCCAGATACGCCGGGATGGTGGTCGGCAAGGCCCGACCGGCCACGGATTCGATGTTCATGCGGTTACCCCTTCCAGGACGGAATCGACGGAATCACGGGTGGCACGCCATGCGGCGGTCCAGTGGCTGAGCACTTCACGCCCCGTGTCATTGATGCGGTAGTAGCGACGCGGCGGACCCGCCACCGACGGTTCAACATGGCTTTCCAGCAACCCGGCCCCTTCCAGGTTGCGCAGCACCGGGTAGAGCGCGCTCTGCTTGCCGCTCAGCACGCCCTCACCGACCCGCTCCAGCTCCTTGGCGATCAGGTAGCCGTACAGCGGCTCACCGGCCTTGGCCAGCACCGCCAGCAAGGCCAGGGAGACCGTGCCGGAGCTGAGCTCTTTCTGGAATTTCTTGAGGTGGACCTCGTGGTCACTCATGACGGTCTCCGCTAGCGTGGAGTCCACACTAGTCCGAAGTTCGCTATAGCGGATGTGTCGTTAGTCACCGTGCCGCAGGACATCCCCTGGCTGGCCGTAGCCGGTGCGCTTCGCGCACAATCGGGCACTCCCTTCCTGAACGGGTCTGCCATGTCGCCACGTCGTCCTGCCCTGCTCACCCTCGCCCTGGCCTGCCTGCTCCCCGGCCTGGTCAGCGCGGCCACGCCTTACCGCAGCCCGCAGCAGATCCTGGACGCGTCGCCGGACAGCGACTGGCGCACGCCCGACCCGGCCAACCTGCTGTACATGAACCTGCCCGCCGGCCGCGTCATCATCGAACTGGCCCCGGCGTTCGCGCCGCAGCACGTGGGCAACATCCAGACCCTGGCCCACGAGCATTTCTGGGATGGCCAGAGCATCTACCGCGCGCAGGACAACTTCGTGGTGCAGTTCGGCGATGCCGATGCCGACGATGCCGCCAAGGCAAAGCCGCTCGGCAGCGCCAAGCGCACGCTCCCGGCCGAATTCCAGCGTGACAGCAAGGGGCTGAAGGTGAGCCTCCTGCCCGACCGTGATGGCTGGGCCGACCAGACCGGCTTCGTCGACGGCTTCCCGGTGGGCCAGGATCGCAAGGACGGCAAGACCTGGCTGGCGCATTGCTATGGCGCGCTGGGCGCCGGCCGCAACAACGAGGAAGACAGCAGCATCGGTGCCGAACTGTACGTCGTGACCGGGCAGTCGCCGCGTCAGCTGGACCGCAACATCACCGTGGTCGGCCGCGTGCTGCAGGGCATGGAGCTGCTCAGCGCGCTGCCACGTGGCCCGGCCCCGATGGGCTTCTACGCCGATCCGGCGCAGCGTACGGCGATCCAGTCGATCCAGCGTGCCAGCGATGTACCGGCCGCGGAACGCCCCAAGCTGCAGGTGCTGCGCACGGACTCCAGGACCTTTGCCGATGCGACCGAAGCGCGCCGCAACCGCGTCGATGATTTCTACAAGCGCCCGGCCGGCCACATCGACCTGTGCAACATCCCGGTGCCGGTGCGGTAAGGCCGAGCCACCGGCGCGGTGAACGTGCATGGGGGTGGACATGCCCGTCCCGGTCGCGCCGGCCGCTGGCCGGCTGATCGCCTCCGCAGAGGCGATCTCTATCGCTTCTGGGACACCGCCACACTGCCGAGAATGAGCACGCCCGCCACGACCATCGCGCCAGTCACCGGTTCGCCCAGGAACAGCCACGCGAACAGCGCGCCGAACATCGGCACCAGGTAGGTCACAGTCGAGGCACGGGCCGGACCGATGCGGGCGATCAGGCGGTAGAACATCAGGAACGCCAGGCCGGTGCAGACCACGCCCAGCGCAATCGCGCAGGCCCAGGACAGCATCGGGATCGGGGCGGTCGGCCAATGGGTCAGCGCCATCGGCAGCAGCAGGATCGCCGCGCAGCCGAGCGTGGCACCGGCCGAGGCCGCCGGTGGCAGGCCGGTCATGTGGCGCTTCACCAGATTGACGCCCAGGCCATACAACAGCGCGGCCAGGGCACCGGCCATCACCGCCGCACCGATGCTCAGACCGGACACTTTGGCCGTGGCCAACACCACCACCCCGGCGAAGCCGACCAGCAGGGCGATCGCGCGGCGCATGCCGATCTTTTCGCCGAAGAACAGGAACGCGATCAGCGCGGCGAACAGCACGGTCATCGCATTGCAGATCGCACCGATCGCGGCCGGAGCGCGTTGTGCGGCCCAGGCGAACAGCACGAACGGGATGGCCGAGTTGATCAGCCCGATCGGCGCCAGCCACAGCCAGCGGCGGGCCGGGAACTGCGCGCGCGCCTGCCACAGGAACGGCAGCAGCACGAGCGCGCCGAGCAGCAGCCGCACCTCCACCAGTGCATACGGTCCGAAGGCTGGCACGGCCACCCGCATGAACAGGAACGAGCAGCCCCATATCGCGCCCAGTGCGGTCAGTTCCAGCGGCGTGCGCCAATCGCGCGCCACCGTAGCGGCGGCCAGCGGCGCTCCGCTCATGACCGGCCCCCGAAGCAGGGCAGGCGCGCGGGACAGGGGGTAAGGGGCGGCAACATGCGCGTGAATCCGGAGGGGAAGGACGACAGCATCCGCCTGCCGTCAGGCACTCACAAGCGCGTAGTATCCGTGCAAGCCACAAATATGATTTGGGTCTCGACCATGATCCTTCGCCCTGCCCTGTTGCCCGCGCTGGGGGTGTTCGCGGTTGCCGCACGCCACCAGAACTTCGCCCACGCCGCCCAGGAACTGCACCTCACCGCCAGTGCGGTCAGCCACCATGTGCGACGGCTGGAAGACCTGCTTGGAACCATCCTGTTCCAGCGCCATGCGCGCGGCGTGCGGCTGACGGCCGAAGGCCGCCAGCTGGCCGATGCGGCGGCGGCGGCGCTCAGTGATCTCAATGCAGTGGCCGGCAACCTGCATCCGCAGGCGGACATCGTGCCGCTGCGGGTCACCACCATCCGCTCGCTGTCGTACTGCTGGCTGATTCCGCGGTTGCCGCGCTTCACCCAACAGCATCCGCGCATGCGTATCGAGCTGCAGACCAGCACCGAACTGGTCCGCTTTGACGAAACCGGTCCGGAACTGGGCATCCGTTACGGCCTTGGCCAATGGCCAGGCATGGCCGCGCATCACCTGATGGACGATGAACTCTGCCCGGTGGCCTCACCTTCCCTGGCGGGCGTCTCGATGCTGCGCGAACCGGCACAGATCGCCGCCTTGCCGCTGCTCAGCGACATGTCGCCGCAGGGTTGGCGCGATTGGTTCCGGGCGGCGGGTGTGCGCGGGTTGGACCTGCCCTCGCTGCACACCTTCAGCGACAGCACCGATGCGATGCGCGCCGCGGTCTACGGCATCGGCGCAGTGCTGGCGCGCAAGCACATCGCCCAGCCCTACCTGCAGCGTTATGAGCTGGTGCGCCTGCCGGGCCCCGCACTCAAGGCGCGCTACGCCTACTACGTGGTCCACGCCGAACACCGCCCACTCAGCCCGACCGCGCAGGCGTTCATGGACTGGCTCAAGCGCGAGGCACTGGATGAGCGCACCCCGCTGCCCGCACTGCCCGATGAACTGCTGGGCCTGCCGCCTGCGGACGGCACGCACGACTGAACCGGACGCCACGGTCCGGCGCATGTCCTCACCCGATCTTTTCCGCGTGCTGGCTAGGCTGGAGTCCCTTTCCCCGAGGCTCGACCCATGGCCCTGTTGCGACTGCGAATCACCGGCACCGAAGACGATGCACGTGCCATCACCGACCTGCTGCAGAGCATCGAGGGGATCGAACACGTCGAGGAAACCGACGATCTGATGCCGCACATGGACGACGACGATTCCAGCTCGGCCGGCCTGTCCGATGACATCGGCCCGGGCACGCACGAACTGGAAGTGGAAGTAGGCAACGCACTCGGTGCCCAGCGCGTGCGTGACGCCGTGCAGGAACTGGCGCTGGAACTGGATGTCTTCGTGGAATACGAGCAGGACGAAGGCTGAGTCAGCCGTCGTGGGGGGGGGGGGGGGGGGGGGGCGGCCGGGAGGGCGGGCGGGGGCGGGCCGCCGCCCCGCGGCCCGGCGCGCGGCGCC
>NZ_JBDJLE010000047.1:0-6209 GCF_039673205.1 Stenotrophomonas sp. TWI809 | reverse complement strand
CCCGGGTTTGTTCTCGGCCCCAAATATCCCCGCCCCCCGGGTTGGGGGTTTTTTTTTTTGGGGGGGGGGCGCGCCCCACCCCCCCCCCCCCCCCCACCACGCGATCAGCCTTCGGCGGCGACCAGTTCGGCCAGCTGCACGGCATTGAGGGCAGCGCCCTTGCGGATGTTGTCCGAGACGATCCACAGGTTCAGGCCGCGCGGGTGGGACAGATCCTCGCGGATGCGGCCGACGTACACCGCATCGGTACCTGAGGCATGGGTGACCGGCGTCGGATAGCCACCCGCTTCATGCTTGTCGACCACTTCCACGCCCGGCGAACGTGACAACAGCTCACGCGCGGCATCCGGGGTGACCTTGTCGCGGGTTTCGATGGTGACCGCTTCGGAGTGGCCATAGAACACGGGCACGCGCACGGCGGTCGGGTTCACCAGGATGCTGTCATCGCCGAGGATCTTGCGGGTTTCCCAGACCAGCTTCATTTCTTCCTTGGTGAAGCCGTTGTCCTGGAAATCATCGATGTGCGGGATCAGGTTGAACGCGATCTGCACCGGGAAGCGCTGCGGATCGATTTCCTGGAAGCTGAGCAGCTGGCCGGTCTGCTTGCCGAGTTCTTCCAGCGCCGAGCGACCGCCGCCGGACACCGACTGGTAGGTGGCCACGTTGATGCGCTCGATGCCGTACTGGCGGTGCAGCGGCGCGAGTGCGACCAGCATCTGCATGGTCGAGCAGTTCGGGTTGGCGATGATGCCGCGCGGGCGGTTCTTCAGCGCTTCCGGGTTCACTTCGGAGACGACCAGGGGCACGTCATCGTCGTAACGGAAGGCCGAGGAGTTGTCGATCACCACCGCGCCTGCGGCCGCGAACTTGGGGCCGAACTCCTTGGAGACACTGCCACCGGCGGAGAACAGCGCGATGTCCACGCCGTTCGGATCGAAGGTGCTCAGGTCCTGGACCTTGATCTTCTCGCCCTGGTACTCGATCTCGCCGCCGGCCGAACGCGAGGACGCGAGCAGGCTCAGCGTGGCGATCGGGAAGTTGCGCTCGGCCAGGATGGCCAGCATGGTTTCGCCGACAGCACCGGTGGCACCGACGACGGCGACGTGGAAACGACGATCTGGATTGCTCATGAGAACCTCTGTTGGGTGTACCGACCCGTGGCCGATACGTAACGTGCGTTGGGGATGTGTACCGACCAACGATCGGTACCTGCCGTGCCTTGGAGATATGTGCCGACCATCGGTCGGTACCTACCGGTTCGGGAACCTCGCCTGTTGGCCAGCGCGGTTCCCTATCGTTTTGCGTCGTCGATTTTTTTGCCGCCCACGGTCGCGCCGCCGGTTTTCACGGCAGCGACAGCGTCGGCGTTGATCGCGCTCGGCGGGTGGCCGGCATCCGGGCCCTGCCCCAGTGCGGCGGTCAGGTTGTCCACGGCCAGCTGCACCATCGCCCGGCGGGTGGCCTGGCTGGCGCTGCCGATATGCGGGGTCAGCACGATGTTGTGCAGGGCGAGCAGTTCCGGGCGCACCGTCGGCTCACCTTCGAACACATCCAGCCCGGCCGCGGCCAGGCGCCCGTTGGCCAGGGCATCGGCGAGCGCCAGCTCATCCACGATACCGCCGCGGGCGATGTTGATCAGCGTGGCGGTCGGCTTCATCTTCGCCAGTGCATCGGCATCGATGATGTGGTGCGAGGCGGCGTTGTAAGGCAGCACGAGCACGAGGTGATCGGCCTGCGCCAGCAGCGTATCCAGATCCACATACTGCGCGCCAACCTCGGCCTCGGTGGCCTCGGGCAGCTGCGAACGGTTGTGGTACAGCACGCGCATGCCGAAGCCGTGTGCGCCGCGGCGGGCGATGCCCTGGCCGATGCGGCCCATGCCGAGGATGCCCAGCGTGCTGCCGTGGATGTCCGCACCGAGCATGGTCTGGAACGACCATTGCCCCCACTGCCCGTCACGCAGCCAGCGCTCGGATTCGGTGATGCGGCGCGCGGTAGCCATCAGCAGGGCGAAGCCGAGGTCGGCCGTGGTTTCGGTCAACACATCCGGGGTATTGCTGGCCAGGATGCCGGCGGCGCTGAGCGCGTCGATATCCAGGTTGTTGTAGCCCACACCGACGTTGGCGATCGCGCGCAGCTGGGGCGCGTTGGCGATCTCGGCCGCGCCGATCCGTTCGTTGAGGGTGATCAGCGCGCCGTCGACGTGGGCCAGCTGTTCGGCCAGTTTCTGCGGCGTATAGCGGGTGACGTCGCCGGTCATGGTCAGGTCGAAATGCTGCCCGAGCTGTTCGACGACATCGTCGAACAGGGGCTGGCTGACCCAGACCTTGGGGCGCCGATCAGCCATCGATCGTGGCCGGAATACGCGGCGTGATCTCGCCGACATCGCCGCACTGGGCGCGGTGGCGCAGCGCCTGGTCCATCAGCACCAGCGCCATCATCGCCTCGGCGATCGGAGTGGCGCGGATGCCCACGCACGGATCGTGACGGCCAGTGGTGATCACCTCGACCGAGGCACCGCTGGCGTCCACCGTGGCACCGGGCAGGCGCAGGCTGGAGGTCGGCTTGAGCACGATCGAGGCGGTGACCTGCTGGCCGGTGGAGATGCCACCGAGGATGCCGCCGGCATGGTTGCTGGCAAACCCCTGCGGGGTGAGCAGGTCACGGTGTTCGGTGCCCTTCTGCGCGGCGCTGGCAAAGCCGTCGCCGATCTCCACGCCCTTGACTGCATTGATGCTCATCAGCGCGGCCGCCAGATCGCCATCGAGCTTGCCGTAGATCGGCTCGCCCCAGCCCGGCGGTACGCCGTCAGCCACCACGTTGACCCGCGCACCGACCGAATCGCCGGACTTGCGCAGCGCATCCATGTAGCTCTCCAGCGCGGGCACCTGATCGGCGACCGGCCAGAAGAACGGGTTGTCTTCCACCGCCGACCAGTCGAACCCGGTCGGGGTGATCTCGCCCAACTGCGAGAGATAGCCACGCACGGTGACGCCATGCCGCTGCAGCAGCCACTTCTTGGCGATCACGCCGGCAGCGACGCGCATGGTGGTTTCGCGCGCGGAGGAACGACCGCCACCGCGCGGATCGCGGATGCCGTACTTCTGCCAGTAGCTGTAGTCGGCATGGCCGGGACGGAACTGCTGGGCGATGTTGGTGTAATCCTTGCTGCGCTGGTCCGTATTGCGGATCAGCAGCCCGATCGGGGTGCCGGTGGTACGGCCTTCGTACACCCCGGACAGGATCTCGATCTCATCGGCTTCACGCCGCGCGGAGGTGTGCCGGCTCTTGCCGGTCGCCCGCCGCTGCAGATCATGGGCGAATTCGTCGGCGCTGATCTCCAGCCCCGGCGGACAGCCGTCCACCACGCAGCCGATCGCCGGACCGTGCGATTCGCCGAAGGTGGTGACGGTCAGCAGTTTGCCGAAGCTGTTGGAACTCACGGCCGCTGCGCTGCCAGTTCGGTGATGCGGGCGCTGTGCGCGATCAGTTCGCGGCACTCCACGGCGAAGATGCCCATCTGGCCGACCTTGAACTCGACCCAGCGGAAATCCACTTCCGGCAGCAGCTTGTACAGGTGCTGCTCGGACTCACCCACTTCACAGATCAGCAGGCCATCCTCGCTCAGGTGCAGCGGGGCATCACGCAGGATCTTCAGCACCAGGTCCAGGCCGTCGTCGCCGGCACGCAGGCCCATCTCCGGCTCGTAGGCATATTCCCGCGGCAGGGCATCGGTCTCGTCGTTGGTGACGTACGGGGGATTGGTGACGATCAGGTCGTAGTGACGGCCGGTCAGGCCGTTGAACAGGTCGGACTTGAGCAGGGTGACGTTGGACGTCTGCAGACGTTCCTTGTTCTCTTCGGCCAGCGAGAGTGCTTCGTCGCTGAGGTCGACGCCGTCCACTTCCCAGTTGGGGTAGTAGTGGCCCATGGCGATGGCGATGCAGCCCGAGCCGGTGCACAGGTCGAGGGCGCGATGGACATCGCGGCCGGCCAGCCACGGCTCGAAGCCGCACTCGATCAGTTCGGCGATCGGGGAGCGCGGCACCAGGGCACGCCTGTCGCTCTTGAAGCTCAGGCCGGCGAACCAGGCCTCACCGGTGAGGTAGGCTGCCGGGATGCGCTCGTCGATGCGGCGCTGGAACAGCTCCAGCACGCGGACCTTTTCGTCCTGCAGCAGGCGGGCCTGGCCGTAGGCCGGGCCGAGGTCATGCGGGAGGTGCAGGCTGTGCAGGACGAGCTGGGTGGCTTCGTCCAGGGCGTTGTCGTAGCTGTGCCCGAAGGTCAGCCCGGCGGCGTTGAAACGGCTGGTGCCGTAGCGGATCAGGTCGATGATCGTGTGGAGTTCGGCGGCCGTTTCGGCGGTCATGGCGGGGCAACAGGCAATGTGGCCCCCGATTATAGGCGCTGGGGCGGGCCGGGGCATCCGTTGCAGTCGAAACGAGCCGGAGCCCGGGCCACGGCGAGGATCAAGACAGAAGCCAATGCGGCGGTTGCCAGTCCGTGGGCTGGCGTGCCGACGCCCCTCCCGACAATCCGGCGTGGCTCCCTCTATCATGGTGGCCACTTCCGGGACGGGGCCCTTATGTTCAATCGCAATGTCGGCATCATCCTGCTGATCGCCCTGGCCGCCGGGCTGGGCCTGGTCGTGGCACAGAAGGTCTTCGCGCCCAAGCCAAGCGGTGACCGCCCTGCCACCGAATCGATCACGTTCTATCCGCAGCCGCGTCCGCTGCCCGATTTCAACCTCGGCCAGTCCGATGGCACCCGCCTGATTCCGGGTGAGCTGAAGGGCCACTGGACCCTGGTGTTCCTGGGCTTCACCTTCTGCCCGGATGTGTGCCCGACCACGTTGGCCGATCTGGCCCAGGCCCAGAAACAGTGGGAAGCCCTGCCCGAGACGCTGCGCCCGCGGCTGGTCTTCATTTCGGTCGATCCCGAGCGCGATACGCCGGCACGGCTGGGCGAGTACGTGCATGCGTTCCATAAGGACACCCTGGCCGCGACGGCCGATGTGCCCTCGCTGGAGCGTTTCGCCACCTCGCTGGGCTTTGTGTTCCAGAAGGTGCCGGGCAAGCACTTCGACGAGAACCCCGAGGATTACACCCTCGAACACTCGGCCAGCCTGGCCGTGCTGGACCCGGAAGGCCGCCTGGCCGGTCTGATCCGCCCTCCTTTCCAAGCGCAGGCCATTGCCCGCGACCTGCAACTGCTGACCGAGAAATCCGCCCCATGAGTTTGATGACCACGCTGAGCTACGCCCTGCCCCATCGCCTGCTGTCGTCCATGGCGCGCAGACTGGCGTACTCCAGCAACCCGCGGGTCTCGCGCTGGCTGATCGATACGGTCACCGCCAAGTTCGGCGTGAATCTGGCCGAAGCCGCCAACCCGGACCCGCGCAGCTACCCGACCTTCAACCAGTTCTTCACCCGGGCGCTGAAGCCGGGCGCGCGCGTGGCCGACGCCGATCCGCGCACGCTGGTGATGCCGGCCGATGGCCGGATCAGCCAGCTGGGCAAGATCGAGGACGGCCGCATCTTCCAGGCCAAGGGCCAGTCCTTCACCGCCGCCGAGCTGCTGGGCGATGCCAAGGATGCCGAGGCCTTCCACCACGGCCTGTTCGCCACGGTGTATCTGTCGCCGAAGGATTACCACCGCGTGCACATGCCGTGGACCGGCACGCTGCGCGAGACCGTGCACGTGCCGGGGCGGTTGTTCAGCGTCGGCCCGGCCGCGGTGAACAGGGTGCCGGGGCTGTTCGCCCGCAACGAACGCCTGGTCTGTCACTTCGATACGGACTTCGGCCCGATGGTCTCGGTGATGGTCGGCGCGCTGCTGGTCTCCGGCGTGGAGACGGTGTGGGGCGGCGAGGAGATTCCGGCCTACGGCGATACGATCACGCGCAAGGATTACCGCGGCAAGGGCATCACCCTGGAGCGCTTCGCGGAGATGGCGCGCTTCAACTACGGCTCCACCGTGATCGTGCTGCTGCCGCCGGGGGTGGCCGAGTTCGCGCCACACCTGGATGCCGAGCATGCGGTTCAGTTGGGGCAGGCACTGGCCACCCTGAAGTAACGGTGGTATCGGCCGCTGGCCGGCATTGCGGTAGTGCCGGCCGCTGGCCGGCATCGCAGTAGTGCCGGCCGCTGGCCGGCATCGCGGTAGTGCCGGCCGCTGGCCGGCATCGCAGGCAGTACGGGGAGCCGGCC
>NZ_JBDJLE010000046.1:0-6310 GCF_039673205.1 Stenotrophomonas sp. TWI809 | reverse complement strand
ATCTCACGGTAATCGCGGAGCCGGCCAGCGGCCGGCACTACCGGTTACGGCATCACGATCACCCCGGCGCGCCCGGCACCACGGGCACCGCTCGCTTCGCGGTCAACGTACTGCCCACCGAGGCCACCACCGTGCAGCCGATCGCTGCCCACTGCAGCGTGGTCAGGTGCTCGGCGAGCAACCCCATCGCCAGCAGCGCGGCGACCGCCGGCTCCATGCTGATCAGGATGCCGAAGGTCTCCTTCGGCAATCGCTTGAGCGCCATCATCTCCAGCGACATCGGGATCGCGCTGGAGACGATCGCCACGCCCAGCCCGAACAGCAGGATCTTCGGATCCAGCAGTGCCATGCCCGCGTGCGCCACGCCGACCGGCACCACCACCAGCGCCGCCGCGCACAGCCCCAGCGAGACGGTGTGCCCGGCCGGCAGATGGCCGGCACGCTTGCCGAAGATGATGTACATCGCCCAGCACACCGCCGCGCCCAGGGCGAACATCACCCCGGCCGGATCCAGTGGCTCGCCATGGCCCAGCGGCAGCAGCAGCAACAGCCCGACCAGCGCGCAGCCGACCCAGATGAAATCGACCGGCCGCCGCGAGGACCACATCGCCACCGCCAGCGGCCCGCAGAATTCGATCGCCACCGCGATGCCGAACGGGATCGTGCGCAGCGCCATGTAGAACAGCAGGTTCATCACCCCCAACGTGATGCCATAGCGGAAGATCGCCCCCGCATCCGCGCGCGAGGTGGTCCAGCGCCACGGCCGGAACACCATCAGCAGCACCAGCGCCGAGAAACCCACGCGCAGTGCGCTGGTGCCCTGCGCACCGATCAGCGGGAACAGCTGTTTGGCATACGAGGTGCCGACGGCCAGCGAGGTGACCGAGCCCAGCACGGCCAGGGCGGGAAAGAACGTAGAGAGGCGGGAGGTCGACATGCGCACAGGATATTGCGGATCGCCTGCCGACGCCGCCTTGCTGCTGGCCCTGACGGCGGCCTCGATGTGCCGCGCTCGGAAGGCGTGAACGTTGCCCGGGCGGAGCTACCTGCGTCAGCGCGTGGCCGACAGCGCAGCATCGAACAATGCCGTCGCTTCCGTGATCGCGGCCCCGTGTGTGGCCTGCTTGTCGGCCGCCACCTGGCAGAGTGCGCCGACGCGCGTCTGGCCCAAAGCGGTGCAGCTGGACAGGAAGTCGTAGTGTCCCACCGCCGGCAAGGTGGTCAGCGTCGCCTTCGGAAGTGCCGAGGCAGCCACGTCGCTGTTGGTGGCCGGCGAGGCCACGGTGTCGGCTGCACCGACGATGATCGAGACCGGCGGCGTGACCTTCTCCAGTTCCTCCGGGGCGAAGGCCTGCACCATGGCCGGCGCAATCAGGAACACGGCGTCCACGCCTGGGATGGCGCGATCCTCACCGGCCTTGGCCACCCATGGGGCCAGTTCCGGTGTGTCTGCAGCCGCCATCCGGCGGGCAAGCGTCAGCGCCGGGTTCTCCGCCTGCGGGGCGCATACCCCATCGGCGGGATATGCGCGGCAGAACGCCAGCAGCCGCTTCACGTCCGGGCGTGCGCCCGCGGCGACCAGGGCAGTGAACCCGCCGGCCGAATAGCCCGCGATGCCCAACCGGGTGGTATCGATCTCCGCTGCCAGCACCTTATCGGCCTGCACGGCAGCCAGCGCGGCAGCCAGGTCATCCACGCGGTTCCACATCAGGATGCTGCCGGCCTCGGTCATCGGGTCCACCCCGTTGTTGCCGGGATGATCCACTGCGATCACCACGTATCCGGCCCGCGCCATCGCGGTGCCGAACCAGCCCATCATCCGGGCACTGCCACCGTTGCCGTGCGAGAGCAGCAGGACCGGCCAGCGTCCTTTGGCGATGGCGGCATCGGCGGCCGCCGTACCGACCTCGAACAAGGGCGCCCCCGGCGGGCCGATCGTCAGCGCGGTTTCCTGCGCATCGGGCTGGGCCGGATACCACACGGTGTAGCGCACGTTGTCGCGGTGGTCGGCATCGCGCACGGCCGCACTGGGCGTATGTGCAACGCCGTGCCGCTCGCCAACGGGCGGCACGGCCCCAGCGGCAAACAGGGGCAGGCACAGCGCCAGCAGCGCGGCACAACAACGGGCGGTCATTCGCATGGGTCAATCTCCTTGAGGTGCAACGTGTCGGCCAGCGGCAGCCAGATCTCCACCCCGCCGTGGCCGCTGCGGTCATCGAAGCGCGCGTCGTAGCGCTCCAGGTCCGGTGCGTCGGCCAGGGTCAGGCCGGACGCCGGCAGATAGTCATTCAACAGCCAGAACCAGGTGGAGCGGATCGCGGAAATGTGCCCGGCATGCCAGGCCACCAGATACTCGCGGGGCGCGATCGAGATCGCCTGCCAGCCGGCGGGCACGGGCGCGGAGGCAGGGATCTCCACGCCGGCGATGTAGTCAAAGCCGCCGTCAGCGTCATTGTTGCCGCACACGCCGTAGGCGATCTGCGCGCCCAACCCATGCGCCTCGTCCAGGCGCTGCCATTGCGAAGGAATCGATGCGACGGTCGCGGCGGTATGGCGTGCACCGATGCCGGCCACGCGCAGGGCACCGCGATGCGCGCGATGGGGTTCGATCGTGCAGGGTGTCGAGGGATCGATCAGCTTCAATGCCTCGACCAACACCATGCCGGCCAGCCCCTGCTCGCGCACCTGCTCGGGCGAACGTCCGAACTGCTCGGAAAATGCGCGGGTAAAGGCCGCGTGTGAGGCGTAGCCGGCAGCAATGGCCACCTCGAGAATGCCATCGGCCCCGGCCGCCAGCTGGTGCGCGGCGTGGGTCAGCCGGCGGCCTCGCAGATAGCGCACCACCGAGGTGCCGGTGCTGAGCTGGAACAGCCGCGAGAGATGGAACGGCGACAGCCCCACCACGCCGGCGATATCGGCCAGCGACGGGTTTTCAGCGAAGTGGCTTTCGATGTACCACAGGGCCCTGCGTGCCGCACCCATACCGCCAGATCCATGCCGATGAACGGGACCGCAGCGTAACCCAGCGCGCGCCGCGCCATTTGATCGTTCTTGCTGTCCGCTGCAACACGCCGCGCCTGTTGTCTCAGCCCCTCACCGCCGCTTCGATGGCCGCCACGTCGATCCTGCGCATGGTCATCATCGCCTCGAACGCGCGCCGGGCCACGGCGGGGTCCTTGCTGGTCACCGCGTCGGTCAATACCCGCGGGGTGATCTGCCAGGACAGGCCCCACTTGTCGCGGCACCAGCCGCAGGCGCTTTCCTCGCCGCCGTTGCCGACGATCGCGTTCCAGAGCCGGTCGGTCTCGGCCTGGTCATCGGTCGCGATCTGGAAGGAGAAGGCTTCGCTGTGCTTGAACGCCGGTCCGCCGTTGAGCCCGAGGCAGGGAATGCCGGCGACGGTGAAATCGACGGTGAGTACGTCCCCCTGCTTGCCGGAGGGGAAGTCGCCCGGTGCGTGATGCACCGCGTGCACCGCGCTGTCCGGGAAGGTGGCGGCGTAGAAGGTGGCGGCGTCCAGCGCGGTACCGTCGAACCAGAGGCAGATCGTATTCTTGCTGACCATGGGCATCTCCTGCAGCGGAGGAAGGCGGCCTGGCCTGCGCGGGGCCGCCGAATCGCGCGGAGGCTCAGGCTGTCCACCCAGCGCAGGCTCAGGGTAGCGACGGGGCTGTTAACCCAGCGCGCGGGTAGCTGCGGCGACGCACGAGGCGCGCCTGCGCCCGCGGGGGCTCGGCAGCGGGAAGTATGAATACGAGAGCGCCTGGAGTCGCCGGCCTTGCGCATAGGTGCCGATGTCCGATGCGGTTGATGATGCGAATCATTGCTATTACCATAGTGTGATCCGGGTCGCGCAAGGGATGCGTACCCGTGAACAGTTATCGAGCCCGCGCCGGGTCACCGCCCCCGCCAGCCGCTTCCTGCCCCCACCCGCTCCGCCGCAGGCCACCCAGGACGCCGGCCTTGCCCGTTGCCGCCTTTCTGGAAACGCCGATGACCCGCTCCGCCCACGTGCTGTCCCGCCCGTCGATGCACCGTCGCCCGCTGCCGCAGGCCTTGATGGTGGCGCTGTGCGCCCTCGCCGTTACGCCTGCGTTCGCGCAGGATGCGACCCCTGACGCCACCACCCTGGACAAGATCGTGGTCAAGGGCGAGCGCGCCGAAGGCTATTCGGTCCGCCGGACCTCGGCCGGCACCCGCTTCGATCTGGCCCCGCGCGAGATCCCGCAGTCGGTCAGCATCATCAGCCACCAGCGCATCGAAGATCAGAACCTCGATGACATCATCGACGTGCTGGCCAACACCACCGGTGTGAGCAGCACCCAGTCCGATACCGAGCGCACCGAGTTCTATGCGCGCGGTTTCTACATCGACAGCTACCAGTTCGACGGCCTGCCGACCCAGATGGTGCAGAACTGGAGCTACGGCGATTCCGGCCTGGACCTGGCCCTGTATGACCGCGTGGAAGTGGTCCGTGGCGCCACCGGCCTGCTGAGCGGCGCCGGCAACCCGTCTGCCTCGGTGAACCTGATCCGCAAGCACGCCGACAGCGCCGAACTGACCGGCAACGTGTCGGTCAATGTCGGCAGCTGGGGCCGCACCCGCAGCACGGTGGATGTGACCACCCCGCTGAACGCCAGCGGCTCGGTGCGCGCGCGCGTGATCGGAAGCTACCTGGATACCGAATCGCAGATGGACCGCTACGATCAGCACAAGACGCTGGGCTATGCGGTGATCGATGCCGACCTGACCCCGGACACCCAGCTGAGCGTGGGCTACGACTACCAGCAGAAGCGCGCGAACGGCGCGACCTGGGGTGGCTTCCCGATGCTGTTCTCCGATGGCAGCCCGACCCCGTTCGATGCGTCCTTCAGCGCCAACCCGCGCTGGACCTACTGGGATACCACCAGCAAGCGCCTGTTCGCCACGCTGGAGCATGCGTTCGCCAACGACTGGAAGGTCAAGCTCGGCGCAACGCACGACACGACCAAAGCCGATGACAAGTTGTTCTACCCGGCCTACAACGACTGGACCAGCGGTGCATCGCTGCTGGACAAGACCACCGGTGCCGGCGTTACGCCCTCGGCAGGGTTCTACAACACCGAGCGCAAGGTCAATGCGGTGGACGGCTTCGTGGAAGGTCCGTTCCAGCTGTTCGGTCGCGAGCACCAGTTCATGGCCGGCCTGAGCTACAACAAGCGCGAGTTCGCCAACTACGGCGACTACCAGATGGGCTGGGCGCCGCTGGACAACTATCTGGCCGGTGTGGCGGATTTCCCCGAACCGAACTGGGTCGGCACCCTGCCGCTGCAGAGCGAAGGCACCATCACCCAGAAAGCCGGCTACGTCGCCACCCGCCTGTCGCTGGCCGATCCGCTCAAGCTCATCCTGGGCGCGCGCTACACCGACTGGAAGAGCGAAGGTGAAGGCGATGACCGTTCGCACAAGGTCACCACTCCGTACGCCGGCCTGGTGTTCGACATCAACGACACCTACTCCACCTACGCCAGCTATACCGAGATCTTCCAGCCGCAGACGGCGCGCGACCGCAGCGGCAGCTACCTCGATCCGGTGGACGGCAAGAGCTACGAAATCGGCGTCAAGGGCGCCTGGTTCGACAATCGCCTGAACGCCTTCGTCGCTGCGTTCCGCATCGAGCAGGACAACGTCGCACAGGTCACCAGCGAGCTGATCCCCAGCCGCCCGGGTGAGTTCGCCTACATCGCCGCGCGCGGCACGGTGAGCCGCGGTTTCGAGTTCGAGCTCAACGGCGAACTGGCCCCGGGCTGGAACGCGACCCTCGGTGCCTCGCGCTACGTGGCCAAGGACATCAACGATGCGGACATCAACACCAACCTGCCGCAGACCACCATCAAGCTGTTCACCAGCTACACCCCGCAGTCGCTGAGCGCGCTGACGGTCGGTGGCGGGGCCAACTGGCAGAACGGCATCTACTATCCGGTGCCGGCCTATGGCCGTATCGAGCAGGGTGGCTATGCGCTGGTCAGCGCGTTCGTGCGCTACCGCATCTCGCCGGCGTTCAGCGTGCAGGCCAACCTCAACAACCTGCTGGACAAGACGTACTTCTCGCAGATCAACGGGTACGGCGCGTACGGTGATGGCCGCAATGGTGGCCTGACGTTCACCTGGTCGTTCTGATCGGTCATTGATCGCAGCCGTCACCAAGGAGAGCCGGGCATTGCCCGGCTCTCTGCGTTTGGGGACCCGGCAGATGGGTCGAGAGCCGGCCAGCGGCCGGCACTACCATCAAGGCCGTGCGCGCAGCACCAGCGCCGGGCCCCGGTAGTGC
>NZ_JBDJLE010000045.1:0-9786 GCF_039673205.1 Stenotrophomonas sp. TWI809 | reverse complement strand
GGCCGGCTCCGCGATTACCGTGAGATCGCGAGGAGCCGGCCAGCGGCCGGCACTACCAGGACGCGAGGAGCCGGCCAGCGGCCGGCACTACCAGGATGCGAGGAGCCGGCCAGCGGCCGGCACTACCAGGATGCGAGGAGCCGGCCAGCGGCCGGCACTACCAGGACGCGAGGAGCCGGCCAGCGGCCGGCACTACCGGGATGCGAGGAGTCGGCATTGCCGGGATTCGTGGGCCGCCCCCCCGGCGGCGCCTACCGATGGATCGCGGCGCCCTCAGCGCCTGGCCGGCGCGTCCCCGGCGACGTAATACGCCGCCGTGCTGCGCGGCAGCGGAGCACGCCCCCGGATCCGGTCGGCGATCTTCTCGGCGATCATGATCGTGGTGGCGTTGAGGTTGCCGGTGATGATGCGCGGCATGATCGAAGCATCCACCACACGCAGGCTCTCCATCCCGTGCACACGGCCCTGGCCGTCCACCACGCTCATCGCATCGGTGCCCATCGCGCACGAGCAGGAGGGGTGGTAGGCGGTCTCGGCATGCGCGCGCACGAAGGCATCCAGTTCCGCATCGGTCTGGCACTCGGCGCTCGGACTGATCTCGCGGCCGCGGTACTCGTCCAGCGCGGGCTGGGCGATGATCTCGCGGGTGATGCGGATCGCATCGCGGAATTCCTGCCAGTCCTGATCGGTGGACTGGTAGTTGAACAGGATCGAGGGGTGCTCACGCGGGTCCAGCGACTTGGCATGCACATGCCCGCGGCTGGGCGTGCGCATCGAGCCCACATGCGCCTGGAAGCCGTGTTCCTTGACCGCGTTGGTGCCGTTGTAATTGATCGCCACCGGCAGGAAGTGGTACTGGATGTTCGGCCAGTCGAAGTCCTCGCGGGTACGGATGAAGCCGCCGGCCTCGAACTGGTTGCTGGCACCGATGCCGGTGCCGGCGAACAGCCATTCCGCACCGATCGCCGGCTGGTTCCACCACTGCAGCGCCGGGTACAGCGAGACCGGCTTCTTGCAGGCGTACTGCATGTATACCTCGAGGTGATCCTGCAGGTTCTCGCCGACGCCGGGCAGGTCGTGCACCAGCGGTACGCCAAGTGCGGCCAGTAACGCCGGCGCACCCACCCCAGAGCGCTGCAGGATCTGCGGCGAGGCGATCGCCCCGGCGCACAGCAGCACCTCGCGGCGGGCGGTAGCGTCGATCGGCTCGGCGCTGTTGCCAGCCAGGTAGCGCACGCCCACCGCGCGCTTGCCGGCGAACAGGATGCGGTCGGTGGTGGCGTGCACCACGATCTCCAGTCCCTCACGGTCCTTGGCCATGTCCAGGTAACCGCGCGCGGTACTGGAGCGGCGCCCGCGCGGGGTCACCGTGCGGTCCATCGGGCCGAAGCCTTCCTGCTGGTAGCCGTTGAGGTCATCGGTACGTGGGTAGCCGGCCTGCACGCCGGCCTCGACCATCGCGTGGAACAGCACGTTGTTGCCGTTCTTCGGCGTGGCCACGCTGACCGGGCCGTCGCCGCCGTGGTAATCGTTGGCGCCGATGTCGCGCGTTTCCGCCTTGCGGAAGTAGGGCAGCACGTCGTGGTAGCTCCAGTCCTCGAGGCCGTCGAAGCTGGCCCACTGGTCGAAGTCCATCGCGTTGCCGCGGATGTAGCACATGCCGTTGATCAGCGAGGAACCGCCCAGGCCCTTGCCGCGGCCGCACTCCATGCGCCGGTTGTCCATGTAGGGTTCCGGCTCGGTTTCATACGCCCAGTTGTAGCGGCGGCCCTGCAGCGGATAAGCCAGTGCGGCCGGCATCTGGGTGCGGAAATCCATCCGGTAATCCGGGCCGCCTGCTTCCAGCAGCAGCACGCTGACGCCGGCGTCTTCGGTCAGGCGCGCGGCCAGCGTGTTGCCGGCCGACCCGGCGCCGATGATGATGTAGTCGTACTCGCGCTTCATCGCGGTGTCTCCTGGTAAGGCCGGTTCAGAACACCGACGCGTAGCGGTCCAGTTCGATCTGGATGGATTTGGTGCGGGTGTAGGCACGCAGCGTGGCCAGCCCGTTTTCACGGCCGACACCGGACTGCTTGTAGCCGCCCACCGGCATCTGTGCCGGCGATTCGCCCCAGCTGTTGACCCAGCAGATGCCTGCCTCGAGCTGATGGATCAGGCGATGCGCGCGCGCCAGGTCCGGCGTGACCACGCCGGCGGCGAGACCGTAATCGGTGTCGTTGGCGCGGCGCACGGCCTCGTCTTCGTCGTCGTACGCCAACAGGCTCATCACCGGCCCGAAAATCTCTTCGCGCACGATGCGCATGTCATCGCGGCAATCGCTGAAGATCGTCGGTGCCACATAGCAGCCCTTGCCCAGCGTGCCGTCGGTCAGCCGTTCGCCGCCGCAGACCAGCCGTGCACCCTCGGCCTTGCCGCTGGCGATGTGCTCAAGCACGCGCTGCATGTGCGCGGCGCTGACCAGCGGGCCGAAGTTGGTGTCCTTGGCCAGCGGGTCGCCGATGCGGATGCGCTTGACCCGTTCCAGCAGTTTGGCTTCGAACGCGGCCAGGGTGCTGCGCGGCACGAACACGCGGGTGCCGTTGGTGCACACCTGACCGGAGCTGTAGAAGTTGGCCATCATCGCCACGTCGGCGGCCAGGTCCAGATCGGCGTCGGCGCAGATGATCAGCGGCGACTTGCCCCCCAGCTCCATGGTGACGTCTTTGAGCGTGGAGCTGGAGGCACTGGCCATCACCTTGCGGCCGGTGGCGGTGCCGCCGGTGAAGGAGATCTTCTCGATCAGCGGATGCTCGGTCAATGCCGAGCCGACGCCGGCGCCATCGCCGGGCAGCACGTTGAACACGCCATCGGGCAGGCCGGCCTCGGTGAAGATTTCCGCCAGCTTCAGCGCGGTCAGCGGCGTCACTTCGCTGGGCTTGAAGATCATCGCGTTGCCGGCGGCCAGCGCGGGGGCGGCCTTCCACAGCGCGATCTGGATCGGGTAGTTCCAGGCACCGATCGCGCCGACCACGCCAAGGGGCTCCTGCCGGGTGTAGAAGAAGCTGCTCTCACGCAGCGGCACCTGGCTGCCTTCCAGCCCGTGCATGACGCCGGCGTAGTACTCCAGCACGTCTGCACCGGTGACCACGTCCACGCTGAGCGTTTCGCTCAGGGCCTTGCCGGTGTTGCGCGATTCCAGCTCGGCCAGTGCATCGTTGCGCTCGCGCAGCAGCGCGACCGCCCGCAGCAGGATGCGCGAGCGCTCCACGGTGGTCAGCGCGGCCCATGCTTTCTGGCCGGCCTGGGCGCTCTCCACGGCAGCGTCGAGATCGTCGCTGTTGGCGCTGTGGACGTTGGCGAGCAGCTCGCCGTTGGCCGGATTGATGACCTGGAAGGTCTGTCCGCCCTGGGAGGGAACGTAGCGGCCGCCGATGTACAGCAGCTGGTCGGGGAGGGTAGGCATGTCGATGACTCCTTTGCAGCGGGAGATCAGTGCGTCAACGCGTGAGATGCAGGAACTGCAGGTGACGCTCGTACTGATCGATGATGTCGTTGATGATCTGCTGGCGGCTGTAGCCGAACAGCTCGTAGTCCTGTCCACCTTCATAAAGATGCACTTCGGCGCGGTAGTAACGCTGGTTGCGGAAGCGCTGCGCGGCGAACGAAGGCGTGAGGTAGCCGCGCATGATCACCTGGTAGGTGAACACCTGTTGTTCGCCATGGTCCACCAGCAGCTCCATGTGACCCGGCTCGAACTTCGTCTGCACATCCAGGCCCTGTTCGAGCAGCTGCGCCGCGACGGCTTCGATCGCCGGCTTCACATCGGTATCCATGAACCGGTACACCTCGTCGCGGACCGGGAAATGCACCGCCTGGGTGATGCGCTGGCGCCAGCCGCGCTGGTGTCGCGATTGCCCGATCAATGGGATCGGCGAGTACTGCGAGGCTTTCTTGCGCTGCGACTCTTCGCCCAGCGCGCGGGTCAGGCCCCACAGCATCAGCAGCAACACCACCGAGAACGGCAGCGAGGCCAGCACCACCGCGGATTTGAGTGCATCCATGCTGCCGGCCAGCAGCAGTCCGGCGGTGACCAGGCCGGTCATCACGCCCCAGAAAACGCGCAACCAGCGCGGGCCGTCGTCTTCCGGATTGCCGCCCTGCGAGGACAGCGTGGACAGCACCACCGTGCCGGAATCGGCCGAGGTGACGAAGAAGATGAAGCTGACGATCACCGTGACCGCGATGACGGCGCGGCTCCACGGATAGCTCTCCAGCAGCGCGTACAGCACGGTCGGCGGGTTCTCCACCGCCATCTGCGCCAGGTGTACCTGGTCGTGATGCAGGATCTGGTCCAGCGCGCTGTTGCCGAAGATCGACAGCCAGGCCAGGGTGAAGCCCAGCGGGATCAGCAGCACGCCGAGCACGAATTCGCGGATGGTGCGGCCGCGCGAGATGCGCGCGATGAACAGGCCCACGAACGGCGCCCAGCCGATCCACCAGGCCCAGTAGAACACCGTCCAGTTGCCCAGCCAGTCCGGGCGCCCGCCGTAGGCGTACACATCGAAACTCTTGCCGACCACGTTGCCCAGGTAGTCGCCCATGTTCTGCATGAAGGCATTGAGCAGGTACTGGGTGGGGCCGGCGAACAGCATGAACAGCAGCAGCGAGATCGCCAGCAGCATGTTGATGTTGGACATCCAGCGCACGCCTTTCTCCACGCCGGACACGGCCACGGTGATCGCCGCGCCCATCATCAGCACGATCAGCCCGACCTGCACCCAGGCCGCGTGCGGCACCGGGAACAAGGTGTTCAGGCCGGCGTTGAGATGCAGCACGCCAAAGCCCATGTCCGCGCCGAGGCCGAACACGGTGGCCACGATGCCCAGGGCATCCACGGTGTAGCCGATCGGCCCGTTGATGCGCTTGCCGATCAACGGATACAGCGCCGAGCGCAGCGCCAGTGGCAGGTTGTGGCGGTAGGCGAAGTAGGCCAGCGCCATCGCGGCCAGCGCGAACACGCCCCAGCCATGCAGACCCCAGTGCAGGAACAGCAGCTGCATCGCCTGGCGCGCGCTGGCCTCGCCACTGCCGGTGCCGCCCTGCGGCGGCAACAGGTAATGGGTCAGCGGCTCGGAGACGCAGAAGAAGAACAGGGTGATGCTGATGCCGGCGGCGAACAGCATGCCGGCCCAAGACAGATAGCTGAACTCCGGCTCGTCATGGTCCGCGCCGAGTTTGACGTTGCCATAGCCGGACAACGCCACGCCGACCACGAACACCAGGTACACGGTCATCGCCAGCAGGTAATACCAGCCGACATTGCGCGAGGCCCAGGTCTGGGCATCGAGCAGCATCACGCCGGCATCGATGGGAAACACGGTGACCAGAATGGCGAATGCCGCCACGATCGTGGCGGCAAGCAGGAACACGGGTCGAAGCGTGCGCACCTCGGGCAGAGGCGGCTCCACGGTACTCATGGGGTGGGGGATACTCCCGGTGCCGGAGCGGCAGACGGCGGGATTTATCGCACAGGCGCTGTGGACAGCCTGTTTACACGCTCACGATGCCCGCCGCGCAAGGGCGGCGGGTGCACAGGGGTCAGCGCAGCGCGCTGCTCGGTACATCGATCGACATCGCCAGCGCGAGGTGATCGGAGAACGCGGCCGGCACGGCTTCGGCACTGCGTTGCTGCAGGCCGTCGCTGAGCAGGATGTGGTCGATCGCCCGGTCCGGGCGCCAGCTGGGGAAGGTCGGCACCACGCAGCCCGGCGGCTGCAGCGTCGTCTTCTGGTACAGCACCTGCATTTCCGGCCGTTCGGCCAGGCAGTTGAAATCGCCCATCAGCACGGCGTTGGGGTGGTCGGAGAGCAGATCGGCAATGAAGGCCAATTGCGACATGCGCGAATTGGTCCCCAAGGACAGATGCGCCACCGCCACCGCCAGGCCCTGGCTGCCTTCACCGAACTTGGCCAGCAGCACGCCGCGCCCGCCGATCCGGCCGGGCAGGGCGTGGTCCTGGACCTCGACCGGCTCGAGTTTGCTGAGCAGGCCGTTGGCGCTGGAGGCGACCCCACCCATCCGGCGGTTGGGCTGGTGGCTCCAGTAATTGAAGCCGGCGCGCTCGGCCAGATAGTGGGTCTGGTTGGTGAAGCCCGAGCGCAGGCTGCCGGGATCGGCCTCCTGCAGGCCGACGATGTCGTGTTCGCGGGCCATCTGCGCGATGGCATCCAGGCTGGTTCGCTTACGCCCGGCCGGCAGTGCATGCGACCAGCTGCGGGTCACGTAGTCACTGTAGCGGCGGGTGCTCGAACCGGCCTGGATATTGGCCGTCAGCAGGCGCAGGGTCCGCGTGTGGGGGGAGGTCACGACGGTTCGCTATCGCTGGATCAGTTGGCCTTGCCGGCGCGTTCGCGCGCGATCAGGTGATCGGCGATGCGCAGCATGTCCGGGAAGCCCTTGCCCTTGACCAGGTACTTGCCGTTGACGATCACCGACGGGGTGCCGGAGATCTTGCTGCGCTGGGCGAACTGCTTGGCCGAGTTGGTCTTGGCGTTGACGGCGAAGCTGCCCATCATCGCGGCGAACTGCTTCGGGTCGGCGCCGTGCTTGCCGTAGAAGTTGGCGATGTCGTCGACCGAATCACGGCCGCGCTCGCCCTTCAGGCTCTGCTCGGCATGGATCGCGGCGTACATGGCTTCGTGGGTCTTTTCCTGCAGGCCCATGGCCTGCGCGGCGTAGAACGCACGGCCGTAGTCATCCCAGGTGCCGCCGAACATGGCCGGCACGTAGACGAAATTGACATCGCTCGGCAGACCGGCCTTCCACGGCCCGATCAGCGGCTGGAACGCGGCGCAGGCCGGGCACACGTAACCGAAGATTTCGGCGACTTCGATCTTGCCGGTGGCCGGCTGGAACGGCTGGCCATTCTCGATCACCACATAGTCGGTGCCGGCAACCGGCTCCGGGCCGGTCGGGCGCGACGAGGCCGGCGCCGGCGCCGGGGTGGTGGCTTCGGCAGCGGCGGTCTCGGCGGCGGCGGTTTCACCGCTGGCGGCCGGGGCCTGCTCGCTCGGGGGGGCCGTTTCGGTGGCCGGGGTGCTGCTCGGCGCGGCCGGTTCGGCCGGGGCGGTGGTGTTGGCGGTACCGTCCTGCGCCTTGCAGGCAGCCAGGATCGGCAGCAGGGCCATGAGCGTAATGGCGAAACGGGTCTTCATCGAAGCATCTCCAGCGGATGAGCATGGTGGGACCGACGCTGGGAGCGTCGGCCAGGGAAGCATGATGACACGCGGAAACGAGCGTCCCGCGTGCACGGTGCGTGATGGTTCAGCGAGCGCTGTTAGAGCGCCTTGCCGCTGCGCGCACGGGCGATCAGGGCATCTGCATTGCGCAGCATCGACTCGAACGAGTCGCCCTTGACCAGGTACACGCCATTGACGATCAGCGTCGGCGTGCCGGGCACCTTGGTGCGCAGGGCGAAGGCACGGGCGGCCTTGACCTTGGCATCCACGGCGTCGCTCTTGAGCGCGGTGATGTACTGCGCCGGGGCCACGCCAAAGCCCTGGTAGAACGCGGCCAGTTCATCCGGCGAGACGTTCTGCATCGGCAGCGAGCCCTTCTCATGCAGGGCATCGAACATGGCGCGATGGCTGCGCTTGGCCACGCCCAGCTGGTCGGCGGCGTAGTAGGCGCGGGCAAACGAATCCCACACGCCCCCGAAAGCGGCCGGCACCGGGGTGAAGCGGACGTCCTTGGGCAGCTTGGCGGCCCAGGCTTCCAGCTGCGGCTCGAAGTGCGCGCAGTGCGGGCAGGTGTAGCCGAACATCTCCACGACTTCGATCTTGCCGGCCAGCGGCGCGAACGGACCGGCATCGGCGATGCGTTCGTAATCCTTGCCCTCCACCAGCGGGGCCGGGGTGGCAGCGAGGGTGGTCAACGGGCTCAGGGCCAGCAGCAACAACATCAGGCGGGGCATCAACGTCATCTACATCCATCTCCATACAGAAAAAACGACGCCGGCCCAGTCGCCGGCGTGCCAGTGAACATACCCCGCCGGCCGGGGCGTCCGCATCGGTCATCCGACCAAGGGGATGCGCTGCGGGGTGGGCGGTCGTCAGGGAGCCTGCGCGCCTCCGGCGACCGGGGTGGCGGCTGCGGCGACGTCATCGGCCCGGTTGTGCAGGCCCTGCAGGTAGCTGGCCAGGGCCTGGATTTCCTGCTCGGTCAACGACTTGGCGATCGAGGCCATGATCTGGAAGTGGGCCTTGTCCGTTTCCTGGGTGGTCCCGGCCTGATACTCCTGCAGGCGGCGCGCGACATACGCTGCGTGCTGGCCACTGATATGCGGGTAGGCCGGGCCGGGATTGCCCGCGCCGGTGGGGCCGTGGCACGCCATGCAGGCCGGGATGCCGCGCTCGGCATCGCCGCCGCGATACAGCTGCTGGCCGATCTCATAGAACTTCTTGCCCGCGTACGGGCCCTCGGTCACCGCGCCATCGTCGGCGATGCCGGCCGTGGCCTTCTGCGTGGCGAAGTAGGCACCGATGTCGCGCATGTCCTGCGGGGTGAGGTCCTGCACGAACGGCACCATCGCCGCCGAAGCCCCGGAGGTGCGCTGCCCATTGGCGATCAGGGCCATCTGCTGGGCGCTGTAGCGCTCGCTCTGGCCGGCGATGCTCGGGTACATCTCCACCGTGGAATTGCCATCGGCCGAGTGACAGGCCGCGCAGGCGGCCGCCTTGGTCTGCCCGGCCTTGGGATCGCCCCAGGTGGTTTTGCTGAAATCGACCTCCAGCGAGGCGGTCTTGATCGGCCCGTTGTCCGGCAGGGGCGTGATCGAGGTCTGGGCAACGGCAACGGCGGCGAGCAGCGATACAGCAAGTGCGGAAACGGCAAGAACGCGAGCATGGCGCATGCGGAAGCTCCGTGTGGACCGGCCTGGCGGTTGCGGGACCGCAACCACGGGGATCGCCCGATTATCAACGCCGTTTCACGCCACGGTCAACGCAGGGTGCAGCAAAACCGAGCGCGGGCAGCGCGGATCGGGCCCGGACATGCGATCCTATGCCCATGTCATTGCTCCTCGAACGCGCCCAATACCTGCTTTCGGCCCACAACACCCGGCAATTGCCGGAAGACGTGGGCGCGGAAGTCGCCTTTGCCGGTCGCTCAAATGCTGGCAAGTCCAGTGCCCTCAACGCCCTGACCCGCCAGAACAGCCTGGCCCGGGTCTCCAAGACCCCCGGCCGCACCCAGCAGCTGGTGTTCTTCGAGGTCACCCCGGAGGCCAAGCTGGTCGATCTGCCCGGCTACGGCTACGCCAAGGTCCCGCTGGATCTGCAGGCGCACTGGCAGGCGTTCATCGACCAGTACTTCCGTACCCGCGAGGCCCTGCGTGGCCTGGTGGTGGTGATGGACATCCGTCACCCGCTGAAGGACTACGACCGCCAGATGCTCGCCTATGCGGTGCAGCGCGGCCTGCCGGCGCACGCGCTGCTGACCAAGGCCGACAAGCTCGGCCGTGGCCAGCAGGGCATCGCCCTGCAGAAGGTGCGCAAGGAACTGCAGTCCTCCTTCGGCGATACCGTCAGCGTGCAGACCTTCTCCGGTCCCGCCCGCCAGGGCGTGGATGAAGCCCGCGGCATCATCGGCGGCTGGCTGGGCCTGAACAAGCCGGCGCCCGAAGCGGCCTGATCCGGGCGTTGCCGCGGTCCAACGGGCCGCGCGGCGCCGGGTAGTGGGGGCGGCGCGCGGCCGGGCGGGAGGACAAGACGGATGATGGGGCCCGCCCCCCCCCCCCCCCCCCCCCAA
>NZ_JBDJLE010000044.1:2500-5000 GCF_039673205.1 Stenotrophomonas sp. TWI809 | reverse complement strand
ACTGGCGTGACAACCGGAACACCAGAGGTTCGTCCACTCCGGTCCTCTCGTACTAGGAGCAGCCCCTCTCAAATCTCCAACGCCCATGGCAGATAGGGACCGAACTGTCTCACGACGTTCTGAACCCAGCTCGCGTACCACTTTAAATGGCGAACAGCCATACCCTTGGGACCGACTACAGCCCCAGGATGTGATGAGCCGACATCGAGGTGCCAAACACCGCCGTCGATATGAACTCTTGGGCGGTATCAGCCTGTTATCCCCGGAGTACCTTTTATCCGTTGAGCGATGGCCCTTCCATACAGAACCACCGGATCACTAAGTCCTAGTTTCCTACCTGCTTGATCCGTCGATCTTGCAGTCAAGCACGCTTATGCCTTTGCACACAGTGCGCGATGTCCGACCGCGCTGAGCGTACCTTCGAGCTCCTCCGTTACTCTTTAGGAGGAGACCGCCCCAGTCAAACTACCCACCATACACGGTCCCCGATCCAGATTATGGACCTAGGTTAGAACGTCAAGCACGACAGGGTGGTATTTCAAGGATGGCTCCACTGCAGCTAGCGCCACAGTTTCATAGCCTCCCACCTATCCTACACAGACGAACTCAACGTTCAGTGTAAAGCTATAGTAAAGGTTCACGGGGTCTTTCCGTCTTGCCACGGGAACGCTGCATCTTCACAGCGATTTCAATTTCACTGAGTCTCGGGTGGAGACAGCGCCGCTGTCGTTACGCCATTCGTGCAGGTCGGAACTTACCCGACAAGGAATTTCGCTACCTTAGGACCGTTATAGTTACGGCCGCCGTTTACTGGGGCTTCGATCAAGAGCTTCGCCTTGCGGCTGACCCCATCAATTAACCTTCCAGCACCGGGCAGGCGTCACACCCTATACGTCCACTTTCGTGTTTGCAGAGTGCTGTGTTTTTGATAAACAGTCGCAGCGGCCTGGTTACTGCGGCCCTCTTCAGCTATAGCTCGCATGAGCCACCAAAAAGGGCGCACCTTCTCCCGAAGTTACGGTGCCATGTTGCCTAGTTCCTTCACCCGAGTTCTCTCAAGCGCCTGAGAATTCTCATCCTACCCACCTGTGTCGGTTTACGGTACGGTCTGCGTAAGCTGAAGCTTAGGAGCTTTTCCTGGAAGCGTGGTATCAGTGACTTCGCCTTAAAGGCTCGTCTCGGTGCTCGGTCTTAAAGGATCCCGGATTTGCCAAAGATCCAAACCTACCGCCTTTCCCCCGGACAACCAACGCCGGGTACACCTAACCTTCTCCGTCCCTCCATCGCACTTACGCGAGGTGCAGGAATATTAACCTGCTTCCCATCGACTACGACTTTCGTCCTCGCCTTAGGGGCCGACTCACCCTGCGCCGATTAACGTTGCGCAAGGAAACCTTGGGCTTTCGGCGTGCGGGTTTTTCACCCGCATTATCGTTACTCATGTCAGCATTCGCACTTCCGATACCTCCAGCAGACTTCTCAATCCACCTTCAACGGCTTACGGAACGCTCCTCTACCGCGTACATATAAATATGCACACCCCAAGCTTCGGTTCACTGCTTAGCCCCGTTAAATCTTCCCCGCAGACCGACTCGACCAGTGAGCTATTACGCTTTCTTTAAAGGGTGGCTGCTTCTAAGCCAACCTCCTGGCTGTCTGTGCCTTTCCACATGGTTTTCCACTTAGCAGTGAATTTGGGACCTTAGCTGTGGGTCTGGGTTGTTTCCCTTTTCACGACGGACGTTAGCACCCGCCGTGTGTCTCCCATACAGTCCGTCTCGGTATTCGGAGTTTGCAATGGTTTGGTAAGTCGCGATGACCCCCTAGCCATAACAGTGCTCTACCCCCGAGAGGATACATATGAGGCGCTACCTAAATAGCTTTCGAGGAGAACCAGCTATCTCCGGGTTCGATTAGCTTTTCACTCCTAATCACAGCTCATCCCCGTCTTTTGCAACAGACGTGGGTTCGGGCCTCCAGTACCTGTTACGGCACCTTCACCCTGGCCATGACTAGATCACCCGGTTTCGGGTCTACTGCCCGCGACTATGCGCCCTTATCAGACTCGGTTTCCCTTCGCCTCCCCTATACGGTTAAGCTTGCCACGAACAGTAAGTCGCTGACCCATTATACAAAAGGTACGCAGTCACTCTTTCGAGCTCCTACTGCTTGTACGCACACGGTTTCAGGATCTATTTCACTCCCCTCTCCGGGGTTCTTTTCGCCTTTCCCTCACGGTACTGGTTCACTATCGGTCGGTCAGTAGTATTTAGCCTTGGAGGATGGTCCCCCCATGTTCAGACAGGGTTTCACGTGCCCCGCCCTACTCGTCTTCACTGGAGTGGCCCTTTTAAATACAGGGCTATCACCTTCTATGGCCAGCCGTTCCAGGCTGTTTTTCTAGAACCATTCCAGCTTAAGGGCTAGTCCCCGTTCGCTCGTCGCTACTCAGGGAATCTCGGTTGATTTCTTTTCCTCTGGTTACTTAGATATTTCAGTT
>NZ_JBDJLE010000043.1:0-13962 GCF_039673205.1 Stenotrophomonas sp. TWI809 | reverse complement strand
ATGCGCCATCCATGGCGCATAACGGTCCCGCCAACCCACCCACGCCCACCCTCTGACAGTTTGTCGGCTTGCATGGAACAACTACAAAGCGCCGGATCGGATTTGAGGCTGCCCTGCCCTCCGCCGAGGCGATCTGTCGGGGGCGAGCGCTGCCGTGCCCAGCCGGTACCGTCGGGCGCCAAGGATGGCGCCCGTCGAGCCCCCATGGACGGGTTTACGGCGCGTCCCGGCTGGGCATGGCAGCGCTCGCCCAGCACGGGGCAGCGAATAGCCGAATGCGGCGAGGGCAGCAGTGCCTGGAGCCGGCCAGCGGCCGGCACTACGCCGAATGAAGAAGGCCGCCTTGCGGCGGCCTTCTCTCTTGTTTCGGCAGGATCGCTTACTTCAGCTTGATCTCGCGCAGGCGCTCTTCCAGGAAGCCGTGGGCGGTGATCGGCTCCGGGTAGCGGCTCGGGTTTTCCGGGGTGATGCAGGTCGGCAGCACGTCGATCAGGAAATCCGGGTTCGGGTGCAGGAAGAACGGCACCGAATAACGCGGCTGGCGCGCCTGCTCGCCCGGGGGATTGACCACGCGGTGGATCGTCGAAGGATACACATGGTTGGTCAGGCGCTGCAGCATGTCGCCGATGTTGACCACGATGGTGTCCGCGTCCGAGGTGAACGGCACCCACTTGCCTTCGTGCGACTGGACTTCCAGGCCGGCCGCGCTGGCGCCGACCAGCAGCGTGATGAAGTTGATGTCGCCATGGGCACCGGCGCGCACGTTCGGGATGTTCTCGGCGGTGATCGGCGGGTAATGGATCGGGCGCAGGATCGAGTTGCCGTTGTTGGTCTTGTCCGCGAAGAAATCCTCCGGCAAGCCAATGTGCAGCGCCAGGGCCGACAGGACGCGCGAACCCAGCTTGTCCAGGGCCTGGTAGATGCCGTAGCCACGCTCGCGGAAGCCCGGGACCTCGCTCGGCCACAGGTTCGGGGCCATCACGTCACGGTACGGGGAGTCGTCCGGGATCTCGCGACCGATGTGCCAGAACTCTTTCAGATCAAAGTGCTGCGAGCCCTTGGCGGTCTCCACGCCGAAGGCGGTGTAGCCGCGCGCGCCGCCGCTGCCGGGCACGTGGTACTGGCGCTTGGTCTCTTCCGGCAGCGCAAAGAAGGCCTTGAAGACCTCATACGCCGCGTCGATATCGGCCTGCGGAATGCCGTGGTTGCGGATGCCAGCAAAGCCCCATTCGCGGTAGGCCGCACCCAGCTCGGCCACGAACGCGTCGCGGTCGGTGTCAAAACGGGTGATGTCGAGGGTGGGGATCTGGCTCACAGCGATTCCTGCTTGTTCATGGTGGTCGGTGGGCCAGCTGTGGCCCGGCTGAACATTGTGCCAGATCGGGCCAACCCCGCCACCGATACATTGATACAAACCGATACAATGCGCGCGCCCAGACGGCCAGAACGGGCCAACGGCGACGCTCCCGCGCCGCCCCCTTTACTCCCAGCGTCGCCCGGTCCGCCTCATGGATGCCCTGCCCTCTTCCTCATCGCCAATGGCGTTGCGCTGGCTCGCGCCGGCAGGGCCCAGCCTGTGGCCGATGGACCCGCATGACCTTCCACCCACGGCACCGCACAGCGCATGGGATGCGCTGGTGCGATCCCGCAGGCAATGACGATGGCCGCCCGCGCAGGCCGCGGGCGCTTTTCCACACATGGACTGTCCACCGATGAACGTGCCACTGAAAATTCTCCATACCGAGGCTGCCAAGGGATTTGGCGGGCAGGAGATCTACATCTATCGCCACATGCTGGCCATGCGCGAGCGCGGCCATGACGTCTCCCTGCTCTGCCAGCCCGGCGCCCGCCTGGGCGAGATGGCGCGCGAAGCCGGCTTCACCGTCCACGCGCTGAAAATGGGCGGTCTGCTGCGCATGCTGCGGGGGATCTGGTCAGTCTCGCGCCTGGTGCGCCGCCAAGGCTACGACGTGGTCAACACCACTAGCCGCCGCGACAGTCTGATCGCCGCTGCCGGTGCACGCCTGGGCGGCACGCCCCTGGTGGTGCGCTCGCGCCACCTGATGAGCCCGATCAACTCGCTGCTGACCTACACCGGCCTGCCCCATCGGGTGATGACGGTGAGCAGTTTCGTGAAGAAGCTGATGGTCAGCCGCGGCATCGAGGACGCGCACGTCGGCATCGTCCCGCCGATCGCGGTACCGCCGCAGTGGTCGCAGATCGCCAAGCGCGATCCCTGGCAGTGCCTGCAGGACACCCGCGCGGACGTGCGCGCGGAGCTGGGCTTCAACGACGAACAGATCGTGGTCGGCTGCGTCGCGGTGCTGCGCGAACCCAAGGGCCACCTGGAGCTGCTGCAGGCCATGGCACCGCTGTGCCGCGCCGATGCGCGGGTGCAACTGGTGATCGTCGGCGACGGCCAGCCGGTGATGGACCGCCTGATCGCCCTGCGCGAGCAGCTCGGCATCGCCGCCCAGGTGCACTTGCTGGGCTACCGCCAGGGTGCTTGCCGGCTGATGACCGGTTTCGATATCTTCGCCCTCGCCACCCACAAGGAGGCAGCCGGCACGGTGTTTCTCGAAGCGGCGTACGTCGGCGTGCCGATCGTCGCCACGCGCGTGGGCGGTGTGCCGGAGATGGTGGTGGAAGGCAGTAACGCCCTGCTCGCGCCACTGGGCGACCAGGCTGCGTTGACCAACGCACTGCGCACCCTGATCGAGCAGCCCGACCGCCGCCAGCAGATGGGCCTGGCGGGCTGGGAGTGGATGCGCAGCGCCCACCGTTTCACCCCGACCGGTCACACCGAAGCGACCGAACACTATTACCACCAGTGGTTGAAGGAACTGGGCCATGGCCAACGCTAGATCCGTCCCGGTGCTGATGCACCACCATGTCTCCCCCTCTCCGGGGATGATCACGGTGTCGCCGGAGAACTTCGAAAGCCAGATCGCCTGGCTGGCGGCCAACGGCTGGACCTCACTGACGCTGGACCAGTACGCCGACTTCCTGGCCGGCAAGCCGACCCCCGCCAAATCGATCGTGATCACCTTCGATGACGGCTACCTGGACAACTGGGTGTACGCGCACCCGATCCTGGCCAAGTACGGGATGCACGCCGTGGTGTTCGTGGTCACCGGCTGGATGGGCGAAGGCGATGTCCGCCCGCACGCCGGCCAGCCCGGCGCCACAGTGCCCGCAACGCCGGACCATCGCGGCTGCGAGGCGGCGATCCTGCGCGAGAACCGTCCGGACGAGGTGATGATGCGCTGGAGCGAAGCGCGCGCGATGATCGCCGCCGGCACGTTCGAGGTGCACTGCCACACCCACACGCACACGCGCTGGCTCAAGCAGGATATCTCCCGCGAGCACAAGCGGCAGGGCATCAGCGGCGACCTCTCGGTGGCACGCGAAGTACTGCAGCAGCAGTTGGGCGCGGTCTCGGACACGCTGTGCTGGCCGTACGGCGATTTCGACGAGGACTACGTGCAGATCGCACGGGCACAGGGCTTCAAGTACCTGCACACCACTCATCCGTTCGGCCGCAATGTGGTCGGCGGCGATCCGGGACACATCTACCGGTTCGCGATCCGCAACCGGCCGGCGAGCTGGCTGCGCAAGCGCATCGCCTACAGTTACCACCCGTTGATCGCCCCCCTGTTCAACCGCTTCAAGGCGAAGAAAAAGAAGATGGTGGCGGGGCCGTAACGCGCCACCGCGCTGCAACGAAAACGCCCCGGTCTCCCGGGGCGTTTTCAGTTTCCGGCATCACTGCATGGCTCAGGCCGCGGCAGCTGCCTTCACCGCTGCCGAGAGGCTGTCCAGCGTGGACTGCATCAGCTCGGCGCTGTCTGCCTCGACGGTGACGCGCACCACCGGCTCGGTGCCCGACGGGCGCAGGAACGCACGGCCGCGCCCCTTCACTGCCTGCTGCGCAGCCGCCAGCGCGGCCTGCACGCTCTCGGCCTGCACGGTGGCCTTGGCCGCGCCCTGCAGACGCACGTTGACGGTCTTCTGCGGCACCTTGTTGAGCACCGACAGCACCTGGCGCAGCGAGGTCCCGTCACGGCGCAGCACTTCCAGCACCTGCAGCGCGCTGACGATCGCATCACCGGTGGTGGCGCGATCCAGGCACAACAGGTGACCGGAGGCTTCGCCGCCGAGCACGCCGTTGTTTTCGACCAGGGCCTGATGCACGTAGCGGTCGCCGACGTTGCTGCGCTGGAACGGGATGTTCAGCCGTTCCAGTGCCTGCTCCAGGCCGAAGTTGGTCATCAGCGTACCGACCACCGGGCCATGCAGGCGACCACTGCGCTGCCAGGCCTGGGCCAGCACGAACAGCAGGTCATCACCATCGACCGGGTTGCCCTGGTCGTCGGCCATCAGCACGCGGTCGCCATCACCATCGAAGGCGATACCGAAATCGGCGCCGACCTCGCGCACTTTCGCCGCGAGATTGTCGATGTGCATCGAGCCGACGCCATCGTTGATGTTCAGACCGTTGGGCGCATCGCCGATGCTGACCACCTCCGCGCCCATCTCGCGGAACAGCAGCGGGGCGACGTGATACGTAGCGCCGTGCGCGCAGTCGAGCACGATCTTCAGCCCACGCAGATCGAACCCGCGCGGCACGCTGGCCTTGCAGAATTCGATGTAGCGACCGACCGCATCGCGCGCACGCATGGCCTTGCCCAGCCGCTCGGACTCCACCGTGGTGAACGGCGCATCGAGCGCGGCTTCCAGCGCCAGCTCGGTGGCGTCATCGAGCTTCTCGCCATCGGCGGAGAAGAACTTGATGCCGTTGTCGTAGTGCGGATTGTGCGAGGCGCTGATGACGATGCCCGCATCCGCACCGAGGGTGCGGGTGAGGAAGGCCACCGCCGGCGTCGGCATCGGGCCGAGCAGCTGCACATCGGCGCCGGCGGCGACCAGCCCGGCTTCCAGTGCGGCTTCGAACATGTAGCCGGAGATACGGGTGTCCTTGCCGATCACCACCACCGGGCGGTGCCCGTTGCGCTCGGTCAGCGCACGCCCGAGCGCATTGCCCAGGCGCAGTACGAAATCGGCGGAGATGACGCCCTCACCGACCTTGCCGCGGATGCCATCGGTGCCGAAATACTTGCGCGACGCCATCAGGCCGCCGCATCCGGTGCCGGTGCGGGCTGACGCGCCAGCATGGCCAGGAGCTCCGACAGGCGGTCGCGCATCTCGCGGCGGTCGCAGATCTGATCGATCGCACCGTGCTCGAGCAGGAACTCCGAGCGCTGGAACCCTTCCGGCAGCTTTTCGCGCACGGTCTGCTCGATCACGCGCGGGCCGGCGAAGCCGATCAGTGCCTGCGGCTCGGCGATGTTGATATCGCCCAGCATCGCGAACGAAGCCGACACGCCACCGGTGGTCGGATGGGTCAGCACCGAGATGTACGGCAGGCCGGCATCGCGCAGGCGACCCAGCGCGGCCGAGGTCTTGGCCATCTGCATCAGCGAGAACAGGCCTTCCTGCATGCGCGCGCCGCCACTGGCGGAGAAGCACACGTAGGGCGCGCCGATCTCCAGCGCCTTTTCCGCGGCCAGCGAGAAACGCTCACCGACCACCGAGCCCATCGAGCCGCCCATGAAGGCGAAATCGAAGGCCGAGGCAACCAGCGGGCGGCCCTTCATCAGGCCCTGCATGGCGATCAGTGCGTCGTACTCGCCGGTGTTCTTCTGCGAGGCCTTGATGCGCTCGCTGTACTTCTTCTGGTCCTTGAACTTGAGCAGGTCCGTCGGCCCCAGGCGCGCACCGATCTCGGTGGTGCTGTCCGCATCGAACAGCGCGGCCAGGCGCGCACGCGCGCGGATGGCCATGTGGTGGCCACACTTGGGGCAGACTTCCAGGTTCTCTTCCAGCTCAGGACGGTAGAGCGCGCTGCCGCAGCTGCTGCACTTCTCCCACAGGCCCTCGGGGACGCTGCGCTTCTTGCTGGGGACGTTGTCGGTGCGGATGCCAGACGGCATCAACTTGCTGAGCCAACTCATGCGGGATGCTACTTCCGTTCAGGGCGGCCCGGGGGCCGCAAAGGCGGACAGTCTAGCTCACCGTTTCCATGCTCGGGCACCCCCCGGCGGTTGCCGGGGGGCTGACGCAAACCATTCTGGTACGTACGTTTACGTGCTTCAGGCAGCGTCGAGGGCGCGTCGCAGCGGCGTGAGGAATGCCTGCGCGGTTGCCGCCGCGGCCGTGGCGTCGGGCGCCTCACCCAGCGCAGCCACCAGCGCACTGCCCACCACCACGCCATCGGCCTCCACGGCCATGGCCGCGGCACTGGCCGCATCCTTGATCCCGAAGCCGGCCACCACCGGCACGCTGGAGCGGCGGCGCAGGTCGCGCAGGCGGGCACTGGCGGCGCCGCTGTCCAGGCGCTCGGACGCACCCGTCACGCCGGCGAAGCTCACGTAATACAGGTAGCCCTGGGCCATCGCGGACAACGTATCCAGACGGGTATCTGCGGTCGTCGGCGACGCCAGCAGGATCAGTGCCAGGCCGGCCGCGGTGAAGATCTCGCGGGTTTCAGCCGCTTCTTCCGGCGGCAGATCGACCAGCAGGATGCCGTCCACGCCCGCGGCGATGGCGGACTGCGCGAAGCGGGCCGTGCCGTGGATCTCGATCGGGTTGAGATAGCCCATCAGCACCACCGGCGTGATGGCATCGTCCCTGCGGAACGCGGCGACGGTCTCCAGCACATAGCGCAGCCCTGCCCCACGGGCCAGCGCACGCTCGGAGCTGCGCTGGATGGTCGGGCCGTCGGCCATCGGGTCGGAGAACGGTACCCCGAGCTCGATCACGTCCGCACCGGCGGCGGCCAGTGCATGCATCACCGGCACGGTGGCCTCCAGGCCCGGATCACCGGCGGTGATGAAGGGGATCAGCGCCTTGCGGCGCTCATCGCGCAGGCGGGCAAAACAGGCATCGATACGGTCCACGGACATCTCAGGCACATCCTTCAATCAGTTCAACGGCGCCACTGGCGCCCCAGTACAGCTTCGATATCACCCCGTCGAAGATCTCCAGCCGGATCGCCAGATCCGAACCGGGGTCCTGCCAGGTCAGGTACTCGCCCGTTTCCGGGTCATAGGCATGCGGTGCGCGGGTACTGCCGGGCGGCAGGCGCTTGAGCGCGTCATCCAACGTCATGCCCAGCCGCAGCCCGAACGGCCCCGGCTGGGTAATGGCCTCGTAGGACTCCTCGATCGGGGCCAGCTCGAAGCGCTGCACGTGGTCATCCTCGACCATCATCGAGACGCCTTCGGGCAGGCTGCCACGTTCGTAGTACTCGCAGGCGCCGTTGGGCTCGCCTTCGCTCAGGCCGGCCGAATGCCACGGGCCATCGGCGGCGAGCTCGGTGAAGCGCTGCCCGATGAGCACATCGCCGGCATGATCCAGCGCGACCGAGACCACCGACGGCGCAGCGTCATCCACAACAGGCGCATCGACAGCCCTGGGCGCTTCCGGCGCGTCCTCGATGGGGCGGTTGGCAATGTCATCATCATTGCTCGCCAGCTGCCGCGCCGGCGCCACCGCGCCCACAGGCGCGGCAGGGGCCGGCAACACCGGCGGATCCGGCGGCGCGCAGCCGGTCAGGCCGACCACCATCAGCAGCGCACTTCCCTGGCGCAGCAGCGGATTCACAGAACGAGACCCTCGCGGGCAGCAATGGTATGTACGTCCTTGTCGCCACGGCCGGACAGGTTGCACAGCACCAGCTTGTCGCGCGGCAGCTCGCGCGCGATCTTGATCGCCTGGGCCACTGCATGACTGGATTCCAGCGCGGCCAGGATGCCTTCGCTGTGGGCCAACTGGTGGAATGCAGCCAGCGCTTCGTCATCGGTGATACCGACATACTCGGCGCGGCCGGCATCGGCCAGGAACGCGTGCTCCGGGCCGACGCCCGGATAATCCAGGCCGGCCGAGACCGAATGGGTCTCGGTGATCTGGCCGTCGTCGTCGCAGATCACATAGGTGCGGTTGCCGTGCAGCACGCCCGGGCGGCCGGCCGCGATGGAGGCAGCATGGCGACCGGTCTCGATGCCGTCGCCGGCGGCTTCGGCACCGACGATGCGCACGTCGCGATCATTGAGGAAGGCATGGAACAGACCGATCGCATTGCTGCCACCGCCAACGCAGGCGGTGATCGCATCGGGCAGGCGGCCGTAGTCGGTCAGCATCTGCGCGCGCGCTTCGCGGCCGACGATGGCATTGAAGTCACGCACCATGCGCGGGTACGGGTCCGGGCCGGCCACGGTGCCGATGATGTAGAAGGTGTCGCGCACGTTGGTGACCCAGTCGCGCATCGCTTCGTTGAGCGCGTCCTTGAGCGTGGCCGAGCCGGAGGTCACCGGTACGACGGTCGCCCCGAGCAGCTTCATGCGGTAGACGTTGATCTTCTGCCGTTCGATGTCGGTGGCGCCCATGTAGACCACGCATTCCAGGTCCAGCCGGGCGGCCACGGTGGCACTGGCCACGCCGTGCTGGCCGGCGCCGGTCTCGGCGATGATGCGCGTCTTGCCCATCCGCGCGGCGAGCAGCGCCTGGCCGATGGTGTTGTTGATCTTGTGCGCGCCGGTGTGGTTCAGGTCCTCGCGCTTGAGCAGGATCTGCGCGCCGCCGACCTGCTGGCTGAGGCGCTCGGCGTGATAGATCGGGCTGGGACGGCCCACATAGTGGGTCAGATCCTTGTCGTAGGCGGCGATGAAGGCCGGATCGCGACGCGCTTGGTCATAGGCGGCCGCCAGCTCCTGCAACGGCCCGATCAGGGTCTCGGCGACGAAACTCCCGCCGTAGCGGCCGAAATGGCCGTTGGCATCGGGGTAGGCGTGGAAATCGACGATGGGGGAGATGGGGGAAGCAGACATAGCGGGACAGCCGGTGGAGACAGGCTGCCAATTTAACGCACCTGTCATGACAGGAATATCGATAATATCTGCCACAACCTGTCAGGAAAACTCACATGACCGACGGACCGTTGCCCCCGCTCAATGCCCTGCGCAGCTTTGAAGCGGCCGCCCGGCTGGGCGGGGTTGGCCGTGCGGCGGAGGCACTGCATGTCACCCATGGCGCGATCAGCCGCCAACTGCGCCTGCTGGAGGAGCACCTGGGTGTCGTGCTGTTCCAGCGCGAAGGGCGTGGGCTGCGCCTGACCCGCGCCGGCGAGGATCTGCAGGCCGCCTGCGAAGGCGCCTTCGACCAGATCCGCGAGGCGGTGGTGGCCCTCAAGCGCCAACAGCGGCCCGAAGCGTTGGTGCTCGGCTGCAGCGGCAGCATCCTGGCGCGCTGGATGATTCCCCGCCTGCAGGCGCTGCAGAGCGCCCTGCCCCAGCTGCCGCTGCATTGGTCCGCGCAGGACGGGAGCTTCACCGCCGAACAGCAGGGCCTGGATGCGGTCCTGCTGCTCGCCCAGCCGCCGTGGCCGCGCGGCTGGCGGGTGCGGGAACTGGCGCCGGAGCGGGTGGGCGTGGTGGTCAGCCCGCAGCACCCGGCCGCGGCGCGGTTGGCGCATCAGCCGCCCTCCTCCTTGTTGGGCGAATCGCTGTTGCATACGACCTCACGCCCGCAGGCGTGGCCGGCCTGGGCCCTGTCGCATGGGCTGGCGCCGGCACAGCTGCAGCTGGGCAGCGGCTTCGAGCATCTGTATTACCTGCTGGAGGCGGCGGTTGCCGGACTGGGCGTGGCGATCGCGCCGGAGCCGCTCGTGGCCGATGAGCTGGCCGCCGGCCGGCTGCTGGCACCGTGGGGATTCGGCGCGACCGGGGGGTTCTGGGTACTGGCCACGCCGGAGGGCGCGGCGGACCCACGGGTGGATGCGCTGGCCGGGTGGCTGCAGGAGCAGCTGGCGGGATGACGCCGCCACGACCAACGGTCGTGGCCTACACGTGGGGCGGGCGGATCAATCCGCCTCGTGGCAATCGGCGCGACGCACTTCTTCGACGAACTTGCGCATCTTGTAGCCGTCCTTGATGCCCGGTTCGGATTCGATGCCACTGGACACATCCACACCCCACGGCAGCGTGGCCACGATCGCGTCGAACACGTTGTCCGGGGTGATCCCGCCGGCCAGCAGGAACGGCCGGTGCAGGCCGGTGGGCAGGCGCGTCCAGTCGAAGGCGACGCCGGTGCCACCGCCGCCACCGGGGGCATGACTGTCGAACAGGAAGCCGGCCGCGCTGGGATAACGCAGTTGCAGCTGGCGGGCGTTGACCTCGTCCTTGCCCCCCATCGCCACGGCCTTCAGGTACGGCATGTTGAAGCTGCGGCAGAACGATTCGTCTTCGTCACCGTGGAACTGCAGCAGGGTCGGCCGCACGGTGCGCAGCACTTCGCGCACCTCTTCCTTGGTGTTGTCGCGGAACAGGGCCACCACGTCCACCATCGGTGCGATCGCCTGGCGCATCGCGCGCGCCTCGGCCGGGGCGACCCGGCGCTTGCTCTCGCGGGCGAAGATGAAACCGACGGCGTCCACGCCGAGCTCGCCGGCCAGGCGTACATCGCCGGCACGGGTCATGCCGCAGAACTTGATACGGGTGCGGTAGAAGGAGCGGCTCATAAGGTGACCTCGGCAGGCAGCTGCCAGTTGTCGGGGTACAGGGGACCAACGAAGACCAATCCCTGCGGCGGAGCGGTCGGGCCGGCCACGGTGCGGTCGCGCCCGGCCAGCAGTTGCCCCATCCACGCGACCGGCTGCTCACCACAACCGACCAGGATCAATGAACCGACGATATTGCGCACCATGTGATGAAGGAATGCATTGGCCTGAACGGCGACCTCGACCACCTCGCCCTGACGGGTCACCGAGAGCGATTGCATGTGCCGGCGCGCATGCAGGGCCTCGCACTGCACGCTGCGGAAGGCGCTGAAGTCGTTCTCGCCCAGCAGGGCCTGCCCGGCCGCATGCATCCGTTCGGCATCCAGCGGCCGGCGCTCCCAGCTCAGGGTCTGCCGGTACAGCGCCGGGCGGACCTGGCGGTTGAGCAGACGATAGCGGTAGCGGCGCGCGCGCGCGGCGAAACGTGCGTGGAACTCGTCGGCCACCGGTACGCACCAGCGCACAGCGATGGAGCGCGGCAGGCGGGTGGTGGTGCCCAGCATCCAGCTGCGCGGATCGCGCACGACCTCCGTATCGAAATGCACGACCTGGCATTCGCCGTGCACGCCGGCATCGGTGCGCCCGGCACACACCACCTGGATCGGCGCATTGGCCACCGAGGACAGCGCGTCCTGCAGGCTGGCCTGCACGCTCGGGCAGCCACTCTCGCCCAACTGCTGCCAGCCCTTGAATTCGCTGCCGTCGTATTCCACGCCCAGTGCGTAGCGCATGGTGAACCTCTATGTTTTGGGGGGCCGGCGCAGGCGCCGGTATTGCATCAGACGGCGTCGCGCTCGGACCACACGGCCAGCTCGTTGCCGCCGGGCTCCAGGAACTGGAACCGGCTGCCGCCGGGGAAGGCGAACACCGGCTTGATGATCTGCCCGCCCTGGGCCAGCACGGCCTCGAGCATGGGCTGCAGATCATCGGCGTAGATCACCAGCAATGGCGCGCCCGCACCCGCCGCCGTCTGCGGCTCAGCGCGGAAGAAGCCGCCCTGGAAACGGCCATCGTCGAAGGCGGTGTAGTCCGGGCCGTAATCCACGAACGACCAGCCGAACACCTGCTCGAAGAAGTGGCGACTGGCTGCGGGATCGCGCGAGGCGAACTCGACATAGTCCAGGCGGCGCTCACGGGCGGCCAGCGGGCGGGCGTCGCTCATCCCAGTCGCGCCAGCAGTTCGCGCGCCTCGGCCTGGCTGTGCGGGTCGGCGCCGACGGCCACTTCGTGCAGCAGCGTCCGCGCGGTCTCGGCATCGCCGAGGTCCAGGTAGGCGATGGCCAGTTCCAGTCGATCACGACCGGGGCTGCCGATCGGCGCGACCGGCGCGTTGTCGGCGACCGGGTCTGCACCCTCGGTGGTGTCGTCATGGGTGGCCATCACCGGCGCAACGTCGGCACCGAGGGTGTGATCGTCTTCGTCTGCCGGACGTTCGGCCGTCGCCGTTTCATCGGGGAATTCGAACACGCCCCGGAACGAAGGCTGCGCGGCGGCTTCCAGCGCATGGGCCGGCGGCTCGATCAGCGGGGCCGGCGCGCGGAACAGCGCCTCATCCACGTTCACGTGCTGCGCATCGGCCTCGATACTGTACGCAGACGCCGCCGTCGCCTCGACCTCCGGCAACACGGGTGCCTCGTCGGTCGCGGTGTCGCTCCAGCGAGGATCATCGAGGGGATCACGCGGATCGGCGTCGTGCGCGGAAGGCGCGAGCGGGAAGACCGGCTCGCGGCGCAGCCCGGCGTAGACGTCGGCCTCTGCAACGGCCTCTTCGTCAGGCACGCGCTGCACGTCCTCCTGCTGCGCTGCCAGTTCGTCCACATCGTCGGCCGCGGGGACGGCAGCAGCCAATGCCATGCCATCGAGCCCATCGCGCGACAGCGGCGGCAGCGGCGACGGCTTGCGGCGGCGTACCAGCGCCCATCCCCCGACTACCAGCAGCAGCACGACCAGGCCCAGCCAGTACCAGCCACCGCCGGCGCTGTCACGCGGGCCGGGTGCCTGCTCCAGGCCCTGTTGCGCAGCGGCCAGTTCGTTGTCCTTCAACGTGATCAGGGACTGCTGCTGGGCCTTGAGCTTCTCCAGCTCGGCCACGCGTTCGCGCAGTTCCTGGATCTCGGCATCGCGCGTGGCGACGTCTTCCTTGGCCTGTCGCAGTTGTTCGTTAGCCAGCATGTCGCCCTCGGTGCCGGCAGCGGTGCCGGTGGTTGTGCCTGCGGTGGTGCCGGCGGCGGCGACGGCCGGCGCGATTTCCAGGCGTGCGCCCTGGCCAGCAGCGGTCGGTGCGGCCGGTGCAGGAGACGGCACGGCGGCCACCCCGCTGTCGGCCGGCTGCGGGATCGCCGCGCGCGACTGCCGCCACTGCGCGGTGTGCTCGCGCACGATCGCCGCGGCCTGCTGGGCATCGATCCCGGCCAGGCCCTCGGCGCCCGGCGTACGCAGTACCGCGCCCTGCTTGAGCAGGTTCACGTTGCCACGGATGAAGGCCTCGGGATTGGCCCGCAGCAGCGCGATCATCGCCTGGTCGCGGTTGACGCCCTGCTCGCGCGCCAGCGAACCGGCGATCTGCGAGAGGGTCTGGCCACGCTGCACGGTGACGCTGCCATCGGCGGCGACGGGTGCGGCCGATGCTGCGCGTGGCGCGGCCGGGCGCGGCGTGGTCGCCGGTTCCGTACGGCGCGGCGGCGTGACGGCGACCGGCGCCGCCTGCGGTTCGGGCTCGCGGATGATGGCATTGGACATCGCGCCTGCCGGAGCCACGATCTCCGGCTCGGCCACGGCGGCGGCGCTGTTGGGCGCATCCACCAGGGCGGAGTATTCGCGGACCAGACGGCCCTGCCCCCAATCGGCTTCGATCAGGAAATTCAACGAGGGCGTCGCCACGGGCGCATGACTGCTGACGCGCACCACAGCGCGGCCCTGCGCATTGCGGGTCAACTCAAACTGCAGTTCGCTGACCAGTCCGGACGGCGGTTCCAGCCCGACCCGGGCGAAGGTCGCCGGCGAGGCCAGTGCAACGCGGAGGTTTTCCAGCTCGGACGGATCGGCGGAAATGACCGGGATTTCGGCCAGCAGGGGTTGGCCCGGTTTGGACAGCACCCGGATATCGCCCAGGCCCAGGGCCATGGCGGAACTGCTGGCCAGGGCCAGCAGCAGCGTCGACACATACTTGAGCGGACGCACTGCGCCCGGAGCCCGGTTCTTCATGGCGGCCAATATAACGGCTCCCCCCGTGATCGGCGATGTTTCAATGCGGGTGGTGGGGGGGAGACCCAATCCGCCCACCACCACCCCCAAAGCCCAAGGCGGCCACCACTTAGGCCCGCAGCAAGGCCATGAGGGGAGCGCCC
>NZ_JBDJLE010000042.1:0-14546 GCF_039673205.1 Stenotrophomonas sp. TWI809 | reverse complement strand
CGCACTAGCTTCAGGTGCTAGCGGGGGCAACTTCGTGGAGGTTCGAGTCCTCTCCTGGGCACCATGACTCAGAAAATGATCAAACCCGCGCAAGCGGGTTTTTTCGTTTCTACCGTCCGGTAACAAAAAAAACCCCGCCTTTCAGCGGGGTTTTTCGTTTCAACGTATCACGTGCTCAGTGCCCACCGGCCGAGGCAGCGCCCGCCCCTGCACCGAACGGCGGCTTGGCCAGCCACAGGAAGGCGATGATGGCCAGGAAGATCCAGCCCAGCAGGAAGAAGATGTCGTTGAAACCCATCTGCGAGGCCTGGTGGTTGATCATGTTGTTGAGCGCCGCCGCGCCATGCTGCAGGTCGCCCTGCCCCATCGCGGTCACCTGGTCCTGCATGCCCGGGGTGTAACCGGAGATGTGCTCGGTCAGATGCGCATGGTGCTCCTGGGTACGGCGTGCCCACAGCCACGTGGTCAGCGAGGCGGCGAAGCTGCCGCCCAGCGTGCGCAGGAAGGTGGCCAGGCCGGAACCGGCGGCGATCTCGCGACCGTCCAGATCCGACAGCAGGATCTGCAGCACCGGCATGAAGAACAACGCCACGCCGATACCCATGATCAGCTGGATGCCGGCCACGTGGCCGAAGTCCACCTGCAGGTTGAAGCCCGAGCGCAGGAAGCTGGTGAAGGACAGGAAGATGAAGGCGATCGTGGCCAGCATGCGCATGTCGAACCGCGAGGCGTACTTGCCCACGAACGGCGTCATGATCACCGGCAACACGCCGATCGGCGCGGTTGCCAGGCCGGCCCAGATCGCGGTGTAGCCCATGTCACGCTGCAGCCATTGCGGAATCAGCAGCGCCACGCTGAAGAAGGCCGCGTAGGCCACCACCATCGCCAGCGTCCCGGCGCGGAAGTTGCGGTGCCGGAACAGGCGCAGATCGACGATGGGATCCTTGTCGGTCAGTTCCCATATCAGGAACACCGCCAGCGCCACCACCGACACACAGGCCAGCACGACGATCTTGGTCGAACTGAACCAGTCTTCGTCGTTGCCCAGATCGAGCACCAGCTGCAGCGCGCCCACGCCGATCACCAGGGTGATCAGGCCGACGTAATCCATCTTCGGCTTTTCGATCTGTTCCGGGCGCCCCTTGAGCTGGTTGCCCACCACCAGCGCCGCGAAGATGCCGAGTGGCACGTTGATCAGGAAGATCCATTCCCAACTGTAGTTGTCAGTGATCCAGCCACCGAGGATCGGGCCGGCGATCGGCGCGACCACTGTGATCATGGCCAGCAACGCCAGCGCCTGCCCGCGCTTCTCGCGCGGATAGAGCGAGACCAGCAGGCTCTGCGTGATGGGGTACATCGGGCCGGCGACGAAGCCCTGGATGGCACGTGAGACGACCAGCATGCCCATGCTCTGGGCCAGGCCGCACAGCAGCGAAGCCAGCGTAAAGGCCAGCGTGGCCCACACGAACAGCTTGGTCTCGCCGAAGCGCCGGCTGAGGTAGCCGGTCAGCGGCAGCGCGATGGCGGTGCTGACCGCGAACGAGGTGATGACCCAGGTGGCCTGCTGCGAACTGGCGCCGAGATTGCCGGCGATGGTCGGCAACGAGACGTTGGCGATGGTGGTGTCCAGGACCTGCATGAACGAGGCCATCGCCAGGCCTGCGGTGCACAGGGCGACGTTGGCCGGCCGGAAGGCCGTGCCGGGGGCCGCGGGGGCGCCCGGTGCGGCGGGAGCTTGTGCGGACATGGTGGCCTCAGCTCGCCTTGCCCTGCTGCGGCAGGTTGCGCTGGATGATCTGGTGGATCACATCGTCAGCGCTGTGCAGCTGCTTGGCGTAGACGTCGGTATCGAACACCTGGCCCTTGGCGATGTCGGTCGGCAGCACGGTGCCCTTCTGGTCACGCAGGCTCACTTCGGCCTTGATCGACAGACCGATGCGCAGCGGATGCTCGGCCAGCTGCTTGGCATCGATGGCGATGCGCACCGGCACGCGCTGCACGATCTTGATCCAGTTGCCGCTGGCGTTCTGCGCCGGCAGCAGCGAGAACGCCGAACCGGTGCCCAGGCCGAGGCTGTCGATGTGGCCCTTGTAGGTCACATCGCCGCCGTACAGGTCCGAACGCAGCTCCACTTCCTGGCCCAGGCGCATGTGGCGCAGCTGGGTTTCCTTGAAGTTGGCTTCCACCCACATCTGCTCGGTCGGCACCACGGCCATCAGGGCATTGCCCGGCTGCACGCGCTGGCCGACCTGCACCGAACGACGCGCCACGTAACCGGTGACCGGCGCGACGATGCCGGCGCGGGCATTGTTGAGGTAGGCCTGGCGCAGCTGCGCGGCAGCAGCCTGCACGTCGGGCTGGGTGGCGATCACGGTGTCATCGACCAGCGCGTTGCTCTGCTCGAAGGTCTCGCGCGAACCGGCCACGGCGGCTTCGGCAGCCGCCAGCTCGGTGCGGGCGTGCGCCAGTTCTTCATTGGAGATCGCGCCGCTGCTGGCCAGATCCTTACGACGGTTGAAGTCCTCGCGCACGCGCTTGAGGGTGACCTGGCGCGCGTTCAATTCAGCCTGGGCCCCTTCCACGCTGCGGTACAGACCGCGCACCTGGCGAACCGTCTTGGCGAGGTTGGCTTCGGCCTGCTGCAGGGCCACTTCGGTGTCGGCCGGGTCCAGCTGGACCAGCAGCTGGCCGCGCTCGACGCGCATGCCGTCATCGGCGTTGATCCCGACCACGGTGCCGCTGATCAGCGGGGTGATCTGGACCTGGTTGCCCTGCACGTAGGCATCGTCGGTTTCTTCGAACCAGCGGCCGAACATGAAGTACCACAGGGCCAGCGCGGCCAGCAGCAGCACCACGATGACCAGCAGGCCGCGCAGCAGCTTGCCACGACGGGAGGGAGCTGCCTTCTCGGCAGCGGGAGCGGAGGTCTGACTCATGGGGATGACTCTCAGGAATGCGAGGATTCGGGGGTGGCGGCGACCGTGGCGGCATCGCTGGTCGGGGTGAAGCCACCGCCCAACGCCTGGCTCAGGCGGACCGAAACAAGGATCTGACGCGACTGCAGTTCGGCCAGCCGCTGCTGGGAGACCAGCAACTGCTCTTCGACGCTGAGCACATCCAGGTAGCTGCCGATGCCGGCGCGGTAGCGCTGTTCGGCCAGATCATGGGCGGCACGTGCGGTGCTGACGGCCTGGGCCTGGGCACTGGCCTGGTCGGCCAGTGAGCGCACCGCATTGACCTGGTCGGCAACATCGCGCAGCGCGTTGAGCAAGGACTGGTTGTAGTCAGCCACGGCCAGGTCGTATTGCGCGTCGGTCTTGCCCAGGTTGGCGCGCAGGCGGCCACCGTCGAAGATCGGCAGGCTCAGTGCCGGGCCGAGGAAGGCGAACGTCGAGCCACTCTTGAGCAGCTGGTCCACTTCACTGGAGACCACGCCACCCAGGGCGGTCAGGTTGAGGCTGGGATAGAACGCGGCCTTGGCCGCGTGGATCTCGCGGTTGGCTGCTTCCACGCGCCAGCGCGCGGCGACGATGTCCGGGCGACGGCCGAGCAGTTCGCTCGGCAGCACGCCGGGCAGCTGCAGGGCCAGCGGGTTCAACACCTGCGGGCGCACGATCTGCAGGCCCCGGTCGGGGCCCTGCCCGACCAGCGCGGCGAGCGCGGTGCGGGCTTCGTCGATCTGCTGCTGCGCGGCCTGCTGTTGCTGCTGCGCGGCCGGAATACGGGCTTCGGCCTGGCGGGTCTGCAGGTCACTGTCGATGCCAGCGGCGCGCCGCTGACGGGTCAGGTCCAGGGTCTTCTGCGAGCGCGCCAGTTCTTCGCTGGCCACGTCATGCAGCGTCCATGCGTAACCGAGCTGTGCATACGCCTCGGCGATGGCGGCCGAGAGATTCAGGCGTGCGGCCTGGGCGTCCACTTCGGCGGCATGACCGCTGTCCACGGCCGCTTCCCAGGCGGCGCGCTTGCCACCCCACAGGTCGATGCCGTAGCTGAAGCTCAGGTAGGCCTGGCCGCTGCCGGCATAGCTGCCACCGAGCTCGTCGCCGACCATCGATTCGGGCAGGCGTACGCCGGTGTAGCCACCGGAGGCGGACACGCTGGGCAGGCGGTCGGCGCGGGCGGTGCCGATCTGGGCACGCGCCTGGCGCAGGCGTGCATCGGCCGCGTCCAGCCCCGGATTGCGCTGCAGGCCTTCGGCGATCAGCGCGTCCAGCTGCGGATCGCCCAGCGCGCGCCACCAGTCCGTGGCTGGCCAGCCGGGCTGGCTCAGGCCGTTGCCGGCCAGGGTGCGCTGGGTCTGCAGGCTGTCGGCATCCAGCAGACGGCCCTGCGGCTCCAGGCCGCGGCTGCTGGCACACGCGGCCAGCGCAAGCGCCAGCGCGGAGACCAGCACCGGCCGCAGTGGGCGCAGTGAATAAGAACGTTCAAACATGGAAGTCATGGCGTTACCAGTGAGTCGCGTACACGGGTCATGAGGGAAAGCAGCTGCGCGCGTTCGTCCGGAGACAGATCACGCATGGCGTCGTCGATGGTCTGGTCGCCCCGCTGTTTGAGGCGGGCCCACAACTGGCGGCCCGGCTCGGTCAGCACGATCTGCAGCGCCCGTCGGTCCTGGGCGTGCGGCTCGCGCCGCACGCAGTCCAAGGCTTCCAGCTTGTCCAGCAGGCGGGTGACCGCGCTGGGCACCTGGTCCAGGGCCTGGGCCAACTCGTTGGCGGTGCACGGGGCACGCGCCGCGAGTACCTTCAGACCCAGATAGTGGGTGAAGCCAATACCGAGGTTTTCCTCGGCCATCGACGTGTCTAGCTGACGGACCAGGCCATCGCGCACTTGGCGCAGCAGGAGTCCGAAGCTGGGGGGATGGGCATCAGGGCAGATCATGGGTGAGCATTCTCTTCCAAAAAATATATTTCTCAATAGAAATATTCAATCTGGAACCAAATGCTGTGTTGCAGCAATCAGGACAATGGGGAGGTCGCTACCTTAATGGCGCCCGCCACTGGCCGGGTATTACAATTTGGACAATGGATAACACTTTCAGGCCAGCGCTGGAGACCGACGCCACCCAGATGATCCGCAACCAGGTCCTGGACTGGTTCGAACGGGACGACGGGCTGGGCGTGCTCGGCTTCCGCATCGAGAGCCCCAAGGGGCTGGAACGCGAGATCGACTGGCACCAGCACCGGCGCGCCCAGCTGATCTGCGTGGAGGCCGGGCTGCTGACCACCCGCACCCGCCACGGCACCTGGTCGCTGCCACCGGGCTGTGCCGGCTGGATGCCGCCGGGCGAGCCGCATACGGTGGATATCTGCGGGCCGCTGCGTGGCTGGGGCGTGATCGTGAGCGCACCGATGGCCTGTGACCTGCCCGACGAACCCTGCGTGCTGGCCATTTCCGATCTCCTGCAGGCGCTTTCGCTGCGCGTCACCGCATGGGTGCCCGCGGCCGAGCCGAGCCTGCGCCAGCAGCACATGATCGAGGTCCTGTTGGACGAGATCCGCAATGCGCCGCGCCAGCGCATGCACCTGCCGATGCCGCAGGACCGGCGCCTGCTGCGGATCGCCTCGCAGCTGATCGCCGACCCGGCCGACGGCCGCAGCCTGGAGCAATGGGCCCGGTGGGCCGGGCTGTCGCCGCGTACACTGACCCGGCACTTCCGCGATGAAACCACGCTCAGCTTCGCGCAGTGGCGCCAGCAGGCCCGGCTGGCCGAGGGGCTGCGCCGGCTGTCCGATGGCCAGAGCGTGTCCGATATCGCGCACGAACTGGGGTTCAGCAGCCCCAGCGCCTTCGTCACCGTGTTCCGCCGCCACTTCGGCAGCCCGCCCGGGCGCTATCTGGCGCGCAGCGGACACCCCCTGAACCCATCACGCGGCTTGGCATCCCCGGCCGCATCCGGATAATCATCCGCCTGCGAGGGCGACAGCCGTCGCCGTCCCTTGCCACAGGTAACAATCCCGCATGACCGATCTTGCCCGCCCCGCGTTCCACGGCTTTGAACAGCTGCCCCTGCGCGAGTACGCCGAACGGGCGTACCTGGACTACTCGATGTACGTGGTGCTCGACCGCGCACTGCCGTTCCTCGGCGACGGTCTCAAGCCGGTGCAGCGCCGCATCATCTATGCGATGAGCGAGCTGGGCCTGAATGCCGCCTCCAAGCCGAAGAAGTCCGCGCGTACCGTCGGTGACGTGATCGGTAAGTACCACCCGCATGGCGACAGCGCCTGCTACGAAGCACTGGTGCTGATGGCCCAGCCGTTCTCGTACCGCTACCCGCTGATCGAAGGCCAGGGCAACTTCGGCTCGACCGATGATCCCAAGTCGTTCGCGGCGATGCGCTACACCGAGTCCAAGCTGACCCCGATCGCCGAAGTGCTGCTGGGCGAGATCAACCAGGGCACCACCGACTGGACGCCGAACTTCGACGGCACGCTGGAAGAGCCGACCTGGATGCCGGCGCGCCTGCCGCACCTGCTGCTCAACGGCACCACTGGCATCGCCGTGGGCATGGCCACCGACGTGCCGCCGCACAACCTCAACGAGATCGTCAGCGCGCTGCTGCACCTGCTCGACGATCCCGACGCGACGGTCACCGACCTGTGCGAGCACGTGAAAGGCCCGGACTATCCGAGCTTCGCCGAGATCATCACCCCGATCGCCGATCTGCGGACCATGTACGAGACCGGCTACGGCAGCGTGCGGGCGCGTTCCACCTTCCTGAAGGAGAACGGCAACATCGTGGTCAATGCGCTGCCGTTCCAGGTGTCGCCGTCGAAGGTGATCGAGCAGATCGCCGCGCAGATGCGCGCCAAGAAGCTGCCGTGGCTGGAGGACATCCGCGATGAGTCCGACCACGCCAACCCGGTGCGCGTGGTGCTGGTACCGCGCTCCAACCGCGTGGACGCCGAGCAGCTGATGGGCCACCTGTTCGCCACCACCGATCTGGAGCGCAGCTACCGGGTCAATCTCAATGTGATCGGCCTGGACGGCCGCCCGCAGGTCAAGAACCTCAAGACCCTGCTCAGCGAGTGGCTGCAGTTCCGCAGCACCACCGTGACCCGCCGCCTCAACCATCGCCTGCAGAAGGTCGAGCGCCGCCTGCACATGTTGGATGGCTTGCTGATCGCCTTCCTCAACCTGGATGAAGTGATCCACATCATCCGCACCGAGGACGAAGCCAAGCCGGCGCTGATCGCGCGCTTCGCGCTGAGCGAGGAACAGGCCGAGTACATCCTGGAAACCAAGCTGAAGCAGCTGGCCCGCCTGGAAGAGATGAAGATCCGCGGCGAGCAGGACGAGCTGGCCAAGGAGCGCGACAAGATCGTCGGCATCCTGGAGAGCAAGGCCAAGCTGAAGAAGCTGATCCGCGATGAGCTGGTGGCCGATGCCAAGAAGTTCGGCGATGACCGACGTTCGCCGCTGGTGCAGCGTGGCGCGGCGCAGGCCATCGATGAAACCGAGCTGGTGCCGAGCGAGCCGATGACGGTGGTGCTCTCGGAGAAGGGCTGGATCCGTGCGGCCAAGGGCCACGACATGGACCCGTCCACCCTCTCCTACCGTGATGGCGATGCGCTGCTCGGTTCGGTGCGCGCACGCAGCACGCAGCAGGTGGCGTTCCTGGACAGCGAGGGTCGGGCCTATTCGACCCTGATCCACACCCTGCCCTCGGCCCGCGGCAACGGCGAACCGCTGACCGGTCGCTTCTCGCCGGCGCCGGGCAGCGCCTTCATGACCCTGGCCAGTGGCGAGAACAACACGCGCTTCGTGCTGGCCTCCACGCACGGCTATGGCTTCGTGACCCGCTTCGAGAACCTCACCGGCCGCAACAAGGCCGGCAAGGCGATGCTCAACCTGACCTCCGGCTCCAAGGTGCTGACCCCGGCCGTGGTGGCCAATCCGGAGACGGATCGCATCGTGGCCGTGACCAGCTCGGGCAACCTGCTGGCGATCGCGGCCAGCGACCTGCCGGAACTGGACAAGGGCAAGGGCAACAAGATCATCGACATCCCCAAGGCCAAGCTCGCGACCGAGCGCGTGGTCGCGGTGGTATCGGTGGCGCCGGGCAACACGCTGCTGGTGCGCAGCGGCCAGCGCACCATGAACCTGTCGTTCAAGGATCTGGACACCTACCTGGGCACCCGCGCGACCCGTGGCCACCTGCTGCCGCGTGGTTGGCAGAAGGTGGAAGGGCTGGCGGTGGAGTAAGCGTCGCGGTGCTGACGTGAATCGGAACGGCCGGGGAAACCCGGCCGTTTTTTTGTTGCACCCACAGAAAAGGCCGGGTTTCCCCGGCCTTTCTGATCGTCTCAACGTCGGCTGGCTGGCAGAAGCTGGCAGGCGGACGAGGGTTCAGCCGCTGGCTGGCGAAGGCTGGCTGGCGTGCGGAACCCGATGCCGTGGCACCGGTAGTGCCGGCCGCTGGCCGGCTCCCCGGAAGACCCGAACGCACCCACTCAATGCGCAGCGGTACCCTTCGCATCCATCTTGCTGGTCTGGTACAGCGCCAGGCCGATGCGCTTGATCAGGCCCAACTGCTGCTCCAGCCACCAGGCGTGGTCTTCTTCGGTGTCCTTCAACTGCACCAGCAGCATGTCGCGGCTGACGTAGTCTTGATGCTGTTCGCACAGTTTCATGCCGGCGGCCAGGTTGTCACGGACGCTGTACTCGGTCTCCAGGTCCTTCTGCAGCATCTCTTCCACGGTCACGCCGGGCTCGAACCCATGCGGGCGCATGTCCGGGTCGCCGCCGAGGAAGAGAATCCGGCGCAGCAGCGCATCGGCGTGCTGGGTCTCTTCTTCCATTTCGTGGTTGAGGCGCTCATAGAGCGCGAACAGGCCCTGGTCTTCGTAGCGGCGCGAATGGATGAAGTACTGGTCGCGCGCGGCCAACTCGCCACGCAGCAGTTCCTTCAAGCAGGCGATGACGTCCGGGTTGCCTTTCATGGGGGGTGCTCCTGATGAATCAATGCGCGCATGGTGCCCTATCTAAAATTCCGGTGATCTAATCGGAATCAGTTGCAGTTGCGCTTCCACCGCTCCATCGCATTCAGCAGCGGCCCGGTCATGGCCGTGGTTACCAGGGCCATGATCACCAGCACGGCAAACAGGCGGTCGCCGAGGAAGCCCAGCTCGTAGCCCAGGTTGAGCACGATCAGCTCCATCAGGCCGCGGGTATTCATCAGGGCCCCGAGCTTCCACGCCTCATGGCTGCCCATGCCGGCACTGCGCGCTGCGCTCCAGGTGCCGATCAGCTTGCCCAGCGTGGCCACCACGATCACGATCAGGCACAGCACCAGGTCGCTGGCCTGCAGGGCATCGGCGCGCATGCGCAGGCCGGTCATGGCGAAGAACAGCGGCAGCAGCAAGGTCACCGCGAACGGCTCGACGCGCTCGGCCACGGTGTGCCGCAGGGTGGCGTTGCCGGACACCGCCACGCCGGCCGCGAAGGCGCCGAACAGCGCGTGGATGCCCAGCATCTCGGTCACCAGGGCGCAGCCCAGCGCCATCAACAGCATGATCAGCAGCCAGCGTCCTTCCTGGCCCGGCGCGATCACCCGGCGCGAGAACCACGGGCGCACCACGCCCAGCATCAGCGCCACGAAGGCGACCACGCAGACCAGGTTGATCGTCGCGGGCACCCAGCCCTGCGATTGCGCAGCGGCCACGATCAGCGCCAGCAGGCACCATGCGGTGGCATCACCGAGCGCGGCGCAGGCGATGGCGGTCTGGCCCAGCGGCGTGCCGGTCATGCCCCGGTCGGCCAGGATGCGCAGCAGCACCGGGAACGCCGTGATGCTCAATGAAATACCCACGAACAACGCAAAGCCGGTGAAGCCCACGCCCGGCGGCGCGTGTGCACCATAGAGCCAGATCGCGAGCAGCACGCCCAGCACGAAGGGCACGGCGATACCGGCATGGCTGACCACGAAGGCGAAACGACGTCGCCCCCGCAGTCCGCCCAGATCCAGCTCCGCCCCGGCCACCAGCAGGAACATCAGCACGCCGAGCTGGCTGAGCAGGCCGAGCGAACCCAGCGATGCCGGCGGGAACAGCACGCCGTGGACCTGCGGCAACATGGCCCCCAGCACCAGCGGCCCCATCATCAGGCCGGCCGCCATCTCACCGATCACCCCCGGCTGGCCAAGGCGACGGAACAGCCAGCCCGCGCCCTTGGCGACCATCAGCAATACCAGCAACTGCAGCAGGAACAGACCGAGCGGCGCATGCAGATGCGCGGCCCAGTCGCCCCCCAGCGAGGACTCTGCACGGGCCACCTGCGCGGTCACGGCGGGGCCGGCAAACCGCGCCAGGCCCAGGCCGATCACCAGCGGCAACGCCACCCAGCCCAGGTAGCGCCAGGCCAGGCCGCTGCGACGCATGCCGGTGGTGTCAGAGTCCATGACCGATCCCCATCGATTGAAGGGGCGATTCTACGGGCTGCACGCGTCGCCACACCACCGCGGACGACGCGGCGGTGTGGCCATCGCTCAGGCCAGCGCCTGCTCGTGCACGCCGGCGATGGCGCGCCCGGAGGGATCGGCCATCGCGGCAAAGCTGGCGTCCCACGCGATCGCCGCCGGCGAAGAGCATGCGATGGATTTGCCACCCGGTACGGTCTCCGCCGCCGCCTGGGTCGGGAAGTACTGCTCGAAGACGTGGCGGTAGAAGTAGGCTTCCTTGGTCTGCGGCGGGTTGTGCACGAAGCGCTTGTCCGCCGCGGCCATCACACGGTCACTGACCTGGGCCTCGGCATGTGCCTTGAGCCCGTCGATCCAGCCATAGCCGACGCCATCGCTGAACTGCTCCTTCTGGCGCCACAGGATCGAGTCCGGCAGGTAGCCTTCGAAGGCTTCGCGCAGCACCGCCTTCTCGATACGTCGCGTACCGGCAGGGCCCTGCCCGACCATCTTGTGCTTGGCATCGATGCGCATGGCCACATCGAGGAACTCGCGATCCAGGAACGGCACGCGCGGCTCCACGCCCCAGGCCATCATCGACTTGTTGGCGCGCAGGCAATCGTAGTTGTTGAGTGCATCGAGCTTGCGCACCAGCTCCTCATGGAACTCACGCGCGTTCGGCGCCTTGTGGAAGTACAGGTAGCCACCGAAGATCTCGTCGCTGCCCTCACCGGACAGCACCATTTTCACGCCCATCGCCTTGATCCGGCGCGCCAGCAGGAACATCGGCGTGGAGGCGCGGATGGTGGTGACGTCGTAGGTCTCTACATGACGGATCACTTCCGGCAGCGCATCCAGACCTTCTTCGAAGGTGTACTCGAAGCCGTGGTGCACGGTGCCAAGTGCTTCGGCGGCGATGGCGGCGGCGGCCAGATCCGGCGAGCCTTTCAGGCCGATCGCGAACGAATGCAGGCGCGGCCACCACGCTTCACTCTGATCACCATCTTCGACACGGTGGCGGGCGTAACGCGCGGCCACCGCCGCAACCAGCGACGAATCCAGACCACCGGAGAGCAGTACACCGTAGGGCACGTCGGTCATCAGCTGGCGGTGCACCGCACGCTCGAAGGCCTCACGCAGTTCGACGCGGTCGGCCTCGACGCCTTCGACCGCGTCGTAATCGCGCCACGGGCGTTCGTAGTAGCGGGTCAGCGTCTCGGTGGCGCTGTCATACCAGTGGCCGGGCGGGAACTGCGCTGCGTCAGCGCAGATGTCCACCAGCGACTTCAGCTCGGAGGCCACCACCAGGCGGCCGTCCTTGTCGTGGCCCCAGTACAGCGGTACCACGCCGATCGGATCACGGGCGATCAGCACGCGCTGCGCGGCGCGGTCCCACAACGCGAAAGCGAAGATGCCGTTGAGGCGGTTAAGGAACGAGGCCGGGCTGTCTTCGCGGTACAGGGCGTTGATCACCTCGCAGTCCGAGCCGGTCTGGAAGGCGTACGGCTGGGCCAGCTCGGCCTTCAGTTCGCGGTGGTTGTAGATTTCGCCGTTGACCGCCAGTGCCAGCCCGTCGTCTTCGGAGAGCAACGGCTGCGAGCCACCGGCGGGGTCGACGATGGCCAGGCGCTCGTGGACCAGGATGGCGCCGTCATCGACGTACACCCCGCTCCAGTCCGGGCCGCGATGGCGCTGGCGCTGCGACAGGTCCAGCGCATGGCGACGCAATGCGACGAGGTCATCGCCCGCCTGGAGGCCGAAAATACCGAAAATCGAACACATGGGAACAGCTCCTGATGATGGGGGAATACACGTATTGCAGGCATTCGACCGGCCACCCAGGCCCGGAAGGGGTAAACCCGGGCCACAAAAAAACCCGCATCGGTCGATGCGGGTTTTCTGGGGTCCGGGCGTGTTGCTTGTACTAGCCCTGGTCGCAGTCCCGCATCGGCCGCGCACGATTATTCGCGCGCAGATTATTGCGGTTGGTATTGCTGACAGCGGTGGCCGGGAACGAGGACATGGACCGACCGTAACCGGGTTTGGGCGGCGGTGCAACTGTTGCGATGGCAACCAAACCGACCGCCGCGGACAACCCCGCGCTCCGGGGCCGGGCGATAATCACGGTCCTTCTGCACCCCCCTGGCTGGCATGACCGCTCGCATTGGACGCATCGCTACACGCCTGGGCGGCATCGCCCTGGCCCTTTCTCTCATCGCCTGCAGCAGCGCCCCGTCACGGACGCCTGCGAGCATCGTGCAGTCGATCGAGACCAAGGCGGCCGATGGCAGCTTCGACAGTGCCTGGGAGGCCGCCAGGACCTACGAGACCTTCAACGACCCGCGCGCCGTGACCTGGTACGAACGTGCCGCCGCCGTCACCCCGTGGAACTTCCACAACCCCCAGGCCGAAGAGGCCCTGGGCCGGATCTGGACCCACGGTGAGCTGCTGCATGGCACCGGCCCGAACATCCTGCAGGGCACTGCACTGCGCGCCTCACCGCGCAAGGCAGAGCGCTGGTATCGCGCCGCTGCCGAGCATGGCAACCCGATGGCGATGCTGATGCTGGCCAGGTTCCATCGCGAACGCGGTGAGGCGGCCAGCGCGCTGCGTTGGGACCTGCGCGCGACCATCTACCACCACATGCCGTCCGAATCCTCGCGGCTGCCGCAGGCGATCGCCGCGCAGCCGGAGGGCAGCCTGCATCCGCTGGTCGTCGACATCCAGCGGCGTGCGCAGCGCGGTGATGCCGACGCCCAGGTGGATCTGGGCGCGATGTACGAACTCGGGATGGGCCTGCCGCGCGATGGTATCGAGGCGCTGCGCTGGTATCGGCTGGCGGCCGACCAGGGCAATGTGTACGGGCAGTATTTCAGCGGCCTGCTGCTGGGCCGCGGCCGCGCCGGCGTGACACGTGATCTGGACGCGGCCGCAGGTTGGTTCGCCAAGGCCTACGCGCAGAAGTTCTACCTGGCCGGGGAAACGTACTGGCGCGAGCGGATCAAAGCGCCGTTCTGGACCTTCGGCTGACGCCGGATACCCGAAATTTCCGCCCCACCCGGTAGAGCCGACCGTTGGTCGGCTGCACGTGTCGCCCCACCCGGTAGAGCCGACCGTTGGTCGGCTGCACGTGTCGCCCCACGGGTCGACATCAACGGCAGCCGACCAACGGTCGGCTCTACGTCGGTCCGAACATCGGCATGCGCGCCGGTGACGCTGTACACACTCCGCCGCTGCCTTCAAGACTGCCGCCTGCGCCGCCCATCACCCAGAATGGACGCATGAACACTGTCACCTTCCGCGATGAAACCCTCACCCGCGAGCGCATGCAGGCCATCATCGCCGCGCATCCGCGGGCAGCCGTGTTCGAGAACTGCACGTTCGATCATGGCGACTTCTCGCGGCTGGACATGGATGGGTACCAGTTCCATCAGTGCTCGGTCACCGGCGCGAGCTGGCTGGCGGCCTCACTGGAAGAAAGCCAGTGGACGAAGTGCCGCGGCAGCCAATGCGATTTCAGCTCGGCACTGCTCAGCGATGCGCGTTTCTCGCACTGCGATCTGAACAACAGTCACTGGCGCCGGGCAACGCTGTCCTCGGTGCAGTTCCAGGACTGCAAGCTGACGGGCGCGCACCTGCAGGAAGTGACCGGCTGGGCGCTGGAATTCCGCGATTGCCTGCTGGTCAGCGCGGACCTGCGCGGGATGTCCTTCCGCAAGGCGCAGCTGGAGGGCATGGATTTCTCCGAGGCCGAGCTGTCCGGCTGCGATTTCCGCGATGCGGTGTTCAACGGCGGCAGCCTGCGCAATGCACAGACGCGGTTGACGCGCTTTGAAGGCGCCGACCTGCGCGGCACCGACATCAGCGGGCTCAACGTGATGGACGCCAAGCTGTTCAAGAAAGCGGTGATTTCACAGCGGCAGGCGGCGGCCGCGTTGGCGTCATTCGGGTTGATCGTGGCGTAAGGGCGAACCGACCAACGGTCGGTTCCTACCCGGCCCGGTCGTTCCTGCCTGGCGTGGTCGGTTCCTGCCTGACCCGGTCGTTCGTCAGTGACGCGGTAGGCGCCGACCGTTGGTCGGCGCAGCACGTAAACCCGGTAGTGCCGGCCGCTGGCCGGCTCTCGTGATTGCCAGCCGAAAAGGAGAGC
>NZ_JBDJLE010000041.1:0-16680 GCF_039673205.1 Stenotrophomonas sp. TWI809 | reverse complement strand
TGGTTGTCACCCTGATCAACCCGGTCGCCATGGATGAAGGCCTGCGCTTCGCGATTCGCGAAGGCGGCCGTACCGTCGGCGCCGGCGTGGTCTCCAAGATCATCGCGTAATACTGCAATACCGGCGGTCGCATAGCGCTGCTGCCGGTCTCGCGAGTGGCGGGCCGGGAACCTCGGTCCGCCTTCGCCGTCTTAGGGAAGGCAAGTTTTTTCAGTACGCCAGTAGCTCAATTGGCAGAGCAGCGGTCTCCAAAACCGCAGGTTGGGGGTTCGAGTCCCTCCTGGCGTGCCACTTCTCCCTTCCAGCGGCTATGCCGCCACAGCAGCCAGAGCCGGATGAACAGCAAGATCGAGCATTCCAAAGACAACGCCTCCACTGGAGGTGACATCGTCAAGTACGCCGTCGCAGCGATCCTGGTGCTGGCGGGTCTTTTTGCTTGGTATTGGTTCGGTGCTCCTGAGCATGCCTCCCAGAGTGCATGGGCCGGTCCGCTTCGCGGTCTGGCCGTTGTCGTTGGCCTGGTGGCCGGCCTCGGCGTGTTCCTGTTGACCGGCAAGGGTCGCGACACGCGGGAATTCCTTTCCGAATCGCGTTTCGAACTGCGCAAGGTGGTCTGGCCGACGCGCCAGGAAGCCATTCGCATGACCTGGGTGGTGATCGTTGTGGTGATCATCCTCAGCCTGCTGCTGGGCGGATTTGACTTCGTGATTCAGAAATTGACCCAGTGGTTCCTGGGTCGATAAGGAGAAACCAGTGAAGCGTTGGTACGTCGTTCACGCCTATTCGGGCTTCGAAAAGTCGGTTGCGCAGGCTCTGCGCGATCGCATCGTGCGTGACGAGATGCAGGAGCGCTTCGGTGACGTCCTGGTCCCGACCGAGGAAGTGGTTGAAATGCGCGCCGGCCAGAAGCGCCGTTCCGAGCGCAAGTTCTTCCCGGGTTACGTGCTGGTCCAGATCGAGACCCACGAAGAAAACGGTATCCCGCGCATCGACAACGAAAGCTGGCACCTGGTCAAGGACACCTCCAAGGTGATGGGCTTCATCGGCGGTACCGCCGATCGTCCGCTGCCGATCCGTGATGAAGAGGCTGCCGCCATCCTGGACCGCGTTCAGGAAGGTGTGGAAAAGCCCCGTCCGAAGGTGCTGTTCGAGCCGGGCCAGATGGTCCGTGTCACCGAAGGTCCGTTCAACGACTTCAACGGTGTGGTCGAGGAAGTCAACTACGAGAAGAGCCGTCTGCGCGTCTCGGTGCTGATCTTCGGTCGCGCCACCCCGGTCGAGCTCGAATTCGGCCAGGTCGAAAAGGCCGTCTGAGCCTGGGGCGGCAGGGTTCCGGGCGGCCGCCCGGAACCTGAACAGCCTGCGCCCGTCAGCCTTGAGGCAAGGGCGGAAAAAACCTGATATAGTGCGCGGCTTCCTGCCAGGAAGCTGGCAAAAAGCAAGGGCCGCCGCGAGGTGGCCTTCTGCGTGAATTCAAAACGCGATGCCGGGACGCGTGATTCCCGGTCCGATGGGGAGCCTGTTGTCGTAAGGCGCTAGCACCCGGAGAGCATACTCATGGCAAAGAAAGTTGTCGGTTATATCAAGCTGCAGGTGAAGGCCGGTCAGGCCAACCCCTCGCCGCCGGTCGGTCCTGCGCTGGGTCAGCGTGGCCTGAACATCATGGAATTCTGCAAGGCCTTCAATGCCGCCACGCAGAAGCTGGAGCCGGGTCTGCCGGTGCCGGTCATCATCACGGCCTACTCGGACCGTACCTTCACCTTCATCACCAAGAGCACCCCGGCTGCCGTGCTGCTCAAGAAGGCTGCAGGCATCTCCTCGGGCTCCAAGCGCCCGAACACCGAGAAGGTGGGCAAGGTGACCCGCAAGCAGCTCGAAGAGATCGCCAAGACCAAGGAAGCAGACCTGACGGCTGCCGATCTGGATGCCGCGGTGCGCACCATCGCCGGTTCTGCCCGTTCCATGGGCCTCGTGGTAGAGGGTTAAGAAGATGGCACAGACCAAGCGTGAGAAGGCCATCAAGGCCGCCGTCGTCCCGGGCAAGGCATACGCCTTCGAGGACGCCATCAAGATCCTGAAGACCGCTACCAAGGCCAAGTTCGTCGAGTCCTTCGACGTTGCTGTGCGCCTGGGCGTGGACGCCAAGAAGTCCGACCAGCAGGTGCGCGGTTCCACCGTGCTGCCGTCCGGTACCGGCAAGAGCGTGCGCGTTGCCGTCTTCGCACCGGCCGGTGCCAAGGCTGACGAAGCCCTGGCCGCTGGCGCCGAAGCCGTGGGCATGGACGACCTGGCTGAGAAGATGCAGGCCGGCGATCTGAACTACGACGTCGTCATCGCGACCCCGGACGCCATGCGCGTCGTGGGTAAGCTGGGCACCGTGCTCGGCCCGCGCGGCCTGATGCCGAACCCGAAGGTCGGCACCGTGTCGGCCAACCCGGGCGAAGCCGTCAAGAATGCCAAGTCGGGTCAGGTGCGTTACCGCACTGACAAGGCCGGCATCATCCATTGCACCATCGGCAAGGCCGACTTCGCCGAAGACGCGCTGAAGTTGAACCTGCAGGCGCTGCTGATGGATCTGGTCAAGGCCAAGCCGGCCACCTCGAAGGGCACCTACCTGCAGAAGGTTTCGGTCAGCTCGACGATGGGCCCGGGCGTGACCATCGACCAGTCCTCGCTGTCGCTGAAGTAATCGTTTCAAGCGGGTGCCGGACCCCGGTCCGGTACCCGCGATATTTGAAGGCAATCCGAGTGGGGCTCGCCCTGCAGAGATAGCCGTCAAAGACCGCAGGCGCGGTCAGTACATACCGGCGACGGGCAAGGATGCTCGCATTGGCAGGGAGTCGCCGCCGGCGCAGTACCGAACGCTTAATCGATTCCCCCGGGAATCACCCTGCGTAGATGGTGCCCTTCTGGAGTTTTTCTGGTTTACGCACGTCTGGGTTCTCCCAGGTTGGCCATCCAGGTCTAGAACGGCCCACCCTTGGAACATCACCTGATGTTCCCGGCGTCCAGGATGGATGCCGCCCAGGACCGCACACGGCAGGAGCCGTAAGCGGAGTTCAATTGGAGGAGTGCAATGGCTCTCAATCTGTCCCAGAAGCAAGAAGTAGTCGCCGAGCTGGCAGACGTCGCCGCCAAGGCCCACTCCTTGATCGCAGCCGAATACGCTGGCACCACGGTCTCCCAGATGACCGCGATGCGCAAGCAGGCACGCGAAACCGGCGTTTTCTTGAAAGTTGTCAAGAACACGCTGGCGGCACGTGCAGTGGAAGGTACCGAATACGAATGCGCCAAAGACGCGCTCGTCGGTCCGCTGCTGTACGCGTTCTCGCTCGAGGAGCCCGGCGCAGCCGGTCGCCTGATCAAGGATTTTGCCAAGACCAACGACAAGCTGCAGGCAAAGGTCGTGGCCATCGGCGGGGAACTGTTCCCGGCTGGCCATGTCGACGTGCTGGCCTCGCTGCCGACCCGTGATCAGGCTCTGGCCATGCTGGCCCGCGTCCTGGCCGAGCCGGCCACGATGTTCGCCCGTGCCGTCAAGGCCGTGGCCGACAAGCAGGGTGGCGGTGAAACCGCTGACGCTGCCGAGCCGGTCGCCGAAACCGCCTGAGTCGACGTTTCCGTGGTTCCGAACGGAACCTCAACCCAGAAAATTATCCAAAGGTAATCAAAATGTCCCTTACCAACGAACAGATCGTCGACGCCATCGCCGAGAAGTCCCTGATGGAAGTGATGGAGCTGGTCAAGGCCATCGAAGAGAAGTTCGGCGTCTCCGCCGCTGCTCCGGTCGCCGCAGCTGCTGCTGCTGGCCCGGCTGCCGCTGTTGAAGAGCAGACCGAATTCGACGTCATCCTGAAGTCGGCCGGCGACAAGAAGGTCGAAGTCATCAAGGCTGTCCGCGCCATCACCGGCCTGGGCCTGAAGGAAGCGAAGGATCTGGCAGAAGCCGGCGGCATGATCAAGGAAGCCGCTTCGAAGGACGACGCTGCCAAGTTCAAGAAGGACCTGGAAGCTGCTGGCGCGACTGTCGAAGTCAAGTAAGCAGTTCCTTGCCTCGCCATCGAAACACGGCGATGCAGCCAAGGCTGGGGGCGTAAGCCCCCGGCCTTTGGTCGTTTCACGCAACACCCGAAATACGAGCCCAACACGGGCTGCGGTCATCCCCCGTCACAGCGGCGCCCAGGCGCGCGGGCAGGGGAGTGGATGCAGACGAGTTGGCAGTTGGAAGTAGCGGGAGAAGGCGTGCTGGTGCCGGCAATACCAGCGACTTCGCAACTGACAATTTCAGTTTCCCCTCGGGTCGTGGACGCACGATCCGCACAGCCAAGGTGATACCTCATGACGTCTTATTCGTTCACCGAAAAGAAGCGTATCCGCAAGGATTTCGGCAAGCAGCGCTCGATCCTCGAAGTGCCGTTCCTGCTTGCCATCCAGGTCGATTCCTACCGTGAATTCCTGCAGGAAAACGTCGATCCGGCCAAGCGCACGGACCACGGCCTGCATGCCGCCCTGAAGTCGGTGTTCCCGATCTCCAGCTACAGCGGCAACGCTGCCCTGGAATACGTCGGCTACAAGCTCGGCGATCCCGTGTTCGACGAGCGCGAGTGCCGCCAGCGTGGCATGAGCTACGGCGCGCCGCTGCGCGTGACCGTGCGCCTGGTGATCTACGACCGTGAGTCGTCGACCAAGGCCATCAAGTACGTGAAGGAGCAGGAGGTCTACCTCGGCGAAATCCCGCTGATGACCGACAACGGCACCTTCATCGTGAACGGTACCGAGCGCGTGATCGTCTCGCAGCTGCACCGTTCGCCGGGTGTGTTCTTCGACCACGACCGTGGCAAGACCCACAGCTCGGGCAAGCTGCTGTACAGCGCCCGCATCATCCCGTACCGCGGTTCCTGGCTGGACTTCGAGTTCGACCCGAAGGATGCCCTGTTCACCCGTATCGATCGTCGCCGCAAACTGCCGGTCTCGATCCTGCTGCGTGCGCTGGGTTACAGCAACGAAGAGATGCTGGCCGAGTTCTTCGAGATCAACACGTTCCACATCAACCCCGATGAAGGCGTGCAGCTCGAACTGGTGGCCGAGCGTCTGCGCGGCGAGACCCTGAACTTCGACCTGGCCGACGGTGACAAGGTCATCGTGGAAGCCGGCAAGCGCATCACCGCGCGTCACGTCAAGCAGCTGGAAGCCTCGGGCATCGCCGCCCTGGCCGTGCCGGACGATTACATCGTCGGCCGCATCCTGTCGCACGACGTGGTCGATGCCAACACCGGTGAACTGCTGGCCCAGGCCAACGACGAAATCACCGACGAGCAGCTGCAGGCCTTCCGCAAGGCCGGTGTGGATGCCGTGGGCACCCTGTGGGTGAACGATCTGGATCGTGGTCCGTACCTGTCCAACACCCTGCGCATCGATCCGACCAAGACCCAGCTGGAAGCCCTGGTCGAGATCTACCGCATGATGCGTCCGGGTGAGCCGCCGACCAAGGATGCCGCGCAGAACCTGTTCCACAACCTGTTCTTCACCTTCGAGCGCTACGACCTGTCCACGGTCGGCCGCATGAAGTTCAACCGCCGTGTCGGCCGCAAGGCTGTCACCGGCGAAGCCGTGCTGTACGACCGCAAGTACTTCGGTGAGCGCAACGACGAAGAGTCCAAGCGCCTGGTCGCCGAGCACGCCGACACCTCCGACATCCTGGAAGTGATCAAGGTCCTGACCGAGATCCGCAACGGTCGTGGCGTGGTCGATGACATCGATCACCTGGGCAACCGTCGTGTGCGTTCGGTCGGTGAAATGGCCGAGAACGTGTTCCGCGTGGGCCTGGTCCGCGTCGAGCGCGCGGTCAAGGAACGCCTGTCGATGGCCGAATCCGAAGGCCTGACCCCGCAGGAGCTGATCAACGCCAAGCCGGTCGCCGCGGCCATCAAGGAGTTCTTCGGCTCCTCGCAGCTGTCCCAGTTCATGGATCAGAACAACCCGCTGTCGGAAGTGACGCACAAGCGTCGCGTCTCGGCCCTGGGCCCGGGCGGTCTGACCCGCGAACGCGCCGGCTTCGAAGTGCGCGACGTGCACCCGACCCATTACGGCCGCGTCTGCACCATCGAAACGCCGGAAGGCCCGAACATCGGCCTGATCAACTCGCTGGCCGTGTACGCCCGCACCAACCAGTACGGCTTCCTCGAAACCCCGTACCGCAAGGTTGCTGACGGCAAGGTCTCCGACGAGATCGAGTTCCTGTCGGCCATCGAAGAGAACGAGTACGTCATCGCCCAGGCCAACGCCCTGACCGATGCCAAGAGCATGCTCACCGAGCAGTTCGTGCCGTGCCGCTTCCAGGGTGAGTCGCTGCTCAAGCCGCCGGCAGAAGTCCACTTCATGGACGTCTCGCCGATGCAGACCGTGTCGATCGCTGCCGCGCTCGTCCCGTTCCTGGAGCACGATGACGCCAACCGTGCACTGATGGGCGCCAACATGCAGCGTCAGGCCGTGCCGACCCTGCGTGCCCAGAAGCCGCTGGTGGGTACCGGTATCGAACGCGCCGTGGCCCGTGACTCCGGTGTGACCGTGAACGCCCGTCGTGGCGGCGAGATCGTGCAGATCGACGCCGGCCGCATCGTGGTCAAGGTCAACGAAGTGGAAATCACCGACGCGACCGACGCCGGCGTGGATATCTACAACCTGATCAAGTACACCCGTTCCAACCAGAACACCTGCATCAACCAGCGTCCGCTGGTGGAAGTGGGCAACGTGGTGGCGCGTGGCGACGTGCTGGCTGATGGTCCGTCCACCGACATCGGCGAACTGGCCCTGGGCCAGAACATGCTGATCGCCTTCATGCCGTGGAACGGCTACAACTTCGAAGACTCCATCCTGCTTTCCGAGCGTGTGGTGGAAGAGGATCGTTACACCACGATCCACATCGAAGAGCTGACCTGCGTTGCGCGTGACACCAAGCTGGGGCCGGAGGAAATCTCCGCCGACATCCCGAACGTGTCCGAGCAGGCCCTGAACCGTCTGGACGAGTCGGGCGTGGTGTACATCGGTGCCGAAGTCCGCGCCGGCGACATCATGGTCGGCAAGGTCACCCCGAAGGGCGAAAGCCAGCTGACCCCGGAAGAGAAGCTGCTGCGTGCGATCTTCGGCGAGAAGGCCTCGGACGTGAAGGACAGCTCGCTGCGCGTGCCGCCGGGCATGGACGGCACCGTCATCGACGTGCAGGTCTTCACCCGCGACGGCATCGAGAAGGACAAGCGCGCCCGTCAGATCGAAGAGTCTGAAATCAAGCGCGTCAAGAAGGACTTCGACGACCAGTTCCGCATCCTGGAAGGCGCCATCTACGCCCGTCTGCGTTCGCAGATCGTGGGCAAGGTGGTCAACGGCGGTGCCAACCTGAAGAAGGGCGACACCGTTACCGACGCCTACCTGGACGGCCTGAAGAAGGCGGACTGGTTCGTGCTGCGCATGAAGGACGAGGACGCCTCGGAAGCCATCGAACGCGCCCAGAAGCAGATCCAGGCGCACGAGAAGGAATTCGAGCGTCGCTTCGCCGACAAGCGCGGCAAGATCACCGCGGGCGACGATCTGGCCCCGGGCGTGCTGAAGATGGTCAAGGTCTTCCTGGCCGTGAAGCGTCGCATCCAGCCGGGTGACAAGATGGCAGGCCGCCACGGCAACAAGGGTGTGGTCTCCAACGTGGTGCCGGTCGAAGACATGCCGTACATGGCCTCGGGCGAAACCGTGGACATCGTGCTGAACCCGCTGGGCGTGCCGTCGCGTATGAACATCGGCCAGATTCTGGAAGTGCATCTGGGTTGGGCCGCCAAGGGCCTGGGTCGCAAGATCCAGGGCATGCTGGAAGCCCAGGCCGCGATCAACGACCTGCGCACGTTCCTGGACGACGTGTACAACCACGACAAGACCCAGCACGCCAATCACGTCGATCTGACCCAGTTCAGCGACGAGGAGCTGCTGCGCCTGGCCGCCAACCTGACCGACGGCGTGCCGATGGCAACGCCGGTGTTCGACGGTGCCACCGAAGCCGAGATCAAGCACATGCTTGCCCTGGCCGACCTGCCGCTGAGCGGCCAGACCCAGCTGTATGACGGCCGCACCGGTGAGGCATTCGATCGCCACACCACCGTGGGCTACATGCACTACCTGAAGCTGAACCACCTGGTCGACGACAAGATGCACGCCCGTTCGACCGGCCCGTACTCGCTCGTTACCCAGCAGCCGCTGGGCGGCAAGGCGCAGTTCGGTGGCCAGCGCTTCGGTGAAATGGAAGTCTGGGCGCTGGAAGCCTACGGCGCGGCCTACACCCTGCAGGAAATGCTGACGGTGAAGTCCGATGACGTGCAGGGCCGCAACCAGATGTACAAGAACATCGTCGACGGTGAGCACGAGATGGTCGCGGGCATGCCGGAATCCTTCAACGTGCTCGTGAAGGAAATCCGCTCGCTGGCCATCAACATGGAACTGGACGGCAACTGATCGCGCAGGCGGGGGGGGCCCCGGCCCCCCCCCCCCCCCCCCGCCACATCTGAACCGACAGCCCCATCGACAAGATTTCCTCCTTTCGGAGAAACACCATGAAAGACTTGCTCAACCTCTTCAACCAGCAGCGTCAGACGCTGGACTTCGACGCGATCAAGATCGCGCTGGCCTCGCCGGACCTGATCCGTTCGTGGTCCTTCGGCGAAGTGAAGAAGCCGGAAACCATCAACTACCGTACCTTCAAGCCGGAACGTGACGGCCTGTTCTGCGCCGCCATCTTCGGACCGGTCAAGGACTACGAGTGCCTGTGCGGCAAGTACAAGCGCATGAAGCACCGCGGCGTGGTCTGCGAAAAGTGCGGCACCGAAGTCACCCTGGCCAAGGTGCGCCGCGAGCGCATGGGTCACATCGATCTGGCCTCGCCGGTCGCGCACATCTGGTTCCTCAAGTCGCTGCCGTCGCGCATCGGCCTGATGCTGGACATGACCCTGCGTGACATCGAGCGCGTGCTGTACTTCGAAGCCTACGTGGTGACCGAGCCGGGCCTGACCGCCCTGGAGCGCCGCCAGCTGCTGACCGAAGAACAGTACCTGCAGGCACGCCAGGAACACGGCGACGACTTCGATGCCGCCATGGGCGCCGAGGCCGTGTACGAACTGCTGCGCACGATCGACCTGCAGTCGGAAATGACCCGCCTGCGCGAAGAAATCGCCAGCACCGGTTCTGAAACCAAGCTCAAGCGACTGACCAAGCGCATCAAGCTGGTCGAGGCCTTCCTCGAGTCGGGCAACCGTCCGGAGTGGATGGTCATGACCGTGCTGCCGGTGCTGCCGCCGGACCTGCGTCCGCTGGTGCCGCTGGACGGTGGCCGCTTCGCGACCTCCGACCTGAACGATCTGTACCGCCGCGTCATCAACCGTAACAACCGCCTGCGCCGCCTGCTCGAGCTGAACGCGCCGGACATCATCGTGCGCAATGAAAAGCGCATGCTGCAGGAATCGGTCGATGCGCTGCTGGACAACGGCCGTCGCGGCCGTGCCATCACCGGCACCAACAAGCGCCCGCTGAAGTCGCTGGCCGACATGATCAAGGGCAAGCAGGGTCGCTTCCGTCAGAACCTGCTGGGCAAGCGCGTCGACTACTCGGGCCGTTCGGTCATCGTGGTCGGTCCGTACCTGCGCCTGCACCAGTGCGGCCTGCCGAAGAAGATGGCGCTTGAGCTGTTCAAGCCGTTCGTGTTCGCCAAGCTGCAGCGTCGTGGCCTGGCCACCACCATCAAGGCCGCCAAGAAGCTGGTCGAGCGCGAAGAAGCCGAAGTCTGGGACATCTTGGAAGAGGTCATCCGCGAACATCCGGTGATGCTGAACCGTGCGCCGACCCTGCACCGTCTGGGCATCCAGGCGTTCGAGCCGGTCCTGATCGAAGGCAAGGCCATCCAGCTGCACCCGCTGGTCTGCACCGCGTTCAACGCCGACTTCGACGGTGACCAGATGGCCGTCCACGTGCCGCTCTCGCTGGAAGCTCAGCTGGAAGCGCGTGCGCTGATGATGTCCACCAACAACATCCTGTCGCCGGCCAACGGCGAGCCGATCATCGTGCCGTCGCAGGACGTCGTGCTGGGTCTGTACTACATGACCCGCTCGCTGGTGAACAAGAAGGGCGAGGGCATGGCCTTCGCCAACATCGCCGAAGTCAAGCGCGCCTACGACAACCGCGTGGTGGAACTGCACGCACGCGTCAAGGTCCGCATCACCGAAGTGGTGACCGACGAGGAAGGCAACAAGCAGAACAAGACCTCGATCGTGGACACCACGATCGGTCGCGCCCTGCTGGCTGAAATCCTGCCGGAAGGCCTGCCGTTCGCGCTGGCCAACACCGAGCTGACCAAGAAGAACATCAGCCGCCTGATCAACTCCAGCTACCGTCAGCTGGGCTTGAAGGACACGGTCGTGTTCGCCGATAAGCTGATGTACACCGGCTTTGCCTACGCAACCCGCGCTGGCGTGTCGATCGGCATCGACGACATGCTGATCCCGGACGAGAAGCGCGGCATCCTCACCGAGGCCGAAGCTGAAGTGCTGGAAATCCAGGAGCAGTACCAGTCGGGCCTGGTCACCGCCGGCGAGCGCTACAACAAGGTGGTCGACATCTGGTCGCGCACCAACGAACGCATCGCCAAGGCGATGATGGACACCATCGGTACCGAGAAGGTGGTCAACGCCGAAGGCGAGACCATCGACCAGAAGTCGATGAACTCGCTGTACATCATGGCCGACTCCGGTGCCCGTGGTTCGCAGGCGCAGATCCGTCAGCTGGCCGGTATGCGCGGCCTGATGGCGCGTCCGGATGGCTCGATCATCGAAACGCCCATCAAGGCGAACTTCCGTGAAGGCCTGAACGTGCAGGAGTACTTCAACTCCACCCACGGTGCCCGTAAGGGTCTGGCCGATACCGCGCTGAAGACGGCGAACTCGGGTTACCTGACCCGTCGTCTGGTCGACGTGGCGCAGGACGTGGTCATCACCGAGGTGGATTGCGGTACCACCGAAGGCCTGACCATGACCCCGATCGTGGAAGGCGGCGACGTCGTGGAGCCGTTGAAGGACCGCGTGCTGGGTCGTGTCGTGGCCGAGGACGTGTTCCTGCCGGGCAACGACGAAGATCCGATCGTGACCCGCAACACGCTGCTCGACGAGCAGTGGGTGGCCAAGCTGGAAGATGCGTCGGTGCAGTCGGTCAAGGTCCGTTCGACCATCAGCTGCGCCTCGCCGTTCGGCGTCTGCGCACACTGCTACGGTCGCGATCTGGCCCGTGGCCACATCGTCAACATCGGTGAAGCGGTCGGCGTCATCGCCGCACAGTCGATCGGTGAGCCGGGTACCCAGCTGACCATGCGTACGTTCCACATCGGTGGTGCGGCATCGCGAGCTGCGGCGGTGGACAACATCACCGTCAAGACCACCGGTTCGGTGAAGTTCAACAACCTGAAGTCGGTCGAGCACGCCAGCGGTTCGCTGGTGGCGGTCTCGCGTTCGGGCGAAATGTCGGTGCTCGATGCCCACGGCCGTGAGCGTGAGCGTTACAAGCTGCCGTACGGCGCGACCATCACGTCCAAGGACGGCGATGCGGTCAAGGCTGGCCAGACCGTGGCCAACTGGGACCCGCATAACCACCCGATCGTGTCGGAAGTGGCTGGTTTCATCCGCTTCATCGACTTCATCGACGGCGTCACCGTCATCGAGAAGACCGACGAACTGACCGGCCTGGCATCGCGTGAAATCACCGATCCGAAGCGTCGTGGTTCGCAGGCGAAGGACCTGCGCCCGATCGTGCGCATCGTGGACAAGAACGGCAACGATCTGACCATCCCGAACACGGATCTGCCGGCGCAGTACCTGCTGCCGCCGCGCTCGATCGTCAACCTGCAGGACGGCGCCGCCGTCGGCGTGGGTGACGTGGTCGCCAAGATCCCGCAGGAAGCGTCCAAGACCCGCGACATCACCGGTGGTCTGCCGCGCGTGGCCGATCTGTTCGAAGCACGCAAGCCGAAGGATCCGGCGATCCTGGCCGAGCGTTCGGGCATCATCAGCTTCGGCAAGGACACCAAGGGCAAGCAGCGCCTGATCATCAAGGACACCGATGGTTCGGAACACGAAGAGCTGATCCCGAAGTACCGTCAGGTGATCGTGTTCGAAGGCGAGCACGTGACCAAGGGCGAAACCATCGTGGACGGCGAGCCGAGCCCGCAGGACATCCTGCGTCTGCTGGGTGTCGAACCGCTGGCGGCCTACCTGGTCAAGGAAATCCAGGACGTGTACCGCCTGCAGGGCGTGAAGATCAACGACAAGCACATCGAGGTGATCACCCGCCAGATGCTGCGCAAGGTCGAGATCACCGATCAGGGCACCAGCAAGTTCCTGAATGGCGAGCAGGCCGAGCGCCAGCGCGTCATCGAGGAAAATGCCCGCCTGGCCACCCGCAACGAGCTGCCGGCCCGTTTCGATCCGGTCCTGCTGGGTATCACCAAGGCATCGCTGGCGACCGAATCGTTCATCTCGGCGGCGTCGTTCCAGGAAACCACCCGCGTGCTGACCGAAGCGGCCGTTCGCGGCACCTCGGACAACCTGCGCGGCCTGAAGGAAAACGTCATCGTCGGCCGTCTGATCCCGGCCGGTACCGGCCTGGCGTACCACGCCAACCGTCGTCGCAACGCCTCCGGGCTGACCGACTCGGAAATGCAGACCCTGTCCGGCAGCGCGCCGGCCGTGGCTGAGGTGGCCCCGGTGGCCGCCGTGGCGGTGGAATCGACCGAAGCTGAACAGGCTCCGGGCAGCGACGAGTAATACGCAGGCCCGGCTTCGGCCGGGCCCGCGGCAGGGCAGGGCGTCGACTCCGGTCGATGGCCCTCCCGGCAAATCAGCAGGCATCGGCCACTGGTCGTCTGCCTGCCGATGAGGTAGGATGCCCGCCGGTCTTTCAACGGACCGGCTTGACAACCTGAACGGGGGGCATGGAAAAGGCTCCCCTGTAACGGCCCGGGATCAGGGCTGGCTTGGCGCGTGCGCATTTGACTGCGTTTTCGCCGGGTTGCTACAATCGTCTGTCTCAGCAGGCCGGTCTTTCGCCTGCTCGCACATTTCCGCATTCATGGCCAGTCTTTTCATTGGCCTCTCTCAGAAGAACATACTGATGGCGACGATCAATCAGCTTGTCCGCAAGCCGCGGCAGGCAACCACTTATAAGAGTGCCTCCCCGGCTCTCGATAAGTGCCCCCAGCGCCGTGGTGTCTGCACGCGCGTGTACACCACCACTCCGAAGAAGCCGAACTCGGCGCTTCGCAAGGTTGCCAAGGTTCGCCTGACCAACCAGGAAGAAGTGATTAGCTACATCGGCGGCGAAGGCCACAACCTGCAGGAGCACTCCGTGGTCCTCATCCGTGGCGGTCGCGTCAAGGATCTGCCGGGTGTGCGTTACCACACCGTGCGTGGCTCGCTGGACGCCTCCGGCGTTGCCAAGCGTCGCCAGGGCCGTTCCAAGTACGGCGCCAAGCGTCCGAAGAGCTAAGGGAAAGTACACATGTCTCGTAAAGGTAATACGCCGCAGCGCTCTGTCCTGCCGGATCCGAAGCACGGAAGTGAAACCATCGCTCGTTTCATCAATATGGTGATGCTGAGCGGCAAGAAGTCGGTCGCTGAAAAGATCGTCTACGGTGCCATGGACGTGATCGGCGAAAAGAACCCGAATTCCGTCGAGCTGGTTCAGAAGGCTCTGGAAAACGTGGCTCCGTCGGTCGAAGTCAAGTCCCGCCGTGTCGGTGGTGCTACGTACCAGGTGCCGGTCGAAGTGCGTTCGTCGCGCAAGATGGCCCTGGCCATGCGTTGGCTGATCGACTCGGCTCGTAAGCGTGGTGAAAACACCATGCCGAAGAAGCTGGCTGCCGAACTGCTGGACGCCTCGGAAAATCGTGGTGGCGCCATCAAGAAGCGCGAAGAAACCCACCGCATGGCCGAAGCCAACAAGGCCTTCGCGCACTACCGCTGGTGAGTTTGACGGCCTTGCAAAACAGGCACGGCAGCACCATCTAGGTGCTGCCCCGCGGCCCCGGGGGGGCCGCGCCAATCCGAAGGCCGCCGAAAGGCGGCGTTCGGCCATCCGAATTCCAAGAAATTGAGAGGCTCCCGTGGCCCGCACCACTCCCATCGAGCGTTACCGCAATTTCGGCATCATGGCCCACATCGATGCCGGCAAGACCACCACGTCCGAGCGCATCCTGTTCTACACCGGCAAGAGCCACAAGATCGGTGAAGTGCACGACGGCGCTGCCACCATGGACTGGATGGAGCAGGAGCAGGAGCGTGGCATCACGATCCAGTCCGCTGCCACCACCGCGTTCTGGAAGGGCATGGACAAGTCCCTGCCGGAGCATCGCTTCAACATCATCGACACCCCCGGACACGTCGACTTCACCATCGAAGTGGAGCGCTCGCTGCGCGTGCTCGACGGTGCGGTGTTCGTGCTGTGCGCCGTCGGTGGCGTGCAGCCGCAGTCGGAAACCGTGTGGCGTCAGGCCAACCGGTACAAGGTGCCGCGCATTGCCTTCGTCAACAAGATGGACCGCACCGGTGCCAACTTCACCAAGGTCGTTGGCCAGCTGAAGGCCAAGCTCGGCGCCACCGCCGTGCCGATGCAGCTGCCGATCGGCGCTGAAGACGGCTTCAAGGGTGTGGTCGATCTGATCAAGATGAAGGCCATCCATTGGGATGAAGCCTCGCAGGGCATGAAGTTCGAGTACCTGGAGATCCCGGCTGACATGCAGGCGGAGGCCGAAGAGGCCCGTACCTACATGATCGAAGCCGCGGCTGAAGCCAGCGAAGAGCTGATGGAAAAGTACCTGGGCGGCGAAGAGCTGACCGAGGCCGAAATCGTCGAAGCCCTGCGCGTGCGCACCCTGGCCACCGACATCGTGCCGATGTACTGCGGCTCGGCGTTCAAGAACAAGGGCGTGCAGGCCATGCTGGACGGCGTGGTGCAGCTGCTGCCGTCGCCGATCGACGTGCCGGACGTGACCGGTACCGACGTGGACGACGAAACCATTGCGCTGAGCCGCAAGTCCGATGACAAGGCGCCGTTCTCGGCGCTGGCCTTCAAGATCATCACCGATCCGTTCGTCGGCGCGCTGACCTTCTTCCGTGTCTACTCGGGCACCCTGAACGCCGGCGACCAGCTGCTGAACTCGGTCAAGGGCAAGAAGGAGCGCATCGGCCGCATCCTGCAGATGCATTCCAACGATCGCGAAGAGATCAAGGAAGTGCTGGCCGGTGACATCGCCGCTGCGGTGGGTCTGAAGGACACCACCACCGGTGACACCCTGTGCTCGCAGGACCACCCGATCATCCTGGAGCGCATGGTGTTCCCGGAGCCGGTCATCTCGATGGCCGTCGAACCGAAGACCAAGTCCGACCAGGAAAAGATGGGTCTGGCCCTCGGCCGTCTGGCCCAGGAAGATCCGTCGTTCCGCGTCAAGACCGACGAAGAATCCGGCCAGACCATCATCTCGGGCATGGGCGAGCTGCACCTGGACATCATCGTGGATCGCATGAAGCGCGAGTTCAACGTTGAAGCCAACGTCGGCAAGCCGCAGGTTGCGTACCGCGAAACCATCCAGATGGCCGACGTCAAGTCGGACTACAAGCACGCCAAGCAGTCCGGTGGTAAGGGTCAGTACGGTCACGTCGTGATCGAGCTGTCGCCGATCACCGCTGAAGACCGTGCCGACCCGAAGATCGGTCCGATGATCAAGGACGACTTCCTGTTCATCAACGACATCACCGGTGGCGTGATTCCGAAGGAATTCATTCCGTCGATCGAAAAGGGCCTGCGCGAAACCATCACCAGCGGTCCGCTGGCTGGCTTCCCGGTCGTTGACGTCAAGGTGAAGCTGGTGTTCGGCTCGTACCATGACGTCGACTCCTCGGAAATGGCGTTCAAGCTGGCCTCCTCGATGGCCTTCAAGCAGGGCTTCCAGAAGGCCAAGCCGGTCCTGCTGGAGCCGATCATGAAGGTCGAGATCGTGACCCCGGAGGATTACCAGGGTGACGTGATGGGCGACGTCAGCCGTCGTCGTGGCGTGCTGCAGGGTTCGAGCACCACCGGTGACGGTTCGGCCAGCATCATCAACGCGATGATCCCGCTGGGTGAAATGTTCGGTTACGCCACCTCGCTGCGTTCGCAGACCCAGGGTCGCGCAACGTTCACGATGGAGTTCGACCACTACGAGCCGGCGCCGAACAACATCGCCGAAACCGTGATCAAGAAGTCCTGAGCGTAAGCTCAGGACTCCACCTCATTCTTTTCTGATATCCAAGGTATACAACAATGGCAAAGGGTAAGTTCGAGCGCACCAAGCCGCACGTCAACGTCGGCACCATCGGTCACGTCGATCACGGCAAGACCACGCTGACCGCTGCACTGACCAAGATCGGTGCCGAGCGCTTCGGCGGCGAGTTCAAGGATTACTCCTCGATCGACGCCGCGCCGGAAGAAAAGGCACGTGGCATCACGATCTCGACCGCACACGTCGAATACGAATCCACCGAACGTCATTACGCCCACGTCGATTGCCCGGGCCATGCTGACTACGTCAAGAACATGATCACCGGTGCTGCCCAGATGGACGGCGCGATC
>NZ_JBDJLE010000040.1:0-19229 GCF_039673205.1 Stenotrophomonas sp. TWI809 | reverse complement strand
GCTCTCCGACCGAGCCCATCTGAGCAGCCGACCAACGGTCGGCTCTACACGGTGGGGCCGTCTCCTGAGCAGCCGACCAACGGTCGGCTCTACACGGTGGGGCCGTCTCCTGAGCAGCCGACCAACGGTCGGCTCTACAACAGGTGTGGGCCGTCTTCCAGGACCTGGCGCAGGAACGGCACGGTGATGCGGCGCTGCGCCGCCAGCGATTCGCGGTCCAGCCAATCCAACAGACTGACCAGGCTGCCCAGCTCGCGACCGGTACGGGTCAGCAACCATTCGATCGCCGCTTCATCGATCGCCAGGCCACGTCGCGCCGCGCGCTCGCGCAGCACCGCCGCGCGGCCTTCGTCATCCAGCGGCTGCAGCACCACGCGCACGCATTGCTGCAGGCGTGAGCGCAGGTCCGGCAACACCAGCCCAAGTTGATCCGGCGCGTGCTGCGCGGTGTACAGCAGGGTGATGCCCGCCGCGCGCGCACGGTTGTGGAAATCGAACAGCGCCACTTCGTCTTCGCGCTGCCCGGCCACGGCATCCAGCCCATCCAGCGCGACCAGGTCGCGGCCTTCCAGTGATTCCAGCGCGGCGCGCGTACGCCCCACCACCGCCTTCAGCGGCAGATAGGTCGGCTGGCGGCCGGCCTGTTCGGCCAGCGAGCACATCGCCAGCGCCTGATGGGTCTTGCCGGTGCCCGGCGCGCCCTCCAGATACACCCAGTCGTGCGCGGCGCCCACGGCAATGGCGCGCAGCTGCGCCAGCGCGCCATCCGGCGCACCGATGAAGGTCTCCAACCGCTCGTCCTGCGGGTAGCGCAGGGCAAGCGGCAACTGCGGAACGACACTCACTGTGCGTCCGGCCCCTTCGGGGTGCCGACGATCACGATCTCGGGCTTGTCGACGTAGGCATCGAGCACGATCGCCGATTTCTCACCGGCGTACAGATCGCTCTGGCGATAGCGCTGATGTGCATAACGCAGCAGCACGTTGCTGACCGCCGCCACCGGCAGGGCCAGCAGCATGCCGAGGAAGCCGAACAGCTGGCCACCGGCCATCACCGCGAAGATCACCGCCACCGGGTGCAGGCCGATCTTGTCGCCGACGATGCGCGGGGTCAGCACGTAGCTTTCCAGCAACTGACCCACGGTGAACACGACGCCGACCAGGATCAGCAGCTTCAGATCGAAGCCCTGCGCCTGCACCAGCGCCGCCGCGACCGCCATGACGATGCCGGTGGTCGCGCCGAGGTACGGGATGAAGCTGATCAGGCCGGCCACCAGGCCGATCAACAGGCCCAGTTTCAGGCCGACCAGCGACAGGCCGGCGGCGTACACCACGCCCAGCGCGATCATCACCAGGAACTGGCCGCGGATGAACGCACCGAGCACTTCGTCCGACTCACGCGCCAGCTTGGTGATGGTGCCGACATGGTTGCGCGGAATCATCGAGGCCACGCGCTCGACCAGCTTGTCCCAGTCGCGCAGGAAGTAGAACGCCAGGATCGGCAGCAGCAGGATGTTGACCACCCAGGTCACCATCGTGAACCCCGAGCGCTGCACGTAGCCAAAGAAGGTCTTGGCGAAGCCGCCGGCCTGCTGCCAATGGCTGCGCACCCATTCGATCAGGCGATCCGGATCCATCCACTGCATGATCTCCAGCCCGGTTTTCTGCTCGAACCACGGGATGCCTTTTTCCATCAGCCACTGCTGGGCCTGCGGGATCGCCGCCACCAGGGTGGCGACCTGGCGCTCGATCATCGGCACCAGGATCAGCAAGGCGGCGGTGATCAACAGGCTCATCGCCACGAACACCAGCACCACGCCGGTGTTGCGCGAGCGACCGGTAGCCTCGATCCGGTCGACCAGCGGGTCACCCAGCCACGCCAACGCCAGGGCCAGCACGAACGGGGTCAGGATCGGGCCAAGCAGCCAGATCACCCAGCCGGCGGCGAGCGCCACCAGGACGTATTTCAACCGCCTGAGGAACTGCGCGATTTCCGCTTCGGGGGTGAGGATCATCGCAGGCGGTACTCGTTGCTGGGCGGCGGCGGCAGGGCCGAGGGGTTGGTTTCATCGATCGGCACCGGCAGTGCCAGCGGCGCGGTCGGCGCGATCACGCCGTTGTCGCCGAGCATGCGGTTCAGGCCGGCCAGGCCGGTGGTCAGTTCCAGCGACAGCTCCAGGCGATCGCCCGAGGCGCGCACCGGGGTGACGTTGCGGACCACGGCAGTCTCGCGCAGGCCGGCGGCCAGGCGCATGTAATCCTCGGCACTGTTCAGGCCCAGCACCACGATCGTGTAGGTCCCGGCGGCGCCGGTGGCGGCCCCGGCCTTGGCGTAGCGGCGCACCAGCGCATCCGCGGCGCCGTCGGCACCGCTGGCCATCGCACGGCGGGCGTCGCTGTCCTTGGTGGTCCACTTGTTCAGTTCTTTGCCGCCATCAACGAACACCCAGTCCGCCACCCAGCCGCTGCCATCGCGGTAGAGCTTGCCGATCAGCTGCATCGGTGGGGCATAGCGCGCGGAGGCCCGCGCCACGGCGGCCGTGTCCTGGCGCCAGATCGCGCCGACCAGTGCCTGCTCGGCGGCGCTGCCCGAGGGCAGGCCCAGCTTGTAGCCGCGCTCGATGGCGCGGTTGAGCAGCGGGCGGGCCGCATTGGCCTGCTGGACGGTCACCAGGCGCGGGCCGGAGCCATCATCGATGGCCAGCCAGATCACCGGCTTCGGGCGGGGCTGCGGCCACAGCGGCAGCCCGAGGGCAGAGATCAGCCCATCGACGTCATCCTCGCGGAAGCGCGCCACCAGGATGGTGCGGTAGCTCGGCGCGCCACCGGCCGAGGTGCTCTGGTCCTGGCGGTAGTCATAGCTGGCCACGTAATCCTTGGCATTGCGCAGGGCCTGCATCACGCCGGGGCGGCTCATCACGCTGCGGTCGCCCGAGAGTTTGGCCAGCACATTGCCCAGCGCCCTGGCCAGGGCACCGTTGCGGTCCGAATCGGCCTGGCTGTTGACCGGGACCTCGGCCTCGTAAGCGCCACTGGCACTGGCCACATCGCCTTCGGTGCGCAGGCCGCTCTGGGCCATCGAGGCCACCGGCAGGCACAACGCGAGGAACATCATGAAAAAGAGGCTGCGGCGCATCAGGACTTCCATTGAGCGTATCCGGGGGGAATTGTTGCCCGAATAGGGCCTGCGCGCCAACGTGGCCTGTTAAAATCGCGCTTTCACCCCAGCGCAGCGCCGACGCCCGTGACCAATTCCCCGTCCAATCCCTCTCCCCTGACCTACCGCGACGCCGGTGTCGATATCGACGCGGGCAATGAGCTGGTCGAGCGCATCAAGCCGCTGGTGAAGCGCAGTTTCCGCCCGGAAGTCATGGGCGGACTGGGTGGCTTCGGCGCCCTGTTCGACCTCTCCAACAAGTACCGCGAGCCGGTCCTGGTCTCGGGCACGGACGGCGTGGGCACCAAGCTGAAGCTCGCACAACAGCTGGGCCGCCACGACACGATCGGCATCGATCTGGTCGCGATGTGCGTGAACGACGTGTTGGTCCAGGGTGCCGAGCCGCTGTTCTTCCTGGATTATTTCGCCACCGGCAAGCTGGACATCGACACCGCTGCGGCGGTCGTGGGCGGCATCGCCAACGGCTGCACCGAGGCCGGTTGCGCGCTGATCGGCGGTGAGACCGCTGAAATGCCCGACATGTATGCCCCGGGCGAGTACGACCTGGCCGGCTTCACCGTCGCCGGCGTCGAGAAGAGCGAAATGAAGGACGGCGCCAGCGTGGCCGCCGGCGACGTGCTGATCGGCATCGCCTCCTCCGGCCCGCATTCCAACGGCTACTCGCTGGTGCGCCGCATCTATGACCGCGCCGGTCAGCCGGCCGATCTGGAGCTGGACGGCGGGGTCAAGCTGGTCGATGCGCTGATGGCGCCGACCCGCCTGTACGTCAAGCCGATCCTGGCGCTGCTCAAGACCCACGGCGCGGCGATCCACGGCATGGCCCACATCACCGGTGGCGGCCTGACCGAGAACATCATCCGCGTGGTGCCCGACGGCCTGGGCCTGGACATCAAGGCCGACGCCTGGACCCTGCCGCCGGTGTTCCAGTGGCTGCAGAAGGAAGGCGCCGTGGCCGACAGCGAGATGTGGCGCACCTTCAACTGCGGCATCGGCTTCGTGCTGATCGTGGCCGCCAGCGACGCCGCCTCGGTCGGTGCCGCGGTGGCCGCGCAGGGCCTGGACCACTGGACCATCGGTGAAGTGACCCGCGCCGACGGCGCCGAACGCGTCAAGATCGGCTGAGCCCGGTCATGGAGCCCCGCCCGGAGGCCGCCGCTCAACCGCCGTCGCTGCCCACCGCAGCGGCGCCGTCCCTGCCGGCCACGGCGGGCGACACCTCGCAGCTGCAGTTGCTGTCGGTCTTCCACTATGTGTTGGCCGGTCTGACCGCCCTGTTCTCGCTGTTCCCGCTGATCTACCTGCTGATGGGCGTGGCGGTGATCTTCGCCGCGCCGGCGCCGCTGGCGCCCGGTGAGGCGCCGCCGCCGTTCGATCCGCGCCTGCTTGGGTGGGTGTTCGTGCTGATCGGCGGGCTGGGCTGCGTTGCCGGGCTGGTGCTGGCCGGTTACATGGCCTATGCCGGGCGCTGCCTGGCGCAGCGCCGGCGTTACCTGCTGTGCATGGTGGTGGCCGGCATCGCCTGCATCTTCATGCCATTCGGTACTGCGCTGGGCGTGTTCACCCTGGTGGTGCTGTCGCGCCCCGCGGTCAAGGCGGCCTTCCCAACCGCATGAGCAGCCGTATCGCCGTCCTTGCCTCCGGCCGGGGCAGTAATCTGCAGGCCATCCTCGATGCCATCGCCGCGCAGCGGTTGGATGCGCAGGTCGTGGCCGTGCTCTCGGACAAGCCCGAAGCCTCGGCCCTGCTCAAGGTGAGCCCGGATCAGCGCTGGGCACGTTCGCCCAAGGACTTCCCGGACCGCGCCGCCTTCGATGCGGCGATGGCCGATGCGCTGGACGCCTTCGCGCCGGACTGGATCGTCTGCGCCGGTTACATGCGCATCCTCGGCCCGGCCTTCGTGGCCCGGTTCGATGGCCGCCTGGTCAACATCCATCCCTCGCTGCTGCCGCTCTACAAGGGGCTGCACACGCATGCGCGCGCACTGGAGGCCGGCGATGCCGAGCACGGCGCCAGCGTGCACTTCGTGGTGCCCGAACTGGATGCCGGCACGGTGCTGGCCCAGGCCCGGGTGCCGGTGCAGGCCGGCGACACCGCCGACGCCCTGGCCCTGCGGGTGCTGGCCGTGGAGCATCCGCTGCTGATCGCCAGCCTGGCGCTGCTGGTCAGCGGCCGCGTAACTGAACAGGCAGGTCAGCTCCAGCTCGATGGTCACCCCCTGTTTAGCCCGCTGCGCCTAGATTGCGCCGGACAGCTGAACCGATAAGCGCCGCGCACACACGCCGCTGATCCCGGCGCTGGCATTCTTTCCCCTCCTCCACCGACCGGCCCGCATGAGAACGCCTTTGTTCAAGCCCGTGCTGCTGATGGCATCCCTGCTGTGCACCGCCGCCCTTGCCCACGCGCAGGAGACGGCCACGCCACCGCTGCCCGCGCTGCCTGCCATGAGCTGGGAAGCGCCGCCGCTGCAGCCGTTCACCGCCACCTACCAGGCCCTCTACAAGGGCAAGCAGGCCGGCGATGCCACCATGCGTGTCACCCACACCGGCGGTGACCAGTGGCGCGTGGACATGCAGGTGGTCGGCCGCAGCGGTTTCGCCAGCGTGCTCGGCTTGAACCTGGAGCAGAGCACGGTGTTCGAGAACCGCAACGGGACCTATGTGCCGTTGAGCCAGAGCACGGTCCGCAAGGGCCTGTTCCTGGGCAAGAAGGTCACCGGCACCTATGACTGGCAGGCCGGTACCGCCCAATGGCTGGGCGATCTGAAGAAGGAACGCCGCCAGCCGATCCCGCTGCAGCCCGGCGACCAGAGTGCGCTGCTGCTGAACCTGGCGATCATGCGCGATGCGCGTCCCGGCGGGCAGATGCATTACCGCTACGTGGACGTGGGCCGCGTCCGCCAGCACGACTACCAGGCCGCACCGGACACCGAGAACGTGCCCGTCGGCGATCTGTCCTACAACGCGCTGCGGGTGTATCGCACCAACGGCGGCAATGACGAAACCATCCTCTGGATCGCCAACGGTGTCCCCACGCCGGTCCGCATCCTGCAACGCGAAGACGGCGAAGATCGGATTGATCTGCGCCTGATCGAATACCAAGGAGTCTGAGCATGACCACACTGAACCGTCCGCTGACCTGGATCGCCGCCGGCGCCCTTGCCGTGGTGAGCCTGCCGGCCATGGCGCTGCAGCCGTTCAAGGCCGATTACCAGGCCAGCTACATGGGCATGCAGGCCAACGGCACCATGACCCTGGCCAGCGAAGGCGCCAACAAGTGGCGCTACAGCCTGAACGTGAAGAACCAGCTGGCCGATCTCAGCCAGACCACCGTGTTCGAAGAGGCCAACGGCCGCCTGCGCCCGCTGACCAGCAACGACCGCTCGGTGCTGCTGGTCAAGAAGCGCAATGTCGATGCCAACTACAACTGGAACAGCAACCAGGCCACCTGGACCGGCGACGTCAAGCCGGACCGCCGTGGTCCGGTGGCGCTCAAGCCCGGCGACATGGATGCCCTGCTGATCAACCTGGCGATCGCGCGTGATCTGGCCGCCGGCAAGCCGCTGAACTACCGTATGGTGGACGAAGGCCGGATCAAGCCGATGTCCTACAAGGTGGTCGGCAAGGAAAAGATCACCGTGGCGGGCAAGTCCTACGACGCGACCAAGGTCTCGCGCGTGGACGGCAACAAGGAGCTGATCGCCTGGATCGTGCCGGAGTTTCCGGTGCCGGCGCGTCTGCTGCAGCGTGAGAGCGGCAAGGATGCGCTGGATCTGACGATCAAAGGGATGAACTGACCAAGAAAAACGCCCGCTTTCGCGGGCGTTTTTTCATTCCGGCCTGGCCTCGCCGAACACCGTCTTGCAGTCCACCCGGATCTGCTGCCGCGTGTCGCGCCAGTAGTAGGTGCTGCACTGCCGGTTGCCGTCGACACTCTTGTCCACGCCGACCGCATAGAACGACTGGAACACTTCGGTACGGCTGACCGTGCCGTCCGCGTTCCAGTCCATGTCTTCCTGCTGGATGCCCTGGGTGATCGCGATGCCGGCGTACCAGGCGTAGCCCAGCCACGCCAGCACGATCAGTACCAGCACCAGCAGCGCCTTGCGGCGGCGGGTGAACCGGCCGCGCAGGATCATGCGGCGATACGCCGGATGGTGGCGCCCAGCGAGGACAGCTTCTCTTCGATGTTCTCGTAGCCGCGGTCCAGGTGGTAGATGCGGTCGATGGTGGTGTCACCCTCGGCCATCAGGCCAGCCAGGATCAGCGAGGCCGACGCGCGCAGATCGGTCGCCATCACCGGCGCGCCGCTCAGCTGCTCGGCACCGCGCACGATCGCGGTATGGCCTTCGACCTGGATGTCCGCGCCCAGGCGCAGCAGCTCGTTGACGTGCATGAAACGGTTTTCGAAGATCGTTTCGTTGATCACGCCCACGCCGTCGGCCACGCAGTTGAGCGCCATGAACTGCGCCTGCATGTCGGTCGGGAACGCCGGGTACGGCGCGGTGGTCAGGTTGACCGCGCGCGGGCGCTTGCCGCCCATGTCCAGGGTGATGCTGTCTTCGGTGGTCTCGATGTGCGCACCGGCCTCCACCAGCTTGGCCAGCACCGCATCCATGGTGTTCGGGCGGGCACGATTGACCGTGACCTTGCCGCCGGTCATCGCCGCGGCGACCAGGAAGGTGCCGGTTTCGATGCGGTCGGGCAGCACCTCATGACGGCCACCGGACAGCGTCTCCACGCCTTCGATCACCAGGCGGGCAGTGCCCAGGCCTTCGATCTTCGCGCCGAGCGCGATCAGGCAGTGCGCCAGATCGGTGACTTCCGGCTCCATTGCGGCGTTGTCCAGCACGGTGGTGCCTTCCGCGAGCACGGCGGCCATCAGCACGTTCTCGGTGCCGGTGACGCTGACCATGTCGAAGGTGAAATGCGCACCCTTCAGACGCTTGGCCTGCGCCTTGATGAAGCCGTTCTCGACGGTGATCTCCGCCCCCAGGGCCTGCAGGCCCTTGATGTGCTGGTCGACCGGACGCGAACCGATCGCGCAGCCGCCCGGCAGCGACACTTCAGCCGCACCGAAGCGGGCCAGCAGCGGGCCGAGCACCAGGATCGAGGCGCGCATGGTCTTGACCAGCTCGTACGGGGCCACGTGCTGATTGACCGAGCGCGGGTCGACCACGATCGCGCTGCCGCGCGAGAGGGTGCCCTGGTCGATGGTGACCTTGGCGCCCAGCTCACCGAGCAGCTTCACGGTGGTGACCACGTCGTGCAGGTGCGGCACGTTGGTGATCTCCACCGGCGCATCGGCCAGCAGCGTCGCGCACAGGATGGGGAGGACAGCGTTCTTGGCGCCGGAAATGTTCACTTCACCGTGCAGCGGCTTGCCGCCGGTCACTACGATCTTGGCCATGGAATCTACTTGAATTGAGGTAGAGCCGACCGTTGGTCGGCTGATCTGATTGGTCGGCTGATCTAATCGGTCCGCGGACTAACCCGCTTCGCCAGGGGTGACGGTCTTCAGCGCCAGCGCATGAATCGCCCCGCCCATCAGATCGCCCAGGGTCGCGTAGACCATGCGGTGACGCGCCAGCGGCATTTTGCCGGCAAAGGCGTCGCAGACCACGGTGGCCTCGAAGTGCACGCCGTCGTCACCCTGCACGTCCGCGCGGGCGCCAGGCAGGCCGGTTTCGATCAGATTGCGGATGGTCTCGGCGTCCAACGGGCTTTCCTAATAAAATGAGCGCTCATTCTACTCTTCCACGTGGCGCTCGCATGGCTGTCTCGCCCCAACTTCCCCATCCGGCCGACGCTGCGGCACTGGTCGCCAGCGGCCGCCGCGTGTTCGAGATCGAGCGCGATGCGCTGGGCGCGGTCGCCGAGCGGCTGGGCGAAGCGTTCAGCCAGGCCTGCCAGCTGGTCCTGCAGAGCAAGGGCCGCGTGGTCGCCACCGGCATGGGCAAGTCCGGCCATGTCGCCCGCAAGATCGCCGCCACGCTGGCTTCGACCGGCACCCCGGCCTTCTACGTGCACCCCGGTGAAGCCGGCCACGGCGATCTGGGCATGATCACCGAGGCCGACGTGGTGCTGGCGCTGTCCTATTCGGGCGAGTCCGATGAGCTGCTGATGCTGCTGCCGGTGCTCAAGCGCCAGGGCAACCGCCTGATCGCGATGACCGGCCGCCCGCAGTCCAGCCTGGCCACCGCCGCCGACGTTCACCTGGATGTCAGCGTGCCGGCCGAGGCCTGCCCGCTGGCGCTGGCCCCGACCTCCAGCACCACCGCCTCGCTGGCGATGGGCGATGCGCTGGCCGTGGCCCTGCTCGATGCCCGCGGCTTCACCGCCGACGACTTCGCCCGCTCCCACCCGGCCGGCAGCCTGGGCCGCCGCCTGCTGCTGCACATCACCGATGTCATGCACAGCGGCGATGAGCTGCCGCGCGTGGACGTCGGCGCCAGCCTCAGCGAAGCCCTGGTGGAGATGAGCCGCAAGCGGCTGGGCATGACCGCGGTAGTGGATGCCGACAACCGTCTGATCGGCCTGTTCACCGACGGCGACCTGCGCCGCGCGCTGGATACCGAGCTGGACGTGCGCAGCGCGCGGATCGCCGATGTGATGACCCGCGGCCCGCGCACCATCGGGGCCGATCAGCTCGCGGCCGAAGCGGCGCAGCTGATGGAAGCCCACAAGATCAATGGCTTGATGGTGGTCGATGCCGAAGGCCGCCTGGTCGGCGCGCTCAACATTCATGACCTGTTGCGGGCCCGGGTGGTTTAAACCACAGTTGCCTTCCTCCATTCAGCTGAGCTGCCCCCAGACGATGCCCTACTCCCCGTTGCCCGGTTTCCCGTCCCACCTGCATGCCGCTGCCGGCCGTATCCGGCTGGCCTGCTTCGACGTGGACGGCACGCTCACCGACGGTCGGCTCTACTACGACAAGGACGGCAACGAGAGCAAGGCGTATTACGTGCAGGACGGACTCGGCCTGAAACTGCTGCAACACCACGGTATCCACCCGGTGCTGATCACCGCGCGCAACAGCCAATCCGCGCTCAAGCGTGGGGCGGACCTGGGCATCGATACCCAGATCGCGGTTGGCGACAAGCTGGCCAGCGTCAAGGCGCTGTGTGAGCAGTACGGCATCGGCCTGGACCAGGTGGCCTTCATGGGTGACGACCTGCCCGATCTCGGCCCGCTGTGCGCGGTCGGCCTGGCGGTCGCGCCGGCCAATGCCCACCCGTGGATCGCCGAGCGGGTGCACTGGCAGACCCGCAGCGATGGCGGCAAGGGCGCGGCGCGTGAGCTGTGCGACGTGCTGTTGGCCGCCCAGGGCCATGTGGATGCGGTGCTGGCGAGGTTCGGCGCATGAACGTGCGTACCGCCATCGGTGGCCTGCTGCTGGTCGCCGCACTGCTGACCGGCTGGCTGGCCCTGCACCATCGCGACAAGGCCCCCGCGGCCGAGGGCGAGGATGCCACCAAGGATTACGTGCTGCATGATTTCCAGATCGTGGCGCTGGACGAACAGGGCAAGGAATCCACCACCCTGCGCGCCCCGCTGCTGGAGCGTGCACGCAGCGATGAAACGATGACCCTGACCACGCCCGTGTTCCTGCTGCCCGACCAGGACGGCAACCACTGGGAAATGCGTGGCGACAGTGGCTGGGTCAGCGCCAAGGGCGACCAGCTCAAGCTCATCGGCAACGTCAGCGGCGACAGCCCCAAGGTTGCCGGTGCACCGCCCACCACCTTCCGCACCGATCATCTGGACGTGTTCCCGAAAGAGAACCGTGCCAAGACCGATGCCCGGGTCACCATGACCCGCCCGGGCCTGTCGCAGACAGGTGTCGGCTTCGAAGCCGAAATGAAAACCCGGCAGTACAAACTCCTTTCACAGGTCAAGACCCGCTATGAACCGAACGCTGCCCGCTAAGCTCGCGCTGCTCGCCCTGCTGCTGCCCGGCGTGGCGCTGGCCAAGTCGTCCGACCGCAACCAGCCGATGAACCTGGAATCCAACAGCAACGATTGCAACCTGACCGACGATGCGGGCAAGTGCACGTTCACCGGCAACGTGGTGATCACCCAGGGCAGCCTGGTGATCCACGCCGCCAACGCCGATCTGTTCCGCAAGAACGGCGATATCGAACGCGTCGTGCTGACCGGCAAGCAGGCCACACTGGAACAGGAAATGGATGACGGCTCCAAGATGAATGCCTGGGCCGACAACATGGACTACAACGTCAACAGCGAAGTGATCATCCTCACCGGCAACTACAAGGTCGAGTCGCCGCGCGGCACCAACAGCGGCCAGAAGATGACGTACAACACCCGCACCGGCAACATGCAGAGCGGTGGCGACGGCACCCGCGTGCGCACGGTCATCCAGCCCAAGAACAAGGGCGCCGCACCGGCCACCCCGGCTGCCAAGCCGGCCACGCCCGCGGCCAAGCCGGCCACTCCGCCCGCCGCCGGGAGCAAGAAGTAATGCTCGTCGCCAAAGGCCTGCGCAAGCGCTACAAGCAGCGTGAAGTCGTCAAGGATTTCGGGCTGACCCTGGAGGCCGGTGAAGTGGTCGGCCTGCTCGGCCCCAACGGTGCCGGCAAGACCACATGCTTCTACATGATCGTCGGCCTGGTCGAGACCGATGCCGGCAGCATCGTGCTGGACGGCAAGGACATCACCAGCGACCCGATGTACACCCGCGCCAAGCAGGGCGTAGGCTACCTGCCGCAGGAACCCTCGGTGTTCCGCAAGCTGACCGTGGCCGACAACCTGCGCCTGGTGCTGGAACTGCGCGAGGACCTGGACAAGGCCGGCCGCGAAAAGGAACTGGCCAGCCTGCTGGACGAGCTGCAGATCAACCACGTGGCCGACCAGCTCGGTGCGAGCCTCTCCGGTGGTGAGCGCCGCCGTTGTGAAATCGCCCGCGCGCTGGCCGCCAAACCGCGCCTGATCCTGCTCGATGAACCATTCGCCGGTGTCGACCCGATCTCGGTCGGTGAAATCCAGCGCATCGTCACCCACCTCAAGCAGCGCGGGATCGGGGTGCTGATCACCGACCACAATGTCCGCGAAACCTTGGGAATCTGCGACCGCGCGTATATCCTCAACGAGGGCAGCGTGCTGGCACAGGGCGCGCCGGACGAGATCCTGGCCAACGCCGACGTCCGCCGCGTCTACCTTGGGGACACCTTCAAGCTCTGATCCAGCGGCCGCCGCAACGCCTTCCTTCCGTTCGGCACAGGCATGAAAGCACGGCTGCAGACATCGATGGGGCAACACCTGGTCATGACGCCGCAGCTGCGTCAGGCGATCAAGCTGTTGCAGATGTCCAGCGCCGAGCTGGAGCTGGAAATCAACGAAGCGGTGGAGACCAACCCGCTGCTGGACTGGGCCGAGAACGCTGAACCGGCGCTCGAGGCCAGTCCTGGCGAGGACACGCCCCCGCCCGCCCCCACCGATACCCACGCCGATGGCGAGCACCAGGTCTCGGCCAGCGACGACTGGTCACCCGGCGAAGGCGACTGGACCAGCGGCAGCAGCGGCGGCTCCTTCGACGATGACGACAACGGCAGCGCCGCCGAACGCGTGGCCGAGACCGAATCGCTGGCCGACCACCTGCTCTGGCAGTTGCACCTGTCGCACCTGTCGGCCCGCGACCGCAGCATTGGCGCGGCCCTGATCGATGCCTTCGAAGAAGACGGTTACCTGCGCGAGCCCCTGGCGACCATCGCCGAAACCCTGCTCCCGACCATCCAGGCCGATGAGGCTGAAATCCTGACCGTGCTGCACCAGATCCAGCGCTTCGACCCGGTCGGGGTCGGTGCGCGCTCCCTGGGTGAATGCCTGGACCTGCAGCTGCTGGTACTGCCCGCGCAGACCCCGGGCCTGGCCCTGGCCCGGCGCATCGCCGATGGCCCGCTGGAGCGCCTGCCCCGCAGCGGCGTGGCCGGCATCGCCCACGAGCTGCGCGAGCCACTGGCCGAGGTGGAGGTCGCGGTGCAGCTGCTGCGCTCGCTGGACCCGCGCCCGGGTACCCAGATCGGCGATCTCTCCCACGACAGCTACGTGGTGCCGGACTGTGTGGTCTGGCGCCAGAACGGCGTCTGGCGGGCCGCCCTGGCCGGCCACGCCGGGCCCAGAGTGGTCATCCACCGCGGCTACGAGCAGCTGATCCGCCGCTGCGGCGAGGCCGACGCCGGCTACATGCGCGCCCACCTGCAGGAGGCACGCTGGCTGCTCAAGGGCCTGGAGGCCCGCGGCGAGACCCTGCTGCGGGTGATGCGCTGCCTGCTCGACCAGCAGGCCGCGTTCCTGGAGTTCGGCGAACAGGCGCTGCGCCCACTGACCCTGCGTGAAGTGGCCGGCGAGCTCGGCCTGCACGAATCCACCATTTCACGCGCGATCGCCCGCAAGTACGTGCGCACCCCGCGCGGCACCCTGCCGCTGCGCGCGTTCTTCGCCTCCGGCATCGATACCGACAGTGGCGGCGAAGCGTCCAGCACCGCCATCCAGGCCATGCTGCGCCGGCTGATCGATGACGAGAACCCGCGTAAGCCGCTTTCTGACGCCAAGCTGGCTGACCTGCTCAAAACCTCGGGAATACCGGTGGCGCGACGCACCGTGGCGAAGTATCGTGAAGCCATGAACATTTCCGCCTCGCACGAAAGGGTAAGAATCGTCTGACGCTCCACCGCGCCCGGCGGGAAGGTTCATTGGCACATCCGAACAAAGGAGAAACCCGATGCACATCGAGACGTTTGGCAAGGACCACCTTGAGATCACCCCGGCTCTGAACGAGTACGTGGAGACCAAGCTGGAACGGCTGAGGAAGCACTTCGACCAGCACTGCGAGGTTCGCGTGCAACTGTCGATCCGCAAGCCGGAGCACCATGCCGATGCGAGTGTGAATGTTCCCGGGCAGACTCTGCACGCGGACGCCAGCGGCCCCACCATGTACGCCGCGATCGACATCCTGGCCGACAAGCTTGACCGCCTGGTCATCAAGCACAAAGAGAAAAAGCAGCAGCACGCACCGCAACCGCTGCCGGTGGGCGACAATGAGGGCTGATGCCCTCGTTTCCACCCCGACATGCCTCTGACTGATCTTCTGGCGGCCGTCCGCACGCAAGTGCTGCCGGCCGCCGATCGCGACAGCGTGCTGAAGGCCGCAGCCCGCCTGCTGGCCTGCCGCGAAGCCAACGCCGAGCTGCTGTACCAGAACCTGTGCCAGCGCGAGACGCTGGGCAGCACCGCGATCGGCCACGGCATCGCCATTCCCCACGGCCGTGCCCCCCTGCTTGAACGCCCCCGCGGCGCCCTGCTGCGGCTGGAATCGCCGGTGGAATTCGGCGGCGATGAACCGGTCGACCTGGTCTTCGCGATTGCCGTGCCTGCGCACTACACCCATCAACACCTGATGCTGCTCTCCGAGCTGGCCGAGCTGTTCTCCGAACCGGCCATCCGCCAGGCGCTGCGCGAAGCGCGCGACGGCGACGAGCTGCGTCGGGTCATCGAATTCCCCCCGCCGGCGAGTGCCGCATGAATACCAGCATCACCGCGCGCGAACTGTTCGAACAGCAGCGTGACCGCCTGAGCCTGCGCTGGGTCGCCGGCCAGCAGGGCGAGCGCCGTGAGCTGGAGGCCGGCAACAAGGTCTCCCGTCGTCCTTCGCTGGCCGGCTACCTCAACGCGATCTACCCCAACAAGGTGCAGATCCTGGGCACCGAGGAACTGTCCTGGCTGGACTCGCTGGACTCACGCCAACGCTGGGAGACCATCGAGCGGATCATGCAGTCCCATCCGCTGGCGCTGGTGATCACCCGCAACCAGTCCTGCCCGGAGGACCTGCGCGCGGCCGCGGACGAATCGCAGACCCCGCTGTGGATTTCGCCCAAACGCGGCCACGAACTGCTCAACCACCTGTCCTACCACCTGGCGCGCACGCTGGCGCCGCGGGTGATCCTGCATGGCGTGTTCATGGAGATCTACTCCATCGGCGTACTGATCACCGGTGAAGCCGGCTCGGGCAAGAGCGAGCTGGCGCTGGAGCTGCTCAGCCGCGGCCACCGCCTGGTCGCCGACGATGCCCCTGAGTTCACCCAGATCGCCCCGGACGTGCTCGACGGCACCTGCCCGGAGCTGCTGCAGGACCTGCTGGAAGTCCGCGGCCTGGGCGTGCTCAACGTGCGCGAGATGTTCGGTGACACGGCGGTAAAGAAGAACAAGTACCTTCGGCTGATCGTCCACCTGACCAAGCCGATGACCGAGCCCACCCCCTACGGCTATGAACGCCTCACCGGCGACTCGGGTACCCGCCACGTGCTGGACCTGGATGTGCCGCTGATCACCCTGCCGGTGATGCCCGGCCGCAACCTGGCCGTGCTGACCGAAGCCGCCACGCGCCTGCACATCCTGCGGACCAAGGGCATCGACCCGGCCGCGATGTTCATCGCCCGCCACAGCAACATGTTGGAACGCCGCACGCCATGACCACACCCGCCCCCGCCTCCGCCCCGACCGCCGCCACCCTGATCATCGTCAGTGGGCTGTCCGGGTCCGGCAAGACGGTCGCGCTGAAGACCTTCGAAGACCTCGATTACTACTGCTCGGACAACCTGCCGATCGACCTGCTGCCGGATTTCGTGCGCAGCCTGCTCGGCGATCCCGGCCGCGAGGCCCCGCGCCGGCTGGCGGTCGGCATCGACGTGCGTGCGCAGAGTGACCTGACCCAGCTCTCGCACTGGCGCGAGGATGCCAAGGCCGCCGGCCTGGATGCGCAGCTGCTGTTCTTCGATGCCACCGATGAAACCCTGCTCAAGCGCTACGCCGACACCCGTCGCCGACATCCGCTGAGCCAGCTCGGGCTGTCGCTGCCCGAAGCGATCGCCCGAGAGCGCGAACTCACCGCGCCGCTGCGCGCCGCCGCCGATGCGGTGATCGATACCAGCCATCTCAACGTGCACCAGCTGCGCCGCAAGGTGGTGACCGAGTTCGCGCTGGCCCATGGCAACAAGCTCTCGCTGCTGTTCGAATCGTTCGCCTACAAGCGCGGCGTGCCGGCCGAAGCGGACTTCGTGTTCGACGTGCGCGTGCTGCCCAATCCGCATTGGGATCCGGAGCTGCGCCCGCTGTCCGGCCGCGATGCCGGGGTGCGCGAGCATCTGGACGAACAACCCGATGTGCAGCGCTATGCGGGCCAGCTGGTCGATTTCCTCGACACCTGGCTGCCGCGGCTGGGCAATGACACCCGCAGCTATGTGACCGTCGCCTTCGGCTGCACCGGCGGCAAGCATCGCTCGGTGTACATGGCCGAGCGCATGGCCCGCCATGCCCGCGATCAGGGCTGGCCCGAAGTGGCCACCTTCCACCGCGAACTGGACTGAAAACGGGATTGCCGGCAGTGGCCGGCAGCCCGGGGGATCGGGCGTGGCGCCATGCCCGCCCGGCCCACGAAGCGACGGCACCGCGTTGCCTTGTCCTGCTCCGGGCGGGGACAGGTCATCGACACGCTGAACCGCGGAACACAGCAGTCTTTCACGCGTGCTATCGCCAATTCATGTTGACCTGTTAACGTTCGGGAATGACCTGTGGCATTCTCCTCGTAACTCATCCCGGTGTCGGCACGGCCCTGCTGGACGTGGCGACCCGTCTGCTGCGGCACCTGCCGCTGAAGACCGAAGCTTTCGAAGTACCGTTCGACGCAGATATGGACGTCCTGCTCCCGCTCGCCTCGGCCGCTTTGCGCCGGGTGGACAGTGGCCAGGGCGTGCTGATCCTGACCGACCTGTACGGCGCCAGCCCCAGCAATCTGGCCGGGCAACTGGCTCGTCTGGGCACCCCGGCACGCCGGGTTTCGGCGCTGAGCCTGCCGATGTTGATGCGGGTGATGAATTATCCGGAACAGGGACTGGATCAACTGCCTGCCACAGCCGCGGCAGGCACTCGCAATGGAGCGATTGTCGACGATGCTTGAACGTGAACTCACTGTTTCCAACCGCCTGGGCCTGCATGCCCGCGCCACTGCCAAGCTGGTGCAGGAGCTGGCGCCCTTCCGCTGCAACGTGACCATGGCCGCCAAGGGCCGTGAGATCAATGCCAAGAGCATCATGGGCGTCATGCTGCTGGCCGCCGGCCAGGGCACCCCGGTCACCGTGCGCATCGAGGGCGAAGACGAAGTCGCCGCGATGGACGCGGTGGTCGCCCTGTTCGAGCGGCGTTTCGACGAGGACAACTGAGCATGGGGGGGCAGCCGCGATCGGGATCCTCCGCACCGGCCCGGACCGCGTCCGGGGCGATGCTGTTGTCCGGCCACGGTGCCTCGCGCGGTAACGCCCTGGGCCGTGCCCGGGTGCGCCTGCCGCATGCCCTGGAAGTGGCCGAGCAGCGCATTGCGCCGGCCAAGATCGAAGCCGAGCTGGAGCGCCTGCACGTGGCCGTGGAAGCGGCCCGCGGCGAAATGCACGAGCTGCGCCAGCGCCTACATGGCGCGCTCAACCAGGAGGTCGGCGAATTCCTCGATCTGCATGCCCTGCTGCTCGATGACCCCGAGCTGCTGTTCGGCCTGGACGAACTGATCCGCAGTGGCCCCTACAGCGCCGGCTACGCCTTGCGCGTGCAGCGCGACCGCCTGGCCAAGGTCTTCGATGGCATGGACGATGCCTACCTGAAGAGCCGCATGGACGATCTGGACCATGTGATCGGGCGCATCCATGCCTTCCTGCAGAAGCGCCCGCCGGACGTCAAAGGCATGGCCGGCGAGATCCTGATCTGCGACAACATCGCCCCCTCCGAGCTGGCCCAGCTGCAGGCCCACGGCGTGGTCGGCATCGGCACCGCCGGGGGCAGCGCGCTCTCGCACAGCGCGATCCTGGCGCGCAGCCTGCACCTGCCGTTGATCGTCAACGTCCCGAACGTGCTGCAGAAGGTGGCCGACGGCGACGTGCTGATCATGGACGGCAGCGATGGCACGGTCACCATCAACCCCCAGGCACAGGACCTGCGCGACTACCGCGTGCGCCTGCGCGAGCACGCGCGCGAGCAGCGCGAACTCGGGCGCCTGCGCACCAAACCCAGCCGCACCCGCGACAACGTCGATATCGCCCTGCTCGCCAATGCCGAGTCCAGCGAAGACGTGACCCAGGCGCATGCGCTGGGCGCGCACGGGCTGGGCCTGTACCGCACCGAATTCCTGTTCCTGCAGCGCAACGAGCTGCCGGACGAGCAGGAGCAGTTCGAGACCTACCGCGATGCCGCCCTCGGCATGAGCGGGCGGCCGGTCACCATCCGCACCCTGGACCTGGGCGCGGACAAGGCCGACCGCACCGGGCTGACCCTGAGCAACGAAGAAAACCCGGCGCTGGGCCTGCGTGGCGTGCGCCTGTCGCTGGCGCGGCCGAAAGTGGCCGACACCCAGCTGCGCGCGATCCTGCGCGCCTCGGCCTACGGCAAGCTGCGCATCCTGATCCCGATGGTGAGCACCCGCGAGGAAATCCTTGCGGTCCGCCGGCGCCTGGCCAAGCAGGCCGAACTGCTGCGCGCGGAAGGCCATGAAGTGGCCGAGCACATCCCGTTCGGCGCGATGATCGAAGTACCGGCCGCCGCGATCGCGCTGGAGAGCTTCATCGATCTGGTCGACTTCCTCTCGATCGGCACCAACGATCTGGTCCAGTACCTGCTTGCCGCCGACCGCAACAACGAGGCGGTCGGCGAGCTGTACTCCCCGCTGCACCCGGCGGTGGTGCGCCTGCTCGCGCACATCCTGCGCACCGGCCAGGCGTACAACATTCCGGTGGCGGTCTGCGGCGAGATCGCCGGCGACCCGCTGATGACCCGTCTGCTGCTGGCGCTGGGGCTGACGGAATTCAGCCTGCACCCCGGCACCCTGCTGGAAGTGCGCCGTGCGGTGCGCGACAGCGATCTGTCGGTGCTGCAGGCGATGGCGCCCAAGCTGCTGCAGGCACGCGACCGCCGCGGCATTGAACGCTGGATCGAAAAGGCCCGGTAGTGCCGGGGGGGGGGCGGGCGCGCCCAGAAGCACCAAGAGAAGAAGGGTGGGTG
>NZ_JBDJLE010000039.1:0-19551 GCF_039673205.1 Stenotrophomonas sp. TWI809 | reverse complement strand
GTCGGGCCGCCCGCTCCCCCACAACCAAAACTTTTCTTTTTGTTGGGGGGGGGGGGGCCCGCCCTGGCCCCGGCACTACCCTATAATTTGCTTTCGCCCACCCCAGGTTGCTTCCCTTGTCCGCCACGCACGAACCCGTCGTTTCCGAGCTGATCGACCTGCTCTCGCTCGAACGCCTGGAAGACAATCTGTTCCGCGGCCAGAGCCGCGATATCGGCACCAAGTACGTTTTTGGCGGCCAGGTGCTGGGCCAGGCGCTGTCCGCCGCCCAGAAGACGGTCGAGAACGGCCGTCACGTGCATTCGTTGCACGCCTACTTCCTGCGCGCCGGCAACATCGACCATCCCATCGTCTATGACGTGGACCGCACCCGTGACGGCGGCAGCTTCTCCGTCCGCCGGGTCACCGCGATCCAGCACGGCAAGGTGATCTTCTTCTGCGCCGCTTCGTTCCAGCAGGCCGAGACCGGCGCCGAGCACCAGCACAAGATGCCGGAAGTGCCGCAGCCGGAAGACATCGAGCCGAACCAGCCGCTGCCGCAGGCGGTGTTGGATCGTCTGCCGATCAAGGTGCAGCGCTGGCTCTCGCGGGGCGGCCCGTTCGAGTTCCGCCATGTCTACCCGCGCGATGAACTCAATCCGCCCAAGCGCCCGCCCTACCACCAGGTCTGGCTGCGCCTGAACGAGACCGTCGGCGATGCTCCGGAGCTGCATCAGGCTTTGCTCGCCTACGCCTCGGATTTCCACCTGCTCGGCACCGCGACCTTCCCGCACGGCATCAGCTACTACCAGCCGCATGTGCAGATGGCCTCGCTGGACCATGCGATCTGGTTCCACCGCCCGTTCCGCGCCGACGACTGGCTGCTGTACTCGCTGGACAGCCCCAGCGCGCAGGATTCGCGTGGCCTGGCGCGTGGCCAGTTCTTCACCCGCAACGGCATCCTGGTCGCCAGTACGGCGCAGGAAGGCCTGATCCGCGTGGTCGATGACAGTGCCGCGGCCGCCGCCGTGCCGGCCAAGGACTGACATGAGACAGATCTTCAACAGCCAGCGCGTAGAGACCGTGGAAGGCGTGGCCCAGCTGCTGCGCGACGCCGGCATCGAGGTGCGCATCACCAACGGCCGCTCGTACCACAGCAAGCGCGGCAGCCAGTTCAGCTATCTGGACAAGGAAAAGGCCACCACCCACCCGACCCTGTGGGTGGTGCATGCCGATGACCAGCCGCGCGCCCGCGAGATCCTGCGCGATGCACGCCTGCTGGAAACCACCCGCCGCGACCACCCGACCGCGCAGTTCGCGTTCCGCGACGAGGTCGCCCAGAACGATGCGCCGCGCAACTGGGCCTGGCGCATCCGTATCGGGCTGCTGCTGGTGATCGCTGCCGTGGCGATGGTGGTGGTCATGCGCCACCGCGGCGCCCCGGTCGTGGCGCCCGCCCCGGCATCAGCACCGGCCGTGCAGCCGACGGCGTCGCCGACCGCACCGGCCGCCACCCCGCCGGAAGAAGAGGAAGTGCGGGTCCGGATCCAGCCCACCGAGTAACGGGTAGTGCCGGCCGCTGGCCGACTCCTCGTGCGATTGGAATCCTGCAGAGCCGGCCAGCGGCCGGCACTGCCCGGTCACATTCCGGTTGAGGCATCGTCATACTCGGATCACCGCCGGGGAACGTGCCATGACGCATCCGCTGACCACTACGCTCGAACGCGAGCTGCCCGCTGCCACAGGCGGCTGCCAGCAGTCCTACGGGCGCATCGTGCTGGCCTGCCAGAACACGGTCACCGCGATCGCGCTGGCGATCACCCGCGACGTGCATGCCAGCGAGGACATCGCACAGGAGGCTTTCATCAAGGCCTGGCAGCAGCTTAACCAGCTGCACAACCACGCCAGCTTCCTGCCGTGGCTGCGCCAGATCACCCGCAACCTCGCCCGGGACTGGCTGCGCGCCAACCGCGGCCGCCCGCTCTCAGGCGAGGCCGCCGAGATCGCCATCAACATGGCCGCCGACCCCAGCCCCAGTGCCCCGGAACACCTGCAGCGGGTGGAAGAAGAACTGGCCGCCGAAGAGATCATCTCTGCGCTGCCCGAAGACAGCCGTGAGACGCTGCTGCTCTATTACCGCGAAGGCCAGAGCTCGCAGCAGGTCGCCGATCTGCTCGGGCTCAGCGATGCCGCCGTGCGCAAGCGCCTGTCGCGCGCGCGCGCCACCGTCCGCGAGGAAATGATGCGTCGCTTCAGCGACTTCGCGCGCAGCAGTGCGCCGAGCGCTGCGTTCGCGACCACCGTCGTGTCCATGGTGCTGGTCGCCGCCCCCGGTACCGCCAGTGCCGCGATCCTGCTCGGCACCGGGCTTGGCACCAGCAAGCTCGGCCTGGGCGGTGCCAGCGTTTCCGGCGGTGCCGCCCTGGGGTCGTTGACGGCAGCGGCCAGCCAGACCCACGTGTTGCCGCCGGATTTCGCGTGGGGTGCGATCCTCGGCAGCATGGTCGGTGGCGTGCTGGGCAGCTACCTGGGCGGCCGCTATCTGCTCTCGTATGCCGAGAGCCATGACGAGCGCACGGCCATCCGCGGCTTCGTGCACTACAGCACCTTCACCGCCATGGTGACCTGCGTGGCCGTGTTCGCCCTGGGCTTCCTGCCGCTGGCGTGGTACTGGCCGGTGGTGGCGTTGGCCATCGGCCTGGCCGTGATCAACTATCAATGCCTGGTTCCGCTGCAGCGGATCATGGCCCCGATGATCGCTCGCGATGCAGCGCGCCATGGTCGCACCGGCCCGAACTGGAAGTACGAGTCGCTGTATGGCCGCAAGGCGCTGTGGGTAATGAACCTGTTCGTGATCGGCACCATCGCCTGGGCGATGTACAGGAACGGCCGCATCTGATGTAGAAAAAGCGCCGGTCGATGACCGGCGCTTTCGTTGTGCAGCTTCAGCGTATCGCTTACTTCGCGGCCGGTGCCTTCGGCGGCATCGGCGGCTTGCCATCGCGATGATCGCCACGCGGGCCACCGAACGAGCCCTTGGCCGCATCGAACTCGGCCTTGCTCAGCTGGCCGTCCTTGTTGGTGTCGGCCGCAGCGAACCAGGCATCACGATGCTGCTTCATGCGCAGCTCGCGGTCGGCCTTGTCCAGGTAACCATCCTTGTTGACGTCCATCGCATCGAAGCGCGCGGCCAGGCGCGGGTCGGCCTTGGCCTCTTCGCGGCTGATGCGGCCGTCCTTGTTGGTGTCCAGCTTGGCCATCCAGTCGCCATGCCCACCCGGGCCACGCCCGTGGCGCTTGCCGTGCCAGCGCGGCAGTTCCTCACGGGACAGCTTGCCGTCCTTGTTGGCATCGAGCGTGTCGAACTGCGCGGCCAGACGCGGCGACCTGGCCGCCTCGGTGCGGTCGATGAAGCCATCGCCATTGGTATCCAGCTTGGCGCGGGCGGGTTTGTCGGCGGCGGCGGGGGTATCGGCAGCGACCGCCAGGCCGGCAGCACCGGTGGACAGCAGCAGGGCCAGCAGCAGGAGGGATTTGCGGTTGCGCATGGGTAACTCCGGTTGGTGAGGGAAACTGCGTGCGGTGCGTGGCACCCACACCGGTAACAACGCGTGGGCGCCAGCACCGTTGACAGCCCGGCAGGCCGTGTTCATTTGGCAGACAGTCGCGCCGGCTGCGACGGCACGGGGCTATGCTGTGGGCATGGCAATACACGGCGACCGCGACGACGAGCTCCGACTGTTCCAGACCGGTGACCACCCCTGTGGCTACTGGCCGGAACGGGCCGCGCGCGATCTGGTGCTCGATCCCAACGATCCGCGCCTGGGCACGCTGTACCCGATGGCACTGGGCTGGGGCTTCCGCCGCTCCGGCGATCTGGTCTACCGCCCGCACTGCGCGGACTGCCACGCCTGCGTGGCCGTGCGCATCCCCGTGGCCCGCTTCGCGCCGGACCGCAGCCAACGCCGCTGCCTGGCCCGCAACGCCGATCTGGAAGTGCGCATCGTTGCCGCCGAACAGACCGAAGAGCAGTTCGCGCTTTATCACCGCTACCTGACCCATCGCCACGCGCAGGGCGGCATGGACGAACACGGCCCGCACGAGTTCGACCAGTTCCTGATCGGGCGCTGGTCGCAGGGGCGTTTCATCGAACTGCGCGGCCCGACGGTGGACGGCCATCGCGGCCCACTGCTCGGGGTGGCCGTAACCGATGTCACCCCGCAGGGACTCTCGGCGGTCTATACCTTCTTCGAACCGGACCAGGCTCATCGCGGCCTGGGCACCTTCGCGATCCTGCAGCAGATCGCTTGGGCCCAGCGCGAGCAGCTGCCACACCTGTACCTGGGCTACTGGATCCGCGACCACCGCAAGATGGACTACAAGCGCCGGTTCCGCCCGCTGGAGGCCTACGATGGCCGCCGCTGGCATGCCTTCGATGACGAACTGGACGGCCGCTGACGCAACACTGACACCGCGACGGGTGCAAAATAGGCGGATGAAAGCCCATCCCCTGATCCTTGCCCTGGCCCTGCTGTGCGGCGCCTGTGCCCAGACCCCCGCCAAGACCGCCGCCATGCCGGATCCCGCTTCCGCGCCGCTGCGGATCGCCACCTACAACACCTCCCTGTACAGCGACGAGACCGGCGGCCTGATCGCCGAGCTCGAAGGCGACAGCGAACACGCGGGCAAGATCGCCGCCGTCCTGCAGCAGGTCCGTCCCGATCTGGTGCTGCTCAACGAATTCGATTACGACGACGCCCACCGCGCCGCCGACCTGTTCCAGCAGCGCTACCTGGAAGCCGCACAACCGGGCGGCGGTGAGCCGCTGCACTACGCCTACCGCTACCTCGCCCCGGTCAACACCGGCGTGCAGAGCGGCCTGGACCTGGACAACAACGGCGAGATCGGCGGCGAAGGCCGCGCCCGTGGCAACGATGCCTGGGGCTACGGCCTGCACCCGGGTCAGTACGGCATGCTGGTGCTGTCGCGCTACCCGATCGATGAAGCCAAGGTCCGTAGCTTCCAGCTGCTGAAGTGGAGCGCGATGCCCGGTGCCCTGCGCCCGATCGACCCGCGCACCGGGAAATCCTTCTACAACGACCACGTCTGGTCGCAGCTGCGCCTGTCCTCCAAATCGCATTGGGACGTGCCGGTGACCACCCCGAACGGCACCGTCCATGCCCTGGTCTCGCACCCGACCCCGCCGGTCTTCGACGGCCCGGAGAAGCGCAACGCCGCCCGCAACTACGACGAACTGCGCCTGTGGCAGGACTACCTCAAGGACCGCGACACCTCCTGGCTGTGCGATGACCGCGGCCAGTGCGGCGGCCTCCCGCAGGACGCGCGCTTCGTCATCCTCGGCGACCTCAACAACGACCCGGTCGACGGCGACGGCCGCCACGACGCGATCGTCGAACTGATCGAAAACCCCCGCGTCCTGCGCTACCCCACCCCGCGCAGCGTCGGCGCAGAGCAGACCAGCCTGGCGTATGCCGAAAAAGGCATCACCCGCAAAGGCGCGCCCTTCCACGCCACCGGCGACTTCGGCCCGAAGTCGGGCACGATGCGGCTGGACTACGTCCTGCCCTCGGTCGGCTTCAACTACATCGGCAGTGGCGTTTTCTGGCCGGCCAACGAAAGCCCGGACGCGAAGATCGCCGATGGCAGCGACCACCATCTGGTGTGGGTGGACGTGAAGTAAGTTCTGCTTCGCTTTCAACGAAAAACGGCGAGCCAAGGCTCGCCGTTTTTTTTGTCCTGCCATTTTCTGCCGCGCCGTTGGATCCGCCCAACCGACCCTCCGCGAAGAGGTGATCGGGCAGCCCGATGAAGGACCGTGTGCGGCATGGATGCCGCACTACGAGCCCCCAGGGATGGGTTTACGGCGGGTCCTGCATCGGGCTGCCCGATCGCCTCACACCGACAGCACCCAAGGCGCCCTGCCTCACGACCGCAACTCGATCCCGATCGCCTCAGCCGCCTCACGCGCAATCTTCCGCGCCTCATCGACATCCGCCCCCCGCGCCAGCGTCACCCCTACCCGGCGATGCCCGTGCACACTCGGCTTGCCGAACAGGCGCAGCGCCGAATCCGGCTGCACCAGCGCTTCGGCCACATTGCTGAAGAACGGCACGCCTTCGCCGTGGGCCAGCATCGCGCACGACGCCGACGGACCACTCTGGCGGATCACCGGGATCGGCAGCCCCAGGATCGCGCGCGCATGCAGCGCGAACTCACTCAACTCCTGCGAGGCCAACGTCACCAGACCCGTGTCATGCGGCCGCGGTGATACCTCGCTGAACCACACCTCGTCGCCCTTCACGAACAGCTCGACCCCGAACAGCCCCCAGCCACCCAGCTCATCGGTGATCGCCTGCGAAATCTCCTCCGCCCGTGCCAGTGCGCGCGGCGACATCGGCTGCGGCTGCCAGCTTTCTCGGTAGTCGCCGTCTTTCTGCCAGTGCCCGATCGGCGCACAGAACGAGGTCCCGCCTGCGTGACGCACGGTCAGCAACGTGATTTCGTACTCGAAATCGATGAAGCCCTCCACGATGCAGCGCCCGGCACCGGCGCGGCCACCGGTCTGCGCATACTCCCAGGCCGGCGCGATGTCGGCGTCCTGGCGCAGCGTGCTCTGGCCCTTGCCCGAGGAGGACATTACCGGCTTGACCACGCACGGCAGGCCAATCGCGGCCACCGCCGCGCGGTACTCGGCGTCGGTATCCACGAAACGGTACGGCGAGGTCGGCAGGCCCAGCGTCTCGGCGGCGAGCCGGCGGATGCCTTCACGGTCCATCGTCAAGCGCGCGGCACGCGCGGTGGGCACCACGCGCAGGCCCTGCTCCTGTTCCAGCTGGACCAGCGTCTCGGTATGGATCGCCTCGATCTCAGGCACCACCAGATGCGGCTTCTCCAGTGCAATCAGCGCGCGCAGCGCCATCGCGTCGAGCATGTCGATCACGTGCGAACGGTGTGCCACCTGCATCGCCGGCGCGTTGGCGTAGCGGTCAGCAGCGATTACCTCCACCCCCAGCCGCTGCAGCTCGATGGCGACTTCCTTGCCGAGTTCGCCGGATCCCAGCAGCAGCACACGGGTGGCGGAAGGAGACAGCGGCGTACCGAGCGTGGACATGGCAGTGTTCCGGACAACAGGGGCGGGAGGGCATTCTAGCCGGTGCCGCCGCCGCGTGGCCGGCCCGGGCGGCACTTGCAGAGTGATATCAATTTGATATCTTCCAATCAACTACCCAAGGACGCCCCGCCATGAAAGAGAAGTCGATCCGCTCGCTGTCCGGCCTGCCCTTCCTGCTGCTGGTGCTGGCCCTGACCGCGGTGGCCGTGTGGATGTTCGTGGTCGGGGTGGACAAGGGCAACCGCAACCCGGCGCTGATCGTGGGCAGCCTGGTGCTGGCCACCACCGCCCTGCTCAGCCTGGTCGGCCTGTACACCGTGCAACCCAACCAGGCCGTGGTCGTCAGCCTGTTCGGCAAGTACGTCGGCACCGTCAAGGAGAACGGCCTGCGCTGGAACAACCCGTTCTTCACCAAGGTCAAGGTGAGCCAGCGCGTGCGCAACTTCGAAAGCGGCAAGCTCAAGGTCAATGAGCTCGACGGCAGCCCGATCGAGATCGCCGCGGTGATCGTGTGGCAGGTGGTGGATGCTTCCGAAGCTGTCTACAACGTGGATGACTACGAGAGCTTCGTGCACATCCAGTCCGAATCTGCGTTGCGCGCGATGGCGACCAGCTATCCGTACGACCAGCACGAAGAAGGCCAACTGTCGCTGCGCAGCCATGCCGCCGAGATTTCCCAGCACCTCAAGGACGAGCTGGCCGAGCGCCTGGCCGATGCCGGCGTGCAGGTGATCGACGCGCGCATCAGCCACCTCGCCTATGCGCCGGAAATCGCCCAGGCGATGCTGCAGCGCCAGCAGGCCAATGCGGTCATCGCCGCGCGTACGCGGATCGTCGCTGGCGCGGTCGGCATGGTCGAAATGGCCTTGGCCGAACTGCAGAAGAACGGCGTGGTCCAGCTCGATGAAGAGCGCAAGGCGCACATGGTGAGCAACCTGCTGACCGTGCTGTGTTCGGATCGTGGCACCCAGCCGGTGGTCAACGCCGGTTCACTGTATTGATGCAACAGCGTGCCGACCCATGGTCGGCACCTACCAACGCAACGCGGCGCCGAGGGGACGGCACGCGTTGTAGATAAAGGACCCCGCATGACCGAAAAGAAAGCCTACCCGCTGCGTATCAATGCCGACGTTCTGGCGGCGGCGCAGCGCTGGGCCGACGACGAGCTGCGCAGCCTCAATGCACAGATCGAATACGTGCTGCGCGATGCGCTGCGCAAGGCCGGACGCCTTCCCAAACCCACCCCCGACAAGGAGAGCAAGCCATGAGCAGGCGCTGGAGCTACCTGACCGTTGAAGTAAAGCCGGGCATGATGGGCATTGTGAAACCCAAAGACATACAGGACGAGCTGACCCGGCACGGCAACCTTGGCTGGGAACTGGTCAACCTTGTCTTCGCGCCGCCCCTCAATACGGCGTTGCTGATCTTCAAGAAGGAGGATTGAGATGTCTGAAGCTCAATCCTTCGAGGTTGCCCCATCGCCGGTCCGGCGACTGCTGTGGCTGTGGGTTCCGCTACTGCTCGTCGCCGGCCTGATGGTGGGCACCGCGCTGGACGCGCCGGAGCGTTCACACACCGAACTGTTCATCACCCTGCCGTTCCTGGCGGTGCTGGCGGCCGCGCTGACCTGGGCGTACACCCGCCGCCGCATCGTGCTCCACCAGGACACGCTGGACGTGCAGTCGACCTTTTACCGCAAGCGCGTGCCGGTGAGCGACATGCGTCTGGACGAAGCGCGCATCGTCGATTTCGCCGAGCATGGCCGTTACAAGCCCTCGATCAAGACCAATGGCTACGGCGTGCCGGGCTTTCAATCCGGGCATTACCGGATGGCCGACCGCAGCAAGGCGTTCTGCCTGGTCACCGACAGCAGCCGTGTGCTGCACCTGCCGCTGCGCGATGGCAGCGCCCTGGTGATCAGCCCGGACCGCCCACGTGCACTGCTCGATGCCCTGAAGGCGCTGGCCGCGCGGCCGGGCGCGCACTAAGCTGGCAGCATGCGCCGATCCCCTGCCCTGCTCAACACCGCCGAGATCGAATTGTGGCCCGGCGGCCTGCTGCGTGCACGCGGCTCTGCCGACGCGCGCGCCTTGGCTCGCGCGCAGTGGGTACTGCGGCGCAAGCGCGATGGGCGCTACCTCGCCGTCGCTACCGCCCACGGCGTGCTGCCGCTGGTGCCGCGCCTGATGCGCGAGCCGGGCATCGAGGAGGCACTGGATGCGCTGGACCGCCAGCTGCTGGATCGCCGTCGTGGCAACGCGCCCGATGCGGTGCTGCCCCTGAGTGGACTGCAGCATCGCCTCGAAACCCTCGGGATTGATGCCGATGCCTACGAGGCCGCGACCGGTCTTGCGCTGGAGGCCGAACCGGCTCAGCTGCACCTGGCCGGCTTCGACCGCTACCGGCGCCCGCTATGGCTGCACCGCGACGCTGCGCGAGGCTGGCAACGGATGCGCCAGCAGGCCGCCGCCGATGGCATCGCGCTGGATGCGATCTCCGGTTACCGCAGCCACGACTATCAGCTGGGCATCTTCGCGCGCAAACGCAGCCGCGGGCTGAGTGTGGAGGACATACTGAAGGTCAACGCCGCGCCCGGTTACAGCGAGCATCACAGCGGCCTTGCGCTGGACATCGGCACGCCGGGCGAACCGCCGGCTGAAGAATCGTTTGAGTCGACTGCCGCGTTCGCGTGGCTGGGCGCGCATGCCGGTCGCTTCGGGTTCCAGCTGAGCTACCCGCGCGACAACCCGCATGGGATTGTCTACGAACCGTGGCATTGGTGCTGGCGCGACGCCGAACCCTGACCGGGGCGGCCCACAAGGAGGACAACCATGGACGATCAGAATCCCTACCAGGCCGGTGAGGTTCCCCCCTCCACGCCCATGGCACCGCACTGGGAACAGGTGCCGAGCGGGATCACCAGACCAGTCACGCAGCTCTGGTTACTGGGCGCGGGACTCACCGTGTTCACCCTCGCCACGGGTGGCTGGACGTGGGCCAAGAACCAGCACGTGTTCGCCATGATGAACTTCATCGCTGCTGCGATGCTGAGCTGCGTTTACCTGGGTCTGGCAGTGGGGGTCTACAAACGCAGCCGGGTTGCGGCCTGCCTGACCGCTGCGCTGTGGGCATGGGTGTTCGTGATGCATCTGAGGCTGGACAGCGCCGGCATGGCAGACACGCTGCGGAGGATGGGAATGATGGTGGTGATCGGGGTCGTGGTCCTCCGCGGCACCTACGCCACCTTCCGCCATCACCGCTACCTTGCGGCGAAAAAGCGCCACCCAGCACGGGCACGAATCAGCGACGACCCGGCCTTCGCGCCGGAGCCGCCGGACGCGTAGCCTCACCCCTGCGAACGATTGGTCGTCGCCTTCGGATCCACCGTGAAATCGGCGATACGCCACAGGTACAGACTGGCGTAGGTCCGGAACGGGCCCCACCTCTCGCCACGGGCGAGCAGTTCCTTCGGGGTCGGCATCCCCTCGGCCTTGTCCACGCGCTGCGCTCCCTTGCGGATACCGAGGTCGTCCACCGGCAGGATGTCCGGGCGACCCAGCCGGAACATCAGCATCATCTCCACCGTCCAGCGGCCGATGCCGCGGATCGGAACCAGCGCATCGATGATCGCATCATGGTCCATCACCGACATCCGGCGCAGGTCGGGAATCTCGCCTGCTGCCTCGCGCCTGGCCAGGTCGCGCAGGGCCAGCGCCTTGTTGCCGGAGACACCGCAGACGCGCAGCCCGGGGTCATCGATACGCGCAAGCGTATCGGCGTGCAGCCGGGTGCTGCCGATGGCCGTCTCCACCCGCCCAACGATGGTCGAGGCGGCCTTGCCGCTGAGCTGCTGGAACAGGATTGCCCTGGCCAGCGCATCGACCGGATCGAACGTCTTCGCCCACCCGGGCTGGGCCTGGATCGGGCCGAGCCGCTTCATCCACGTGCCCAGCCGCCGGTCGCGCCGGCTCAGCCAGGCATGCGCCTCATCGACATCAAAGCCGCGGCGGTATCGGGGCATGTCAGCGCCTCAGCGCGTTCAGCCCGTAGGCCAGCCAGCCCACCATCAGCGCGGTGCCACCGACCGGCGCCAACGAGGTGCTGAGCTTCCACAGCGCGCCCGCCACCAGGCTGCCGGAGAACAGCAGCGTGCCGATCAGCAGGACGTACAGGGCCAGCCGGCCCAGCGTGTTCTGCTGGGTCGGGCCGAGTACGGCCAGCGCCACCCCGTGCCCGAAGGCGTACAGCGCCGCGGTGGTCACATGCGACTGCGCCAGCGGGTCGGCGATGCCATGGGAGGCGTATGCCGACAGGCCCACCGCCGTGGCCGCGAGCAGCCCGCCCAGGCCGGCCAGCAGGGAGGGTTTGCGCGTGCGTCGTTCCAGGTTGAGCATGCTTGCGTCCTTCAGACAGTGCCCCGTGGCCGGAGCCAAAAAAAAACGCGCCGCAGGAAGCGGCGCGTTTCAGGTCGTGCGTTACATCACGGCAACCGTCGGATTACTTGACGGCCCAGTAGATGTCGTACGTGCCTTCCGGAGTGAACGACTTGTCCACGCCGTCCTTCCAGGACTCGTACGGACGATCGATCACTTCGTTGCCGCCGGTCACCGACCACGCACGCAGGGCGTTGCGGGCGATGTCCAGGCCGGCCATGTGGCCGGTGTAGGCCGCGTGGGCCGAACGATGCGGAGCCACATGCACGTACTTGACCGGTGCACCATCGTCGATCTTCACCGTCAGGGCTTCGGCCGTCGCGGCCTCGGCACCCTTCTTCTTGACCGGCTGGGCCACGTCGAAGGCGTACTTCTCGGCGCCGAAATCGGTGGTGATGATGCGGAACGGACCGGCGGCTTCGAGGTTGTTGGCCTCCATGACGCGCTTGATCCACTCCTGGTTGTCCTTGATGGACTTGGTGATGGTCTCCTGGCCGCGGTCCACGTTGCCGGCGGTGACGACCAGCAGGTCCTCGGCCGGGACGTCCACGATGGCCAGATCGGTCAGCGGGGCTTCGGCGGTGCGGTAGTCGATGTTCGGCACGGTGGCCAGCATGTTGGCCATGCGCGACAGACCCAGCTTCAGGTCGTCACCGGCGTGACGGCTGACGTACAGACCAGCGTAACGACCGAACAGGTTGAAACCGTACTTGACGCTGTAGTCCTGCGTGATCTTGACGTTGCGGCCACCCTTGCCGGTCGGCTCCAGGGTGAAGCTGGTGGTCTTGTCGTGACCCTTGGAGGCGTCCTCGATCGCGATCGCCACGTGCTTGTTCTGCTCGGACTCGGTGATCACCCAGCTACCCTCGCCCAAGGAGCTTTCCTTGGAGGCGTAGTCCAGGCGTGCGCCGACGCCGGCAGCGGGGCCGGAGTACTTCAGTTCAACGGCGGGATCGCGCAGCAAGAGCGGGTTCCAGTCCTTGAAGCGGCGCAGGCTGTTGACCGTGTCGTACACGATCGTCATCTTGCGGTTGGTCTCGATGCTTTCGGAAATATGGCGCTCGCCCGGCAGACATACGCCAATGATGACGAACAGGCCAGCCACGATCCCCAAGGCGATCAGGAACTCGATAATACGGGTCATTCAGGAGTCTCCGGGGCCGATCCCACGGCCGGGTTGATTGAAGCGAAGCGCCAATCCTAGCAGGCTTCGCCGGTGTTGTTGATCAGGGTTGGCACACCGGTTTCCATGTCGGCAGCGGTTTTGCATAGACAAGGAGCGGAAAGATAACGCATCGCGCGTGTCAGCACGTAGCGGATGGACAATATTTCTTTGCCGGATTCGGCTGTCGAGACCGAAAATCCCCCTGCATCGCTTGCGCTGCAAGGGTTTCGCAGAATTCAGAAATTACCTGCAAACCCGTCACCGCCCGAAGGCCGGCACCGGGTCCACCGGCTCAGACCAGCTGCAGCTCGAAGGCCTTGAGCACCGCCCGGGTGCGGTCGCGCACCCCCAGCTTGGAGAGGATGTTGGACACATGGTTCTTGATCGTGCCCTCGGCCACGCCCAGTGAATTGGCGATCTCCTTGTTGGAGAAGCCGCTGGCCATCAGCCGCAGGATCTCGGTTTCGCGGTCGGTCAACGGGTCCGGCCGGTCCAGGCTCACGAACTCGTTGCGCATGTGCTCCAGGCCCGACAGCAGCCGCTGGGTGACCGCCGGCTGCACCAGCGAGCCGCCATCGGCCACGGTCCGGATCGCGCCCACCAGCTGGTCCAGGGTCACGTCCTTGAGCAGGTAGCCCTTGGCCCCGGCCTTGAGCCCGGCCAGGACGAGCTGGTCGTCGTCGAAGGTGGTCAGGATGATGGTCGGCGGCAGCTGGTTCAGCCGCGACAGCATCTGCAGCGCCTCCAGGCCGGACATCACCGGCATGCGCATGTCCATCAGGACCACGTCCGGGCGGACCTGGGGAACCACCTCGACTGCCTGGCGGCCATCGGCGGCCTCGGCGACCACCTCGATGCCGTCATCGAGCGCCAGCAGTGAGCGGATCCCCTGCCGCACCAGGGTTTGGTCGTCGACCAGGCAGACGCGAATCATCAACGCACTCCTTCAATGACAGCGGTCAGCATCAATACTGGCACGCCGGGTACCGAGGCACGAAGGCGGAAGCCCTGGCCCCGGCGGGTTTCGATCTGCAGCTCACCACCGCATTGTTGCAGGCGCTCGCGCATCCCGCGCAACCCGTTGCCGACCACGATCCCGTCGGCGCCCACCCCGTCATCATGCGCTTCCAGCACCACGATGCCCGGCGCCTCGCGCCGGACCTTGATCCAGAGGTTGCGCGCGCCGGCGTGCCGCACTGCATTGGTGATGATCTCCTGGGTGCAGCGCAGCAGCACGTGGGCCCGCTCGGGGTCTTCCACGCTCAGCGGCTCGTCGATATCCAGGTGGATCTCCAGCGAGGGGACCTGCTCGGTCAGCGGGCGCAGCGCGGCGGCCAGATCGATCGCGCCACTGTCGCGCAGCTGGCTGACCGCCTCGCGCACGTCGGTCAGCAGCAGCTTGGCCAGGGTATGGGCCTGATGGACGTGTTCCTGCGCCTGCCCTTCGGTGATGTGGCCGGCCACTTCCAGATTCAGGCTGAGCGCGGTCAGGTGATGGCCCAACAGATCGTGCAGCTCCCGGGAAATGCGGGTGCGTTCGTTGACGCGGGCGCTTTCGGCCAGCAGCACGCGGGTGGCGCGCAGCTCGGTATTGAGCCTTCGCTGCTCTTCACGGGCATCGGTCTGCTGCCGCGCCACCAGGCTGGTCACGAAGATGAACATGGAGAAGCCGCCATACAACAGCGACTGCATCACCGCTTCGAACAAAGAGAAATTCAGGATGAGGTAGTAGACCGGCAGCACCGCCAGCTGGCTCAGCAGCAGCCAGATCACGCCACCGCGCACCGGCAGCATCCACGGGATGACCCCGGCAGCGACCATCATCAGGATGCTGCCCAGCCCGGAGCCGCTCAGATAGCTCACGCCCAGCGCCGACGCGGTCAGCAGCACCAGCATGACCCGGTCATACCAGCGCGAGTGGCCGCCGTTGCGCAGCCCGCGGGTCAGCCAGAAGTAGCCGGCGCCGAAGGCCAGGTACGCAGCAAACAGCCACAGCGCCCACGCATCGACGCCTCCGCCGCGGCGCAGCAGCGCTTCGTACTGTGAGTAAACCAGGGGAAGTCCGACCATGACCCAGGTGAACAGGCCGGCCAGTCGCAGTACTCGGGTGTGGCTGAGGTATCCCAACATGGACGCATAGTAGGCTGAACCTGTTCCCCTGCACTCCCACAGAAGTCATGCCTGTCCGCTCGCGGGGGGAAGCCACCCATGCAATAATCGGACCGAGGGCCCCTCGATGGGCCAACCGCGTTACCCCACGGAGTCACAATGTCGATTGTCATCCGCGACGTGCGCGAGCACGAGCTCGATTCCGTCCTGGCCCTGAACAACAATGCCGGCCTGGCCATCCTGCCGTTGGATGCCGCCCGCCTGCGTCTGTTCTATGAAAGCGCTGAGTATTTCCGCGTCGCCGAGCGCGACGGCAACCTGGCCGGTTTCCTGATCGGCTTCGGCAGCGACAGCCAGCACGACAGCAGCAACTTCGCCTGGTTCAAGCAGCAGCTTGACAGCAAATTCTTCTATATCGACCGCATCGTGGTCGCCAGCCGCCGTCGCGGCGGTGGCGTTGGCCGTGCGTTCTATGCCGATGCGCAGAGCTACGCCGAGCTGCGTTACCCGCAGCTGACCTGCGAGGTGTTCCTCGATCACGGTGCCGATGCCGCCCTGCTCTTCCACGGCAGCTTCGGCTTCCGCGAGGTCGGGCAGAACAACATGGCCCACGTGGATGTGCGCGCCAGCATGCTGCTCAAGGACCTGTGCAGTTACCAGTGGGTGCACGACACCTACGGCGACCAGTTGCCGGATGTGCCCTGGGTGGGCCATCGCCGCGAGCCGCTGCGCGTGCAGCAGCAGACGGGGACCTGATCGGTGGCAGCGAACATGGATTTTGAACAGGCCGGTGAACTGAAGATCGGCCAGGTCGGCATCGCGAATCTGCGTATCCGCACCCTCGATGTCGAGCGCCTCACCCGTGAAATGCAGGAACGTGTCGCGCGTGCGCCGAAGCTGTTCGGGCGTGCAGCCGTGATCCTGGATTTCGGCGGACTCAGCAGGATGCCGGACGTGGCGACCGCCAAGGCGCTTCTGGACGGCCTGCGCAAGGCCGGCGTGCTGCCGGTTGCGCTGGCCTACGGCACCACCGAAACCGACCTGCTTTCCCAGCAGCTCGGCCTGCCGCTGCTGGCCAAGTTCCGCGCCCAGTACGAGCGCGCCGAGGCCGAACCGGCCCCTGCGCCCCTGCCGGTCGCCGAACCGCCGCCGCGCCGTGCGCGTGCCGCCGCTGCCGTGCCTGCGGCACCGGCGCCGAGTGCGGTGGCCACCGGTGGCGCGCCCAAGCCGGGCCGCATGCAGACCGCCAATGTCCGCTCGGGCCAGCAGCTGTATGCGGAAAACTGCGACCTGACCGTCATGGCCACCGTCGGCGCGGGCGCCGAGGTGATCGCCGACGGCAGCATCCACATCTACGGTACGCTGCGGGGCCGTGCCCTGGCAGGTGCCCAAGGCAACACCACGGCGCGTATTTTCTGCCGTGAATTCCACGCTGAACTGGTCGCCATTGCCGGCCATTACAAGGTACTGGACGATGTTCCGGACTCCCTGCGCGGCAAGGCCGTGCAGGTGTGGCTGGAACAGGACCAGATCAAGATCGCTGCGCTGGACTGACGCAGCCCCCAAACAGAAGAATCAGGAGAAATCCTTTGGCTGAAATCATCGTAGTCACCTCCGGCAAGGGCGGCGTCGGCAAGACCACCAGCAGCGCCAGCCTGGCCTGCGGGTTGGCACGTCGTGGCAAAAAGGTGGCGGTGATCGACTTCGACGTCGGCCTGCGCAACCTGGACCTGATCATGGGCTGCGAGCGCCGCGTGGTGTACGACTTCGTCAATGTCGTGCACGGCGAAGCGACCCTCAAGCAGGCCCTGATCAAGGACAAGCGCTTCGACAACCTGTACGTGCTGGCTGCCTCGCAGACCCGCGACAAGGACGCACTGACCCAGGAAGGCGTGCGCAAGGTGCTCGACGATCTCATCGCCGACGGCTTCGAATACGTCATCTGCGACTCCCCGGCCGGTATCGAGAAGGGCGCGTTCCTGGCGATGTACTACGCCGACCGTGCGGTCGTGGTGGTGAACCCGGAAGTGTCTTCGGTGCGCGACTCGGACCGCATCATCGGTCTGCTCGATTCGAAGACCCACAAGGCCGAATCCGGCAAGAACGTGCCGGCCTTCCTGCTGCTTACGCGCTACAGCCCGGTACGGGTGGAAAGCGGCGAAATGCTCAGCATCACCGACGTGGAAGAAGTGCTGGGCCTGAAGGCCATTGGCGTGGTGCCCGAATCGGGCGACGTGCTCAATGCCTCCAACAAGGGTGAGCCGGTCATTCTGGACCCCGAATCGGCGGCGGGCCAGGCATACGAAGATGCGGTTGGCCGCATCCTTGGCGAAGAGCGTCCGATGCGCTTCACCACCGTGGAGAAGAAAGGCTTCTTCAGCAAGCTGTTCGGAGGGTAAGCATGGGACTGTTCGATTTCCTGAACCGAAAGAAGACCACTGCCGAAACGGCCAAGAACCGCCTGCAGATCATCATCGCGCAGGAACGCAGCCACCGCGGCGGCCCGGACTACCTGCCTCTGCTGCAGCGCGAGCTGCTGGAAGTGATCAAGAAGTACGTCAACATCGACGCTGATGCGGTCAAGGTCGATCTGGTCAAGGACGGGGAGCACGATGTGCTCGATATCTCCGTCGCCTTGCCGGAAGGCCCGCAGCAGCCCTGATCGACATCGCCCCTTCCGCGTTGGAAGGGGCGGTTGAGCGGTAACCCATGAACGACGCTGCCCCCACCGCCGAACCGCAGGTCACCTGTGTCGGCGATATCCGTTTCGACGATGCCCTCGCCCTGCTCGCCACCCACGATCTGCACCTGCATCGTGTGGCCGACGGCGCGCCGATTCCGGGCAGCTATTGGGGTGAACCCGAAGCCGGCATCATCGGCAGCGACGTGTATGTCCGCGATGACACGCCCGTGCACTCGATGCTGCACGAAGCTTGCCACCTGATCGTGCTGCCGCCGGAGCGGCGTGCGCTGGTGCACACCGATGCCACCGATTCGGTGCCCGAAGAAGACGCCACCTGTTACCTGCAGATCGTGCTGGCCGCGCAACTGCCAGGCGTCGGCAGCGCGCGCTTGATGCTGGACATGGATGCGTGGGGGTATACGTACCGGCTGGGGTCTACGAAGGCGTGGTTCGAGCAGGATGCGGAAGATGCCAAGGCGTGGTTACTCGAACGCGGCCTTCTTCCTGCGTAAATCCGCATGTGCGGCTGGTCCCGGGCGCGTGGCGACGCGCCAAGCGTATAGGCGCCAGGGTGTTCACTCGGCGCGGTTCGAGCAGGACGGTGAAGATGCACTTGCCTGGTTGATGTAGCGCAGGTTGCTTCTGCCGTAGAGCCGACCGTTGGTCGGCTGTCATGCGCTGTGACGCGACGTCAGGAGCAGCCGACCAACGGTCGGCTCTACCCGGCCATCGCGCGCAGGGTGATGCCCACGATGTAGGCCAGATACGTGCCCGTCGCGTAGCCCATCGTGCCGAGCAGCACGCCGACCGGCGCCAGCGAGGGGTGGAACGCCGCCGCGACCACAGGCGCGGAGGCCGGCCCGCCGATGTTGGATTGCGAACCAATCGCGAAGTAGAAGAACGGCACCTTCAGCGCGCGCGCCAGCGCCCATAGCAGCACGATGTGCACGGCGATCCAGATCAGGCCGAGCAGGAACAGCCACGGGCGGTCCAGCAGCGCCAGCAGGTCCATCTGCATGCCGATGCAGGCGATCAGGAAGTACAGCAGCAGCGAACCCAGTTTGGAGGCACCGGCGCCTTCCAGGTTGCGCGCACGGGTGAAGCTCAGCGCCAGACCGCAGGTAGTGGAGATCACCACCACCCACACGAACGGCGCGTCCAGACTGAACTGCGAGGCCCAGGCGACATGCCCCTTGAACCACGCCGAGACCGGCCCGGCAATCGCATGCGACAGGCCCACCACGCCGAAGGCAACGGCGACGATCAGCATCAGGTCGGTCAGGCTGGCCACGCGCTCATGCTGTGCCTGGAAGGCCTGGATGCGCAGCTTGAGGGCATCGATGCCCGAGGTGTCGGCACCGCTGCGCGCATCGATCTTTGCCGCGCGCCCGGCCATGAAGATCAGCACCGCCATCCACACATAACCGACACCGACATCGACCACCGCGAACTGCCCGAAGGTGGTCGCGTTGACATCGAAGACTTCGCGCATCGCCAGCATGTTGGCGCCGCCGCCGATCCAGCTGCCGGCCAGCGCCGCCATGCCGGCCCACGTGTCGCCGGCCACCGTCGCCGGATGCAGCCACTTCATCAACTGGAAGGCGACCACGGCGCCGATCATGATGCTGAGCGAGGCGCCCAGGTACATCACGATCAGTTTTGGTCCCAGCCGCAGGATGCCCTTGATGTCCACGGCCAGGGTGAGCAGCACCAGGGCGGCGGGCAGCAGGATGTCACGAGCGACCGGGTTATAGAGATGGGTGTTCTGGCCATCGATCAGGCCGACGGTGTTGTACACACCGGGAATCAGGTAGCACAGCAGCAACGCGGGCACGTAGGTATAGAACCGCTTCCACAGCCCCTGCTCGCGCGAGGCGGTCCAGAACACGGCACCGAGGGTGGCGGCGATCAGGCCGAAGACGACGATGTCGTTCTGGATCAGGGCGGGAGCTTTCACGGGTGTGGAGTACCTGAAGGAGGGGCGTGCGATTCCACACGGCTCGGGAAAACAATCACCGGTAGAGCCGACCGTTGGTCGGCTGCTTTTTAC
>NZ_JBDJLE010000038.1:0-19962 GCF_039673205.1 Stenotrophomonas sp. TWI809 | reverse complement strand
CATCAGAACGGCAACGCGCTGGCATTCAGGCATCGCGTTGAGCCGGCCAGCGGCCGGCACTACCGCAGGTCCAGTGTCGCCGCAGGTCCAGTGTCGCCGCAGGTCCAGTGTCGCCGCAGGTCCGGTGTCGCCGCAGGTCCAGTGTCGCCGCAGGTCCGGAGTCGCCGCAGGTCCGGAGTCGCCGTAGATCCGGTGTCGCCGCAGGTCCGGGGTCGCCGTAGGTCCGGGGTCGCCGGTAGGTCACGACCGTTGGTCGTGACCCTTGCATCCGCGCCTCAATGCCCGCCGTCGAGCGCCTTCAGTTCGCTCACCAGCGCGCTCGCCGCACCGGCACCATCGCCGTACAGCATCCGGGCGTTGTCGGCATAGAACAGCGCATTTTCGATGCCGGCAAAGCCGGTGCCCTTGCCGCGCTTGATCACCACCACGTTGCGGGCGTTGACCACGTCCAGGATCGGCATCCCGTAGATCGGGCTGGCCGGGTCGGTGCGCGCCACCGGATTGACCACGTCGTTGGCGCCGATCACCAGCACCACGTCGGTGTTCGGGAATTCCGGGTTGATGTCGTCCATGTCGGCGATCAGGTCGTAGGGCACGCCCGCTTCGGCCAGCAGCACGTTCATGTGCCCCGGCATGCGCCCGGCCACCGGGTGGATCGCGAACTTCACCTTGATGCCGCGATCGATCAACCGCTGCGCCAACTCCCACACCTTGTGCTGCGCCTGGGCCACGGCCATGCCGTAGCCGGGCACAATCACCACGCGCTCGGCGAAGGCCAGCATCGCGGCCACGTCGCTGGCCTCGATCGGCTTCTGCGCGCCGCTGATTTCCTGCGCGACCCCGCCGCCGCCGAAGTTGGAGAACAGCACACCGCTGATCGGCCGGTTCATCGCCTTGGCCATCAGGCGTGTGAGCAGGATGCCGGCCGCGCCGACCATCATGCCGGCGATGATCAAGGCCTCGTTGCCGAGCACGTAACCCTCGAAGGCCACCGCCAGACCGGTGAACGCGTTGTACAACGAGATCACCACCGGCATGTCGGCACCGCCGATCGGCAGCGTCATCAGCAAGCCCAGCGCCAGCGCGACCACGAAGAAGCTGATGATCGCCACCGGGCTCAGGGTGACCGCGGCCCAGACGCCCAGCACCACCATCGCCAGGGCAACCAGCAGGTTGAACGCCTGCTGCCCGGGGAAAGTAACGCGCCGGTCGAGTCGGCCGTCCAGCTTGGCCCAGGCGATGATCGAGCCGGACAGCGAGACCGCGCCGATCGCCGAACCGATCACGGCCAGCGCCAGCACGGTGGCCGACGGCTGTCGCGCGGCGAGGTCGGCCAGCGCCTGCTCGCTCCAATGGGTGGTATCGCGGTTGGTCAGGAACGAAAAGCGCAGCAGTTCGACCGCACCGATCGCCGCCGCCGAGCCACCGCCCATGCCGTTGTAGAGCGCCACCATCTGCGGCATGTCGGTGATCGCCACGCGCTTGGCCGACCACCAGGCCACGCCGGTGCCGATCGCCACCGCCGCCAGGATCAGCGGGATGTTGTGCAGCTCGGGCAGGAAGAACGTCGCCACCGTGGCGATCAGCATGCCCAGGCCGGCCCAGCGGATACCGCTGCGCGCGGTCATCGGCGAGGCCATGCGCTGCAGGCCGAGCAGGAACAGGGTCGCGGCCACCAGATAGCTCACCTGGACCAGCCACTGCAGCAGTTGCGCGGTGGTCACGTTCAAGGCGCCTTCTCCCCGGCGTCGCGCTTGGCGCTGGGCTTGAACATGTCGAGCATGCGTTCGGTCACCACGTAGCCGCCGGCCGCGTTGCCCGCGCCGAGCACCACGGCAACGAAACCGATGATCTTTTCCAGTGGGGTCTGCGCGTGCCCAAGCACCACCATCGCGCCGATCAGCACGATGCCGTGGATGAAGTTGGAGCCGGACATCAAAGGGGTATGCAGGATCACCGGCACCCGCGAAATGATCACGTGGCCGGCAATGGCGGCCAGCATGAAGATATACAACGCCACGAACCCGTCGCTCATTGCAGTCACTCTCCCAGGCGGTCATCCCGTCCCCTGCATCATAACCATGCGCTGAACCAATCGGGCGGGCCGGTCAACCGCGGCCGCCCTGGGGCGTTCTCACGGTATCCCCCTGCCGGACCGCTACCCTGTGCTGGTGAGCTCTCCCCTACCGTCGACGGATGCCGACCTGCCCGCGCCTGCCGAGGTGGCGCTGCCGGTGTCGCTGGATGCCTTCCTGGCCGGCATCGGCCCGCGCGCGTTCCGCTTCGCCGAGGCCGGCCTGCGCCAGCGCGACGACGCGCTGGATGCGGTGCAGGACAGCATGTTGAAGATGCTCGGCTACCGCGACAAACCTGCCGCCGAGTGGGCCCCGCTGTTCTGGAGCATCCTGCGCCGCCGCGTCGTGGATCTGCAGCGCCGCCGTGGCTTCCGCCTGAAGTTCTGGCGCAGCAGCGACGAGGCCGGCGGCGACCATGACATCGACTGGGCCGACCAGGCGCCCGGCCCGGCCCAGGCCCATGAGCAGCGTGATCAGTACGCACAACTGGTGCAGGCGCTGCGGGAGTTGCCTGCGCGCCAGCGCGAGGCTTTCACCCTGCGCGTGCTGCAGGACCTGGACGGCGCCACCACGGCCAAGGCCATGGGCTGCAGCGAAGGCGCGGTCAAAACCCATCTTTCGCGCGCCCGCCAGGCGCTGCAGCAGTCTTTGGAGATCGCCCTGTGAACCGCCCCCTGCCCCCTTCGATGCATGACGATGCCGCGCTGCGGCAGCTGCACGCGCAGGCGCTGGATACGCTCTCGCCGGCCACGCTGGCGCGGTTGCGCAGCGCGCGTCATGGCGCCTCGCCCGCCAAGCGGCATGTGCCGTCCTGGTGGATGGCCACGGCCTGTTCGGCGGTGGTCGCGCTCGCGTTGGGCTACAGTTTCCTCCTCGGCGAATCGACCGCCCCGCCGGCACCGGTCGTGGCGAGCGCAGCCGATGACGGCAGCGACGTTCTCGACGAAAATCCCGATCTGTATGTGTGGCTGGGCAGTACCGACCTGGCAATGGAGTGATGATGAAACTGCGACTGTCCCTGGGGCTGGTGTTGCTCACGCTGAGTGCGGCCGGCTGGGCCCAGACTGCCCCGCTGCCGGACTGGGACACACTCAGCCCGCAGCAGCGTGAGGCGTTGATCGCGCCCGTGCGTGACCGCTGGAACGACGCGCCGGCGCCGCAACGCGAGCGCATGCTCCAGCACGGCCAGCGCTGGCTGACCATGACCCCGGAACAACGCGCGCAGGCGCAGCGGGGCCGCCACCGTTTCGAGAACATGACGCCGGAGCAACGCGAACAGGCGCGCGCACTGTTTGGTCAGATGCGTAGCATGAGCCCTGAGCAACGGCAGGCGCTGCGCGACCGCTGGGCACGGATGACCCCGGATGAACGCAAGGCGTGGCTCAAGGCCAACCCCGCACCGCCGCCGCCGAAGCGCTGAGCGCCTTAACGGGGACGGAGGGGATGATTAACTACCTCCGTCCCTGTTGTTTCAGGCGGCGACCCAGCGGGTTTTCGCGAGCAGTTCGTCGTCCCAGTCGAAGCTGACCGCGCCGTCTTTCAGGAACAGCGCAACGAAGTTGTAGACGTTGCGGGCGTACATCTCGCTGGCATGCACCGCGCCCTGGCTGGCCAGGTTGAGCGGGCCATCGATGACCACGCCGTCCAGATCCACTACTTCGCCCGGCTGGGTGGCTTCGCAGTTGCCGCCGGTTTCGGCGGCGAGATCGACGATCACGCTGCCCGGCTTCATCCCCCGCGCCATCGCGGTACTGACGATTTTCGGCGCGGGCCGCCCGGGCACCGCGGCGGTACAGATCACGACGTCCACCGTGCGCAGGTGCTCGCCGAGGCGGCGCTGCTGCTCGGCACGCTCTTCATCGGTCAACGGCCGCGCATAGCCGCCTTCGCCGACCGCGCTCACGCCCAGATCCAGGAATTTGCCGCCCAGCGATTCGATCTGCTCGCGGGTTTCCGGGCGCACATCGAAGCCTTCCACCTGCGCGCCGAGACGGCGGGCGGTAGCAATCGCCTGCAGGCCGGCCACACCCGCACCGACCACCAGCACCTTGGACGGACGGATCGTGCCGGCGGCGGTGGTGAGCATCGGGAAGAAGCGCGGCGCACGCTGGGCGGCGATCAACGTGGCTTTGTAACCGGCCATGCCGGCCTGCGAACTGAGCACGTCCATCGATTGCGCCCGCGTGGTGCGCGGCAAGCGCTCCAGCGGGAAGGCCTGCAGGCCGCGCGACTGGATAAGACCGGCACGCTCGGCGTCGGCCTGCGGATGCAGCATGCCGATCAGGCTGGAACCGGCTTTCAGCCGGGCCAGACGGTCATTGGATGGAGGCTGCACGCACAGCACCAGGTCGGCCTGGGCCAGGCGGGTGTCATCGGCGGGCTGCGCGCCCACGTCCTGATACACCGCATCGGGGAAGCCCGACGCTACCCCGGCACCGGACTCGAATGCGACGCTCGCCCCCAGCGCGATCAATTTGCGCGCCGTTTCCGGCGTCATCGCCACGCGCCGTTCTCCCGGCGCATGTTCCTTTACCACCAACACCTCGACAGCCATGCCTGTCCCCGACGATCAGCGGATTGTGGGCTGATCGTAACCTGATCGTCAGGCCAGGGTGGCCCCGGGGTCAATGCACGGTGGCGTTCTTGGTATCCAGGCGATCGATCACGCCCTGCATGGCACTGTCGAAGGCCCCATCGTCGATATGCGCGCGCAGGCGACCCAGGCGCACCATCACCGCCAGTTCTTCCGGCGAGGCCACGCAGAACCGCACGCCGCGCCGGTTGACGAACAGCAGGCGCTGGGAAATCGGGCTCACCCAGGACAGCTTGCCCGCCTGGACCTTGCCGTCCTTGTCGACGAAATCCAGCCAGCTGCCGATCTCCAGCCTGCGGAAGCGATCGGCGTCGGCATTGTCGAAATCGCTGACATCCACCTTGCTGCCCAGCTCCACTGCCGCCGATTCCTGCGCCGGCGGCGAAGGCAACGCCACCTGCGGCAGCTCGGGCAGCGCGCGTTCCAGCTCGGGGCGCGATTCGGCGATGCCCTGCAGGGTGTCGTGCAGCGCGTCGATGGCACTGGTCGCCGCGTCGGCATGCACACCCACGCTGGCGAATACCTTGCGCAGCGCGGGGTGCCAGGCCTGCAGCCACGGCTTGCCGACGATATGCCGGCGCGCCTCGGCCACTTCATCCAGGATGCCATCGGCCAGGCTCAGCGCCTCGCCGACCGAGGCGCCGTCTTCGCCTTCGCGCAGCACGGTCAGGGTCAGGTGGTGCTGCCACGGCTGGCGCAGGAATGCACCGATCGCCTGCGGCAAGGTGGTGTCGCCAATCCGCCGGTCCAGTTCGGTGCTGGCCCGCTGGCGCGCCATTTCGAGCTTTTCCTGGCCGCGCTGGGTCTCGGCGGCACGGCGCTCGGCGATCTCGATCCGGCGCCGGTGCTGGGTCAGGAACTCGCGGAATTCTTCTTCCAGGGTCAGGAAGATGGCCAGGTTCTCGTTGAACTCGGCCACCAGGCGCTCGATGATCTCCTCGACCTTGCCCATCAGCACGCGCTCGGCCTGGCTCTCGCCGGTGTTGCCTTCGCAGGCCTCGGCCAGCGAATTGAGCAGCTTGCGCGCCGGGTGGGTCTTCTGCACGAACATGCGGCGGTCGAGCATGGCGACCTTGACGAAGGGCACCACCAGCCGGCCGATCAGCTCGCGCGAGCGGCCCTCCAGGTCCCGCTCATCGAGCATCACGTCGAACAGCATGCCGACCAGATCGATCGCATCCTCGTCCTGCGGGTCCAGCCGCGCCTGCGCGGGATCGACCCCGAGCCGGGTCGCGCCGGACAGCACTTCGCTCTTCAGGCGCTGCGCCAGCGACTCACCGTCTTCACCGATCGCCGCGCGCAGGGTCGCGCTGGGCGTGGCCTGCAGCAGTGACAGCACCGACATCATTTCGCGCTGGCTCAGCGGCCGCTGCTGGCCGACCGCGACGCTGGCCGCCGAGGTGGCGTCCTCGCGCACATGGCGGGTCTGCTGCAGCAGTTCATGCAGGGCATCGAGCAGCATGCCCTGGTTGCCCCCAGGGCTGTCACCGCCCTCGCCATGTCCCTCGTGCGCGGCATGCCCGCCGCCCTGGAGGCGGCCACGGCTCTCGGCCCAGCGGTCGGCGAAGCGGCGGGCCCAGGCCGGTGCCTGGCCCTCTTCGCCCGCCGATCCCATGCTGCTCTCGGGCTCAAAACCCTCGAACGCATCGCGGTCCTCGCGCGGTGGCGATGGCGCGCGCGGGGCAGGCCGGCGCGCGGCCATCTGCGGCATCACGCCCGCTGCGACCAGTTGTTCATCCAGATACTCGTAACGCTTGCCGATCGGCTGCTGCAGATCGCGCTCGCACAACTTGATGAGCACCAGCCGCACTTCCGGGGCCAGTTCACAATCGGCGAAGGCCTCGTGGATCGCCACACCGAGGTGCTCGGGGCTGATCGGATTGGTATCGGCCTGCAGTTCCAGCCCCCCGGCGATCATGCCCAGGCGGCGGTCCAGACGCGACAGTACCGGCTTGAAGTCACGCAGCAGCACGGTGGCGAAATTGCGCACCGCCAGCCGGGACTCCAGCACGTGTTCGGGCACCAGGCTCAGGCCATCCTCGATCTGGCCGGCCAGGGTGGCTTCGGCCGACAGCGGCTCGCCCCGCTCCAGCGCCTCCCAGGCCTGGGCCAGGTGGGCGCGGAAGCCGGCCACGATGTCGTCCCGGCGGCGGCGCAGCTCGCGCATACCATCCAGGAACAGCAACTGCGACGCGCCGGCGGTACCGGCACGGTCGAACAGCACGTCGTCGAAGCGCGCCAGCACCGTCGAGAACGACTCGACCAGCCCCGGCAGCACGGCCTCACGGGCCATCGTCAACAACGCCGGGTCACGGCCCGGGTGCCCCCCTACATTGGGCGTGGCAATCATGCGAAAAGGCTCCCCACCCTCGCAGGCACTGAGTACAACATGGAAACAACGATCGCCGGCGCACCCCATGCGCCCACGTTCGGATGGTAGGCCGGCCGACCGGTCAGAGACAGTGAAACAGTCGACACTTTAAACCTCGTTACCGGTGGCCCGGCAGGCTTTGTATCGTAAGCGCAGCAGGCCCCGGAAGCGAGTACAGCCACGTGAAGGAAGTCCGCTGATTAGGTGATGTTCATCACGTTTTGTCGCAAATTGCACCGAGATCGCCCAAGGCCGTGTCACAAACGGTCGCGACTATAATCGGGGCACCGTGAAGCCAGATCGAGAGTCCATGTCCGTCCCCCCCGCGCTGCATGCCCTGGACGCCCGCCGTTCGGTCCCCGCCAAGCAACTCGGCGAACCCGGCCCCGACCCGGCGACCCTGATGCGGATGCTGAGCTCGGCCGTACGCGTGCCCGACCACGGCAAGCTGGTGCCCTACCGCTTCCTGCGGATCACCGGCGATGCGCGTCACAGTCTGGGTGCGTTCCTGGCCGAGCGCGCCGTCCAGCGCGACCCCCAGGTGTCGCCGGCCCAGCTGGACAAGGACCGCCAGCGTTTCTCCCATGCCCCGCTGATCATCACCGTCATCGCCAGCCCGCGCCCGAACCCCAAGGTGCCCGAGGCCGAACAGCTGATGACCGCCGGCTGCGTCTGCTTCGCCCTGCTGCAGGCCGCGCAGGCGCTCGGCTTCGGCGCGCAGTGGCTGACCGCCTGGATGGCCTTCGACCCGTCCGTGCACGCCCACGTGGGCCTGGCCGAGGGCGAGCAGATCGCCGGCTTCATCCATATCGGCACGCCGAAGACCGCGGTTCCCGAACGCGAGCGCCCGGATCCGGCCGCGCTGCTGCAGGACTGGGAGGGCTGAGATGTCCGCCCTTGCCGCCGGCCCCGTCATGGCGCCCCCGCCGCTGCGTGCGCCGCTGTACCTGGTCGACGCCAGTCTGTACGTGTTCCGCGCGTGGCATTCGATGCCCGATGAGTTCCAGGATCAGCAGGGCTGGCCGACCAATGCCGTGCACGGCTTCGCGCGCTTCCTGCTCGACCTGCTCGAGCGCGAACGCCCCGCCAACATCGCCATCGCCTTCGATGAAGCCCTGGACAGCTGCTTCCGGCACCGGATCTACGCGGCCTACAAGGCCAACCGCGACCCCGCGCCGGACGCGCTGCGCCGCCAGTTCGCCCACTGCAAGGCGCTGTGCACCGCGCTCGGCCTGGCGGTGCTGGCCCACCACGAGTACGAGGCCGATGACCTGATCGGCAGCGCCCTGCACGCGCGCCGCGATGCCGGCATGCGCGGGGTGATCATCTCCGCCGACAAGGACCTCTCGCAGCTGCTGTTCGAGCATGACGAACAGTGGGATTACGCGCGCAATCAGCGCTGGGGCATGGCCGGTGTCAAAGCCCGCCACGGCGTGCATGCGCACCAGATCGCCGATTACCTGGCCCTGTGCGGTGATGCGGTCGACAACATCCCCGGCGTGACTGGCGTGGGCGCCAAATCCGCTGCGGTGCTGCTGGCCCATTTCGGCAGCCTGGACGTGCTGTACGAGCGTCTGGATGAAGTGCCCTTCCTGCGCCTGCGCGGCGCGGCGCAGATGGCCGTGCGGCTGCGCGAACAGCGCGAGCATGCGCTGCTGTGGCGCCAGCTGACCACCATCGCGCTGGATGCGCCGCTGGACGGTGCCGCCGTCGATTTCAGCCGGGGCGTGGCCGATGCACAGATGCTGCAGGGCCTGTGCGATGCACTGCGGTTCGGGCCGTTGACCCGGCGCCGCCTGTTCGCCGCCGCCGGCCTGTCCGATTCCTCTTCCATTGCCAGCGAGTTCGCATGAGCCCCACTACGCAAGCCCCCAAGGTCGTTTTTGAAGGCAAGTACCAGCGCATGGTCGTGCGCGGCACGTGGGAGTACAGCGAGCGCACCCACGCCGGCGGTCTGGCCGCGATCATCATCGCCGTCACCCCGGACGACACGGTGCTGTTCGTCGAACAGTTCCGCGTCCCGCTGCAGGCCAGGACCATCGAGATGCCGGCCGGCCTGGTTGGCGACATCGATGCCGGCGAGTCGATCGAGGTCTCGGCCGTGCGCGAGCTGGAGGAAGAAACCGGCTGGACCGCCGACCACGCCGAGGTGCTGATGATCGGGCCGACCTCCTCTGGGGCCAGCAGCGAAAAGATCGCCTTCGTGCGTGCCACCGGCCTGCGCAAGGTCGGTGAGGGCGGTGGCGATGCCAGCGAAGACATCACCGTGCACGAGATTCCGCGCGCCCGCGCCGCCACCTGGCTGGTCGAGAAAATGGGCCAGGGTTACGAGCTGGACGCCAAGCTGTGGGCTGGCCTGTGGATGATCGAACACCACCTGGACGGCACCCCGCGTGGCTGATGCGTTTGCCCCTCCGCACACGGGTGCGTCACTGCTCGGGCCGTCCGACCCGGCACCGTTCACCGTGCATCAGGCGCAGGGTCGCTCGTCGTATCTGCTGATCGCCGACCACGCCGGCCAGCGGGTGCCGGCGGCACTGGCCGACCTTGGCCTGCCGCAGGCCGAGCTGGACCGTCACATCGGCTGGGACATCGGCATCGCCGGCGTCACCGTGGAACTGGCGCGCCTGCTCGATGCGTGGGCGATCACGCAGACGTACTCGCGGCTGGTGATCGACTGCAACCGGCCGCTGGCTTCGCCCACGCTGATGCCGGGGGTCAGCGATCTCACCGTGGTTCCCGGCAACCAGCGCCTGTCCGTGCTGCAGCGCCAGCAGCGCATCGACGCGATCCATGCGCCCTACCATGCACGCATCGATGCCGAGCTGGACACGCGCCAGGCGCAGGCCCGGCCGACGTTGCTGGTGATGATGCACAGCTTCACCCCGGTGATGAACGACGCTGTGCGGCCTTGGCATGCCGGCGTGCTTTACCACCGGGACACGCGTTTTGCGCTTGCGCTGCTGCAGGCGCTGCGCGAGGAAGGCGACCTGGTGGTGGGCGACAACCAGCCCTACGCGGTCAGCAGCACCAGCGACTATGCCGTGCCGGTGCATGGCGAAGGCCGCGGGCTGGTGCACGTGGAGCTGGAGATCCGCCAGGACCTGATTGCCGATGCCGCCGGGCAGTCGGCGTGGGCGCAGCGCTTGGCCCGCATCTTTACTGCACTGCAGCCGCAGCTGGACGCCTTGCCGCCTGTGTAGGGCGTACTGTCGACCGGTACTGGTAGTGCCGGCCGCTGGCCGGCAACCGCAGGTCACGCCAAGGTCGGCGTATCCATCCACGGAAACGCGCGGTATCCCCGTATTTCCAGCGCGATGCCGGCGGCCTGGAACGGCGCGGCAATGGCAGCGGCGCGCATGCGTTCAAGGTCACGCCCGAGGTCCATCGGCAAGGCGCGGCACCATGCCAGCGCCTGGCCCACCGGAACATCCAGCACCGCTGCAACGATGCGGGCAGCGTCCTTCACCATCGATGCCGGGCACTGCACCAGCGCCAGATCGAACGTGGCGAAGATCCCCGGTCCCACGCCGCGCACACGCGCGGCCTGCTGGTCTTCCACGGATGCCTGGTCCAGGGCTTCATCGATGCCCGCCACCTGCGCGAACGCGTCGTACTCGCTGTAGTACGCCAGCGCCTGCGCGTAGTCGTCCAGTGTGGACAGTGGACGCTGGCGCTTCTGCACCTCCAGCACATCGGCGAAGGTGGCGGCCTCCAGATACGTGCTCAGCGCATGCTGGGCGGCGAATGCTTCCACGCGGGCGTCGTCATGCTCAGCGTCATGGTCGGACAACCAGAACACGGCATCACGTTCGTCGCCGTCGGTGGCATAGACCCAGCCATACCGGTCCCACACCTCCCGATCGTTGCTGCATCCCGCGATCGCCTCAAGCGTCTGGCCCAGACTGAGCAGATTGGTCATCGCCTTATCCTTCACTCGCGCACACCGGTGCCGGCGTCGCCGCATCGTGCTGCGGCCGCAGCCACAGCGCCACGCCCACACCCAGCAGCGCGAACAACGCCGCACCGTACTGCGCATGGATCATGCCCTGCAGCGCCGCCTCACTGCTGGCGCCGGTGCTGCCACGACCCGCATTGGCCAACATCACCAGCAACGCCAGGCCCAGCGCGCCGCCAATCTGCTGCGCCGTGGCAGCCATGCCCGAGGCCACGCCCTGCTGCGCGGCCGGCACGCCCTGCCCGGCCACGATCCACATCGCCGTCCAGGTGATGCCCTGGCCGAGGCTGAGCACCACGATGCCCGGCAGCAGCGCCCAGTAGGTCGCGCCATACGGCAGCGCGACGGCGACCGCGGCGATGCCGATCGCGCCGGCCAGCATGCCCACCGTCAGCACCTGGCGCGGCGAACGCTGCGCGAGCATGCGCTCGGCGATGCGGATGCCAAACGTGCACACCAGGGTCGGTGGCAGGAACGCCAGGCCCGCCTGCAGCGCGCTCCAGCCGTAGCCATCCTGGTAGTACAGCGCCAGGAAGTAGTACTGCACGCCGTAGCTGCTCATGAACAGCATCGTCAGCAGCATCGCCGCACGCAGACTGCGCAGGCGCAGCAGCGCGAACTGCATCAGCGGGTCGCGGCTGCGGCGTTCGATCTGCACGAAGGCGGCCAGCATGACTGCCGACACGACCAGGCAGATCAGCGTGCGTGGTGCCAGCCAGCCCCACTCCGGACCCTGCACCAGGGTGGTCACCAGCAGGCTGCCGCCGAGGGTCACGGTGAGGCAGCCGGCCAGATCGAACGAGCGGCCCGCCAGCGGCGCGGGATCGCGCGGCAGCCACCAACCGCCGAGCAGCGCGCAGCCGCCGGCGAACGGCACGATCACCAGCAGGACCGAGACCCAGCCGAAGCTCTGGGTCAGCACGCCACCGAGCAGCGTGCCCAAGGCCAGGCCGCCGGCGCTGGCCATCGACCAGATCGCCAGCGCGCGGTTGCGCGGCGCACCTTCGGCGTAGATCGTGTTGATCAGCGCCAGCGTGGCCGGGAACAGCAACGCCGCGCCGATGCCCTGCACCGCGCGGGCCGCGATCAGCAACCACGCACTGTTGCTGAACCCGCCGACCAGCGAGGCCAGCGCGAACAGCGCCATGCCCAGCCGATAGACCCGGCGGCGACCCAGCAGGTCGGCCGCACGGCCGCCAAGCAGCAGGCACCCGCCGAACGCCACCGTGTAGCCGCTGACGATCCACTGCAGCTGCTGGGCATTGATGCGCAGCTGCGCGCCCATCTCGTGCAGGGCCACGAAGATGATCGTGGAGTCCAGCGCGATGATCAGCTGGGCGGTGGCCAGCAAGGCCAGGGCCAGGCGCGGAAATGCGGGCGCCGGCGCGCCAGCGGGGGACAGGGGGGAGGTCATGCCGACTCGGTACTGCGTAAGAAGGTGGGCAGTCTCATTGATGACGCTGCAGAAATAAACCCGGATACTTCGATATCTGTCATGCATATCCGCATGAATCGGAGAAATCCATGGACCTCAACGCCGTGCGCATGCTGGTGCAGGTGGCCGACGCACGCAGCTTCACCGTCGCCGCCGGGCAGCTGGGCATCAGCCAGTCCGGGCTGTCGCGGGCGATCAGCCGGCTGGAGAGCGCGCTGGGGGTGCGACTGCTCCACCGCAACACCCGCAACGTCAGCCTGACCCCGGATGGCCGCCAGTTCGTCGAGCACTGCGCGCCGCTGCTGAGTGGGCTGGAGGATGCCGAGCGCCGGCTGGGCGATCGCCCCTCCACGCCCTCGGGCGTGTTGAAACTGACGGCGCCCTCGATGTTCGGGCGCAAGGTACTGGTGCCGCTGGCCGGGCAGTTGATGGCGGCGCATCCGCAGCTGCAGTTCGAGCTGGTGCTCAACGACCGGCTGGTCGACCTGGTCGAAGAAGGCTTCGATGCCGCACTGCGCACCGGGCCGATCAGCGACGTGCGCATGGTGGCGCGGCCCCTGCGGCCGTTGCACTGGGTCACGGTCGCCTCCCCCGCCTACATCGTGCAGCACGGGGAACCGGCCACGGTCGATGCGCTGCACGATCACGCCTGCCTGGCGGTGCGCAATCTGCGCAGCGGGCGGCTGGTGGATTGGCAGTTCCGCGAGGCCGAGGGCCAACTGCGCGAGTTCACGCCGCCGGCGCGGATGGTGTTCGACAGCGGCGATCCGCTGGTGGAAGGCGCGCTAGCCGGGATCGGCATCGTGCAGGTAATGGATTTCGCGGTGGCCGATGCGTTGGCCGACGGGCGGCTGCAGCGGGTGCTGCAGCCCTTCGAGGGCCGCAGCCGGGTGCTGTCGCTGGTCTATCCACCCTCACGGCAGGCCTCGCCGAAGCTGCAGGTGCTGGCGGAGGCGTTGTTGGGCGGTGATTGGTAACCCGCCGCATCACGACCAACGGTCGTGATCCACCGCGCGACGTCAGGGGGGTGAGCCGGTAGGTGCCGACCGTTGGTCGGCACGCCTCCATCAACCCGCGAACCGATCCGTCGCGCGCACCAGCGCGTCGACGTTCTCGGCTTCGAAGGCGGAGTGGCCCGAGGCCGGGCTGATCTCCAGCGTCGAGTTCGGCCACGCCTTGTGCAGCTCCCACGCGCTCTGCAGCGGGCAGACCACGTCGTAGCGGCCGTGCACGATCACGCCCGGGATATCGGCGATGCGGTGCGCGTCGCGCAGCAGCTGTTCTTCCACCTCGAAGAAGCCGCCGTTGACGAAGTAGTGGTTCTCGATGCGGGCGAAGGCCAGCGCGAACTGCGGGTCCTGGTGGCTGTTCACGAAGTCGTCGTCCACGTGCAGGAAGCTGGTCGCCCCTTCCCACACGCTCCACGCCTTGGCCGCGGCCAGGCGGGTGGCTTCATCGTCGCTGGTCAGGCGGCGGTGGAAGGCGGAGATCAGGTCGTGGCGCTCCACGGCCGGGATCGGCTTGAGGTAGTGTTCCCACGCATCCGGGAACAGACGGTTGGCGCCTTCCTGGTAGAACCACTCCAGCTCCCAGCGGCGCAGCATGAAGATGCCGCGCAGCACCAGCTCGGTCACGCGCTGCGGGTGGGTCTGCGCGTAGGCCAGCGCCAGCGTCGAGCCCCAGCTGCCGCCGAACACCTGCCAGCGCTCCACCTTGAGGTGCTCGCGCAGTTTCTCGATATCGGCGACCAGGTCCCAGGTAGTGTTGTCGACCAGGTCCGCGTGCGGCGTGGAGCGGCCGGCACCGCGCTGGTCGAACAGGATGATCCGGTACTTGGCCGGGTCGTGGAACTGGCGCATTTTGTCGCTGCAGCCGCCGCCCGGGCCACCGTGCAGCATCACCACCGGCTTGCCGTCGGGATTGCCGCACTGCTCGAAGTACAGCGTGTGGCGGTCATCGACCTTCAGGGTGCCGACGTCGTAAGGGGTGATGGCGGGATACAGCGTACGCATGACAGGAACTCCATGTGGAATGACAGTCGCCGCATCACGCTGCGCGGCGGCCCGGTGGACAGGTCATTCTAGCCCCGGGGTCGCATCAGGGCCGGCACGCACTCAGGCGGGCAGACAGCCCAGGCTCACCCGGTCACGCTGTTCCAGATCGTGCTCGGTGGCGACCGACTGGAAACCGGCGTCCCGCAGCAGCGCGCGGATCGCCTCGCCCTGGTCCCAGCCGTGTTCGATCAGCAGCCAGCCGCCGGGAAGCAGGTGCGCTGTCGCACCGTCGATGATCTGGCGGATGTCGTCCAGCCCATCAAGGCCGGAGGCCAGCGCGGTGGCCGGTTCAAAGCGCAGGTCGCCCTGGGCCAGGTGCGGGTCGTCGCTGGCGATGTACGGTGGATTGGTCGCGATCAGATCGAAGCGCTCACCCGTCAGCGGGGCGTACCACGCGCCCTGCCGGAAGCTGACGTTGCCCAGTGCGTGGCGCTGCGCGTTGCGTGCCGCGACCGCCAGGGCCGCCTCACTGAGGTCGGTCGCGACCACCTGGGCCTGCGGGCGTTCGCTGGCCAGCGCCAGCGCGATCGCGCCACTGCCGGTGCCAAGGTCCGCGACCCGCAAGGCGGTAGCTTCGGGCAACCGTGTCAGCGCGAGCTCGACCAGCAGCTCGGTCTCCGGGCGCGGGATCAGGGTGGCGGGGCTGACCTCCATATCCAGGGTCCAGAAGCCGCGGCGGCCCAGCAGGTACGCCACCGGCTCACCGGCCAGGCGTTTGGCCAGCAGCGCCTCGAACGCCGCCACCTGCGCCGGCTCGACCGGATCGGTGGCATGCGCGAACAGCCAGCTGCGCTCGCGTTCCAGCACCTGCAGCAACAGCAGCTCCGCTTCGTGCCGGCCTTCCACGCCGGGCAGGCGGGTGGCGGCATCGGCGAGCAGCTGGCGGACGTTTGGCGGGGTGGCGGTCATGGCGGGACGGAGCAGCATCGGGGCGCGCAGTGTAGTGCACCGGCCCCTGCGCCCCGGGTGCGCGCGACGGCCGTCCGCGACCGGCAGCATGATTGAATCAAGGCATGGCAAATCACATATGCATGCATATGCACTATCGATTTCCGGCTGCTATCGGGCCGTATCGACACCGCGTTGCCTGCGATCGTTCAGCTTTCCCTCGCGACGGATATGCAGAAGCTATTGCACTGATCACGCATCCCGGCGCGCTGGTCATTGCGCTGCAACGGTTTTGACGGATCTGGCCCTCACCCTTCATCGCAGGATCAGACCACTTTGATAGTCTATGACTATCGTATAGATGCAATCAATGGATTGTCCTTATGGGAATGGAGCCGCTAACCTGTGTTGGTCGCTTCACCCACCCCCTTCACCAAGAGGAACAACGATGTCGCTCATCAACACCCAGATCCAGCCGTTCGAAGCCAACGCCTACCAGAACGGCGAGTTCATCAAGGTCTCCGACAGCACCCTGAAGGGTCACTGGTCCGTGCTGATCTTCATGCCGGCCGCGTTCACTTTCAACTGCCCGACCGAGATTGAAGACGCTGCCGATCATTACGCCGAGTTCCAGAAGGCTGGCGCCGAGGTCTACATCGTCACCACCGACACGCACTTCTCGCACAAGGTGTGGCACGAAACCTCGCCGGCCGTCGGCAAGGCCCAGTTCCCGCTGGTCGGCGATCCGACCCACCAGCTGACCAACGCCTTCGGCGTGCACATTCCGGAAGAAGGCCTGGCCCTGCGCGGCACCTTCATCATCAACCCGGAAGGCGTGATCAAGACCCTGGAGATCCACTCCAACGAGATCGCCCGTGACGTCTCCGAGACCCTGCGCAAGCTGAAGGCTGCCCAGTTCACCGCCGCCAACCCGAACCAGGTGTGCCCGGCGAAGTGGAAGGAAGGCGAAAAGACCCTGACCCCGTCGCTGGACCTGGTCGGCAAGATCTAAGCCGCTCCTCACCCCCATCCCCGCCCGCCGGGGATGGGGGTGAACCCAAGCCGGTGCCCCACGCGCCGGTTTCGGTTCACCCCCATGTCGCGCAGATGCACCCGCGGGGTGCGTCGACGCTGCCCCCTTGCCTGATTCAAGGAGTTTTTCGATGTTGGATGCCAACCTCCAGTCCCAGCTGAAGACCTATCTGGAACGTGTCACCCGTCCGATCCAGATCACGGCGCACGTGGATGACGGCGCCAAGTCGCAGGAAATGCTCGAGCTGCTGAACACGCTGACCACGCTCTCCACGCAGATCCGCCTGGACGTGCGTCGAGACAGCAGCGAGCGCACGCCCTCGTTCGCGCTGACCACGCCGGGCCAGGACATCCACCTGGCCTTCGCCGGCCTGCCGATGGGCCATGAGTTCACCTCGCTGGTGCTGGCCCTGCTGCAGGTCGGTGGTCACCCGTCCAAGGCCACCGCCGAGCTGATCGAGCAGGTGCGCAATCTCGAGGGCGAATACCGCTTCGAAACCTATTTCTCGCTGTCCTGCCAGAACTGCCCGGACGTGGTCCAGGCACTGAACCTGGCGGCGGTGCTGAACCCGCGCATCCAGCACGTCGCGATCGACGGCGGCCTGTTCCCGGCCGAGGTCGAAGCGCGCCAGATCATGTCGGTGCCGACCGTGTACCTCAACGGCGAGGTGTTCGACCAGGGTCGGATGTCGCTGGAGCAGATCGTGGCCAAGCTCGACACCGGCAGCAGCAAGCGCGATGCCGAGAAGCTCAGCGCCAAGGCGGCCTTCGATGTGCTGGTCGTGGGCGGTGGCCCGGCCGGCGCGGCCGCGGCGATCTATGCCGCACGCAAGGGCATCCGCACCGGTGTGGCGGCCGAACGCTTCGGTGGCCAGGTGCTGGACACCATGGCGATCGAGAACTTCATCTCCGTCAAGGAGACCGAAGGTCCGAAGCTGGCCGCCGCGCTGGAACAGCATGTGCGCGAGTACGAGGTGGACATCATGAACCTGCAGCGCGCCACCGCGCTGGTCCCCGCCGGCGATGACGGTCTGGTCGAGATCAAACTGGAGAACGGCGCGTCGCTGAAGTCGCGTTCGGTGATCCTGTCCACCGGTGCGCGCTGGCGCCAGATGAACGTGCCCGGCGAAGATCAGTACCGCAACAAGGGCGTGGCGTACTGCCCGCATTGCGACGGTCCGTTGTTCAAGGGCAAGCGCGTGGCGGTGATCGGCGGTGGCAACTCCGGCGTGGAAGCGGCGATCGATCTGGCGGGTCTTGTGACGCATGTGACCCTTCTGGAATTTGATGACAAACTGCGGGCCGATGAAGTACTGCAGAAGAAGCTGCGCAGCCTGGGCAACGTCACCATCATCACCAGCGCCCTGACCCAGGAAGTGCTGGGCGATGGCCAGAAAGTGACGGGCCTGGTCTACCAGGACCGCGTCGGTGGCGATTCGCACCGGGTGGAACTGGAAGGCATCTTCGTGCAGATCGGTCTTCTGCCGAATACCGAATGGTTGAAGGACACGGTGGCGCTGTCACCGCGTGGCGAGATCCTGATCGATGACCGCGGCCAGACCAGCGTGCCGGGTGTCTTCGCCGCAGGCGATTGCACAACCGTTCCGTACAAGCAGATCGTCATCGCGATGGGCGCCGGTTCCACTGCGGCACTGAGCGCCTTTGATCACCTGATCCGCACCTCCGTTCCCAAGAGCAGCGGCGCTGTCGCCGAAGCTGCCTGAAACGTTTCGGTTCCCGGTTCGCCGGGAACCTTGTCTGTCTGCTGGGTAGCCACGCCATCACCCGGTCCATTGCCGTGAGAGGTCCAAGGAAATGAACCTACGTGATTTGAAGTATCTGGTGGCGCTGGCCGACCACCGCCATTTCGGCAAGGCGGCCGCCGCCTGCTTCGTCAGCCAACCCACCCTGTCCACCCAGATCCGCAAGCTCGAGGACGAGCTGGGTCTGCCGCTGGTGGAACGCGCACCGCGCAAGGTCATGCTGACCCCGGCCGGGGTGGAAGCGGCCGCGCGTGCCCGCACCATCGTGGCCGAGGTGGAGCAGATGAAGGAAGCCGCGCGGCGCAGCCGCGATCCGGAAGCCGGCACGGTGCGGCTGGGCATTTTCCCCACCCTGGGCCCGTACCTGCTGCCGCATGTGATCCCCAACATCCGCGAACGCTTCCCGCAGCTGGAGCTGCTGCTGGTGGAGGAAAAGAGCGACGAGCTGCTGGCGCGCCTGCGCGAAGGCAAACTGGATGCGGCGTTGCTGGCGCTGCCGCTGGACGATGACCAGCTGCACGCGGAGTTCCTGTTCGAGGAGCCCTTCCTGCTGGCAGTCTCCGGGCAGCATCCGCTGGCGCGCCGCCAGCATCTGGATGTGCAGGAGCTGTCCTCGCAGAAGCTGCTGCTGCTCGAAGACGGGCATTGCCTGCGTGACCAGGCGTTGGCGGTCTGCCGGTTGTTCGGCGCCAACGAAAAGTCGGAGTTCCGCGCGACCAGCCTGGAAACGCTGCGGCAGATGGTGGCCGCCGATGTGGGCATCACCCTGCTGCCGACGCTCTCGGTCAAGCCGCCGGTGCCGCGCTCGGACAACATCCGCCTGCTGGATTTCAGCGGCGATGACCGCCCCAGCCGCCGCATCGCGATGGCGTGGCGCCGCAGTTCGGCGATGACCGGCTTCCTGGAGCAGCTGGCCCAGCAATTCAAACGGCTGCCACAGGGCCTGTTCGCGCTGGAGTCCACTGATGTCCCGGTGGCCGCCACCACGCCGTTGCCACGCGCCGGCTGAGCCTGCCTGAACCGGCCGACGCGGCCGATACGCCGGACGGGTCGCATCCGTCTACGATTGTCAGCACAATAGGACGAGGCGGTGCCAGCAGGCGCCGCCTTTTTGCATGGGTCTTCCACAAACGCAAGGAGCTACACCATGTCCACTTCCAGCGGACTGCCCCCCTCGATCATCGTTTCAAGTCACGACATGGACCGCCTGGACGCCATGCTCGAGTCTCCCGCCGTCAGCCAGACCCCCGCCGGGATCGCCCTAGCTGAAGAACTCAACCGGGCGACCGTTGTGGCGCCGGACCAGGTTCCCGAGGGCACCGTCATGATGCATTCGCGCGTGGAGTGCGAAGATGAGCTGCAGAACGAGAAGCACGTTCTGACGCTGGTCTATCCGCGTGAAGCCGATGTTGAACAGGGCAAGGTATCCATCCTGGCACCGGTGGGCACCGCCCTGCTTGGCCTGTCGATCGGCCAGACCATGGATTGGGTGGCACCGGGCGGGCGCAAGCTGCGCCTGCGGGTGACCGCCGTCCATCACCAGACCCACGCCTGATCCTGCCTGCTGCGATCCGCGCAGGTTCCACCGTTTCGTCCCAGGAGTTGCAATGAGCACCGTTTCGCTGTCCAAACTCTCCCAGCTGCGTGATCTGTCCGTGGTGGTTGCCGATACCGGCGACTATGAGGCGATCAAGCGCTTGAAGCCGGTCGACTGCACGACCAACCCCACCCTGGTGAAGAAAGCGCTGGACCTGCCGGTATACGCCGATCTCATCGAGAGCGCGCTGGCCTGG
>NZ_JBDJLE010000037.1:0-22142 GCF_039673205.1 Stenotrophomonas sp. TWI809 | reverse complement strand
GCTGCACTTGATCGGGCGCTGCGTCAGCCGACCAACGGTCGGCTCTACGGGTGATCGGGCGCTGCGTCAGCCGACCAACGGTCGGCTCTACCGTGCACCTCAGGGCCGCAGCAACACCTTGCCGTTGCGGCCCGATTCCAGGCTGGCCTTGGCGGCATCGGCCACCTCATCCAGCCCGAACACGCCGTCCACCGGCAGGCTCAATCCACCGCGCGCGGCCAGCTGCAGCAGTTCGCCAACAAGGCGACGCTTGTCATCCGGCGCCATCGCCTGGCTGACCTTGCTGCCCCAGAAGCCCTTCACCGTGGCCTGCTTGAAGATCACATCGCCCGAGCTGAGCTGCATCGGCTCGCCAGTCATGGAGCCAAAGGAGACCAATGTGCCGCCATCGCCCAACAGCGTCATCAGCTCGCTGCTGGCGCGACCGCCCACCGAATCCACGGCGGCCGCAATCGAGGCCTTGCCTACCTTTGCCTGCACCTGGGCCATCCAGTCCGACTGCGCGGTGGAGATGGTGTGGTCGATGCCGAGCTCGGCCATCTCGGCCACACCGGCATCGCGCCGCACCAGGTTGATGCAGTGCACCCCACGCGCCTTGGCCAGCATCGCCAACGCCTTGCCGACCGCACCATTGGCGGCGTTCTGGAGGATCCACTGGCCTTCCTGCACCTGCAGGAATTCCAGCAGCATCAGCGCACTCAGCGGCATGGCGATCAGCTGCGCGGCCGTGTTGTCATCGATGCTGTCCGGCATGGGGATGACCATGCGCGCCGGCGCGATGAAGGACTCGGCCCAGGTGCCATGCACCGAGGCAGCGCTGACCCGCTGGCCGATCTTGAGGCCCTCGACGCCTTCGCCCAGCGCATCGATCACGCCGGTGCCTTCGCTGCCGCCGACTGCGGGCAGCTCGGGCTTGTAGCCATACTGGCCGCGCACCGTCCACAGGTCGTGGTTGTGGATCGGCGCCAGCACGGTGCGGATCCGCACCTCACCGGCCGCGGGGGTCGGCTGCGGCACGTCGCCGCCGTGGAGGACCTGGGTCGGGTCACCGAAGGTGGTGTGGACGGCAGCGCGCATCAGCAGCGCTCCTTCATCACGATGTTCATGGGGGTGTCTCCTGCAGAAAGAATCAACGGCGATGACGGTGGGCGGCGGCGATCGCGCGCGGCTGGCGGTACGCGCGTACGCGCAGCCACACGGTCTGGATCACCACGATGATGATCAGCACCAGGGCCAGGGTGGCGATGTTGGCCGCGCCCGGCAGATCCCAGCCGGACTGCTTGACGTACATCCCGGCCAGCGCCCAGATGACGGCGGCTGGATAGGCGAAGTGCCCGCGCAGCAGCTGGTTGACCACCAGCACCAGCAGCGTGGCCAGGACCAGCAGCACCAGGCTCCAGCCGAGCATGTTGTCGGTCGGCAGCCAGCGGTAGGCGACGATCATCTGGGCGGTATTGAGATAGGCCGCCAACGACAGCCAGCCGGCGTGCAGCCCGAGCGGGTACGCCGCCCAGGCACGCTGACCGCCCGGGGCGGTGATCGGCGAGGCGCGGTAGGCGGCCACGATCAAGCAGATCAGGGCCGCCCAGATGATCGCCAGCGCCGGCAGGAACCACTGGTTGGAGAACACCGGCATCCAGGCGGCGGTCAGCGCAAAGCCCGCCGCGGCCCACGGGCGAACCCCGGTGATGTCCGGTTTGCGCAGGCGCAGCTGCCAGAAGCCGAACAGCACATCCCACAGGAAGATCACGCCCCAGATCGCGAAGGCGTACCCGGCCGCGACCAGCAACGTGGGGTACTGGTCGGAGACTGCACCGTTGGTCGGGCCGAACATGCCGGTCTGTGAGAGCCACGCCACCACGGGCATGGCCAATGCGGCCAACAACACGATCCAACGCATGCACCCACTCCATCTGAAAAGAGCGGTGACGATACGCGGTTCAGGGTTAAGGCGCTGGGATGCCTCAGATTGCAAAGCCTTAGTAACTTAGCCTCTGCTATATTGCGGCCGTGGACATCCCGCGCCGCCCCGAGCCTCCCCCCGCCTGGCCCTCATCGACCGGGCACACCCCCAGCCTGGGCGAGATGAACGCCAGCGTCGCGGTGCCTACGGGCGGCCACTGGTGGTTCCGCCTGCTGGCGTTCCTCGGCCCGGGCTACATGATCTCGGTCGGCTACATGGACCCGGGCAACTGGGCCACCGATATCGCCGGTGGCGCGCAGTTCGGCTACCTGCTGCTCTCGGTGATCCTGCTCTCCAACCTGATGGCGATCGTGCTGCAGGGGCTGTCGGCGCGGCTGGGGATCGCGACCGGGCGTGATCTGGCGCAGGCCTGCCGCGACCACTACTCACGGCCGGTGAACCTCGGCCTGTGGCTGTTGTGCGAGATCGCGATCATTGCCTGCGACCTGGCTGAGGTGATCGGCACCGCGATCGCCTTGAAGCTGTTGTTCGGCATCCCCTTGCTGGCTGGCGCGATCATCACCGCGGTGGACGTGGTGCTGGTGCTGCTGCTGATGAACCGCGGCTTCCGCGCGCTGGAGGCCTTCGTGATCGCGCTGCTGCTGGTGATCTTCGGCTGCTTTGCGATCCAGATGGTCATCGCTGCGCCGCCGCTGCAGGCAGTGCTGGCCGGGTTCATTCCGCATGCGCAGGTGGTGACCGATCCCAAGGCGCTGTATCTGGCGATCGGCATCATCGGTGCCACCGTGATGCCGCACAACCTGTATCTCCACTCTTCCATCGTGCAGACCCGCGCTTACCCGCGCACCGATGCCGGGCGCCGCAGTGCGCTGCGCTGGGCGGTGACGGACAGCACCATTGCGTTGATGCTGGCACTGTTCATCAACGCCTCGATCCTGATCCTGGCCGCCGCGGTGTTCCATGCGCAGGGCCGTACCGACGTGCAGGAGATCGAACAGGCGTACGAGCTGCTGGCGCCGATGCTCGGCGTCGGGCTGGCCTCGACCCTGTTCGCGGTCGCCCTGCTCGCCTCGGGCATCAACTCCACCGTGACGGCGACGCTGGCCGGCCAGATCGTGATGGAAGGTTTCCTGCGCCTGCGGATCGCCCCGTGGGCACGGCGCCTGATCACCCGCGGCATTGCGATCGTGCCGGTGGTGGTGGTGACCGCGATCTATGGGGAGCAAGGCACCGCACGGTTGCTGGTGCTGAGCCAGGTACTGCTCTCGATGCAGCTGCCGTTCGCGGTGGTGCCGCTGGTCCGGTTCGTCTCGGACAAGACCAAGATGGGCGCGCTGGTGGCGCCACGCTGGCTCATCGTGCTGTCCTGGCTGATCGGCGGCCTGATCATCGTGTTGAACGTGAAGCTGCTGGTGGACGTGTGGCGGGGCTGAGGCCTGCGCGCTTGACCTCAACGATGGTTGAGGTGGCACAGTGCAGCCTCCTCATCCCACTGGCAATGCCAGATCGAGCCCTGTAATGACCGACACCTCGCAGCACGCGTTATGGAATGGCCCGGCCGGTGAGGCATGGGTGGAAGCGCAGCGCATTCTCGATCAGATGTTCGCGCCGCTGGCCACTCACCTGCTCGATGCCATCGCGCCGGGCACCGATGCGCAGGTGCTGGATGTGGGCTGCGGGACTGGGGCGGTGGCGCTGGCCATTGCCGGACGGCTGGGTCCGGAGGCACACGTGATCGGGGTCGACCTCTCCGCCCCGATGATCGCCTTGGCGCGTGAGCGCGCGCAGCGAGCCGGGCTGGCAGTGGACTTCATCGTCGCCGACGCGCAGCAGCATGCGTTCGCGCCCGGACGTCTGGACCGGATCGTGTCGCGCTTCGGCGTGATGTTCTTCGATGACCCGGTGCAGGCCTTCGGTCAGTTGCAGCGCGCCGCCAAACGCGGCGGCGTGCTGCAGGCGCTGGCCTGGCGCGGGCCGGACGAGAACGCGTTCATGACCACCGCCGAGCGCGCGGCGGCACCCTGGCTGCAGTTGCCGCCGCGTCAACCCGGGGCACCGGGTCAGTTCGCGTTTGCCGACCAGGTCCGGGTCGAGCAGATCCTGAGCGACGGCGGCTGGGAGGATATCGAGCTGCTGCCGCTGGATGTCGTGTGCCGCATCGACCGTGCGGATCTGGCGACGTACGTCTCGCTGCTCGGACCGGTCGGGAGCGCGCTGCGAAACGGCGACCTAGCCGCGGACGTCCGAACGCACGTGCTCGACGCGGTGCTGCATGCCTTCGAGCCGTTCGTCGACGGCGATTCGGTGACATTCACTGCCGCCTGCTGGGACGTGCGCGCCCGCGCGTGGTGACCGCCGGCCGGATCCACGCCATGCGCGGACGCCACCTTCGGACTGTCTAGCGCCTGGCCATCAACGTGCTGGTCAGCAGCATCGCCACCCATGCCATGGCCGCCGCGGTCACGAATGCATACGCCGCGCCATCGCCATAGGCTTGGCGCGCCACCAGTGTCAGGGTGTCGTGTGCAGCCCCGGACACGGACAGCTCGCCGGCCACCACGCGCTCGATCAGCGCCGGCGACCCTGCCTGCCCGGCCTCGGTCAGCGCCCCGCGGGCGGCGTCACGGACGTGGCTGGACAACACCGCGCCCAGCGTGGCGAACCCGATCAGGATGCCGGAGAAGCGCGCGGTGGTGCTGATGCCGGAGGCCATCCCGGCGCGGTCCGGCGGAATCACGCTCATGATCGCCTTCTGTGTTTCGCCGTTGAGCAGGCCACCGCCACTGCCGAGCACCGCCATCGCCAGCAGCAGGCCGAGATCGCTGTGTTGCCACAACGCCACCGCGATGCCCAGGTTGCCGATCACGGCAACGCCCAGGCCCAGCGCCAGGATCCGCCCGGAGGCCCACCGCGTCCCCAGCCGGCGCCCCACGAACGGAAGCAGCAGCATCGCCAGTGCGAACGGCAGCATGTGCACGCCGGCCTGCAGCACGCTGTCGCCGCGGGCGTTCTGCAGCAGCAACGGCAGCAACGAGGCCATCACCTGTACGCAGGCGGCGTAGGCGAACATCGCCAGCACCGCACCGACCAGTGCCGGCGCGCGGAACAGGCGCAGATCCAGCATGGGCTGGGCGCGGCGCTGCTCGATCACGATGAAGCCTGCGCCCAACGCGGTGCCGGCCAGCAACCAGGCAGCACCGTGGCACTGCCCCAGCCCTCCACCGGGCCACGGATCAGCGCCCAGGTCCAGCACAGCATGCTGCCGGCGAACAGCAGCACGCCCGGCACGTCGATGCGGCGGCTGACCGGATCGCGCGACTCCGGCACGAAAGCCCAGCTCAGGCCCGCCAGCAGCAGGCACAGCGGAAGATTGATATGGAAGGCCCAGCGCCAACCCCACCAGGTCGCGATGGCGCCCCCGATCAGCGGGGCGAGCACCATGGTCAGGCCCATGATCGCGCCCCAGATTGCCCAGGCACGCGCACGCGAGGGCGCGCTCTGGTGCGCATGCCCGATCAACGACAGCGCCGGTGCCAGCATGAACGCGGCCGCAGCACCCTGCCCGGCCCGTGCCAGAGACAAGGCCATCGCGGTGCCGGCGATGCCGCACGCCACCGAGGTCAGCGCGAACAGGCTCAAGCCGACCAGGAACAGACGGCGACGCCCGATCCGATCGGCCAGGGTGCCGGCGGGCAGCAGCAGCGAGGCGAAGCACAGCACGTAGGCACTGACCACCCATTCGATGTCTGCGAACGAGGCCGACAGATCGCGGGCGAGGGTCGGCAGCACCACACCGACCACGTTGGTATCGAGCACGGTGAGCGCGCAGCCGGCCGAGCCGAGCAGCAGGACGGCATCCGCGCGGTGCGCGCCGGCACGGCTCATGGCAGCGCAATCCCCCGGGGTGTGGCGGCCCACCGGCTCACCCTTCGGCCGCCGCCAGCCGCACGCGAAGCTTCTCCACGATAGCCTGCTCGCTCATCGCATAGCCGTACACATCCTGCAGCTGCCCGTCAGCGCCGAGCAGGAACCAGGAGGCGGTGTGCTCGAACGTGGCCGCGTCACCCTCGCCGACGCGCCGATAACTCACGCCCAGGCTCTCGGCGATGGCGCGGGTACCGGCCTCGTCACCGGCCAGGCCCAGGAACGTGGTATCGAAGGCCGCCAGATACTCGCGCAGGTGCGCCGGCGTATCGCGCTGCGGGTCGACCGTCACGAAGACGACCTGCAGGTGCTCTGCCGCCGGGCCCAGCAGCCGCTTGATCTGAACCGCTTTGACCAGGCTCAGCGGGCACACTTCGGGGCAATGGGTGAAGCCGAAGAACAGCAGGGTCGGCGTGCCCTGCAGATCGCGGATGGCAAGCGTACGCCCGTCGCTGCTCGCAAGCTTGACCGCCCCGAGTGCCGCCTGGCCCATCACCGGCGCCTGGCCGTCGGCGCAGCCGGCCAGCAGTCCCAGTGTAAGCAGGCCCGCGGCCGCCCAGCGCGTCACTTCACCGCCCCGTGCGGCACCAGGCCATCGCGCACACTGAAGTCCACCACCTGCGCTGCGCTGCGGGCAAACTGCAGCGTCACCCGTACCGTCTGGCCGGCCGACAACGGCCGCTTCGGCTTCAGCAGCATCAGGTGGTACCCCCCGGGCTGCAGCGCCAACGTCTGGCCGCCAGGCAACGCCAGGCCATCGGGCAGCGCCTGCATGCGCATCACTTCCCCGTCCATGCGCATGGCATGGATCTGCACCTCGGCAAACGCCGAGGACGCGGCCGACAGCAGCCGGTCCTCGCCGCCGCCGTTATGCAGCTGCACATAGCCGGCGGCCACGTTGGCCGCCGGTGGTGGCAGGCGCACCCACGGATCGCTGACCGACACCGTTGCCGCGGTGTGGGCCTGCGCGGCCGCAGCCACCACCGGCATCACGGAACACGTCAACAGCAGACCGGCAGCCAGGACACCCGAGCGTGACCCGCTCATGGCGTGCCCGGCATCTGCATCGGCATCATGTTGAGGTTGGCGTTGTGCATCACCCACAGCGAGCCGGCCACCACGATGGCGATCAGGAACGCGGTGCACAGGAAGATGCCGGTGTTCTCGCGCTGGCTGCGCCCTGCCCCGATATGCAGGAACAGCACCAGCTGGGCGACCAGCTGCACCACGCACAGCACCACGATGGCGGTCAGGCGCAGCGGCTGCGGCACCAGATCGGTCATGACCACGCCGAACGAGGCACCGGTGAGCACCAGGCACAGCAGCAGGCCGAGGAGGTAGCCCTTCAGGGTGGCGTGGCCGCCACCGTGATCGGCATCAGGCGCGTTCGCGCTCATACAAACTCCCTCAGGTAGACGAAGGTGAACACACAGATCCAGATCAGATCCAGGAAATGCCAGAACAGGCTCAGGCAGGCCAGGCGGCGACGCACGATGCCGTCCAGGCCGAACTTCAGCACCTGGTGGATCATGATCGCCAGCCACAGCAGGCCGAAGGTGACGTGCAGGCCGTGGGTGGCCACCAGCGTGAAGTACGCCGACAGATATGCACTCACGTCCGGGGTGGCGCCTTCATGGATCAGCTCGGCGAACTCATACAGCTCCATGCCGATGAAGACCGCACCGAGCACGCCGGTCACGGCCAGCCAGCCCACCACCTGGTTGCGCTTGCCGGCCTGCATGCCGAGCATCGCCAGGCCAAAGGTGAAGCTGCTGAGCAGCAGCACCACCGTTTCGGAGAGCACGAAGCCCAGCTTGAACAGTTCCTTGCCACTGGGGCCATCGGCCGTCCCGTTGAGCAGCACGCCAAAGGTGGCGAACAGCACCGCGAAGATCAGGCAGTCGCCCATCAGGTACATCCAGAACCCGACGACGGTCTTGTTGCCGTCGTCGTGGTGCTCATGGGCGTGGTCGTGGTGACCGGCCGTGAGCTGCCCGTGCTGCGTGGCAGCGGTCAGGGTATCGCCGCTCATGCCTTGGCTCCTTCCATCTGCGCGAAGTGCGCGTCTTCGATGCGCTTCACCTCCGCGGCGGGCACGTAGTAGTCCACATCACGGTCATACGAGCGCAGCACGAAGGTCGCGATCACCCCGATCAGGCCGATGCCGGCCAGCACCCACATGTGCCAGACCAGGGCGAAGCAAAGCACCAGGCTGAACACCGAGATCACCACACCCGACGCGGTATTGCGCGGCATGTGGATGTCTTCGTAGGTGTCCTGGCGCTGCCAGGCACGGCCGTGCTGCTTGTCGTCCCAATGCTGCTCCAGCGAGGTGATCGCCGGCAGCTTGGCGAAGTTGTAGAACGGCGGCGGCGCGGACGTGGCCCACTCCAGGCTGCGCGCATTCCACGGGTCTCCGGTGAGATCCATGTTGGCCTTGCGGTCACGCACGCTGACATAGAACTGGATGAACATCGCGGCGATACCGGCGGCGATCACCAGCGCACCGATGGCGGCCACGATCAGCCACGGCTGGTAGCCCTCCACGCCGTAGTGGTTCATGCGCCGGGTCATGCCCTTGAAACCGAGCACGTACAGCGGCATGAAGGCCAGGTAGAAGCCGACCAGCCAGCACCAGAACGAAATCTTGCCCCAGCGCTCGTTGAGGGTGAAGCCGAACGCCTTCGGGAACCAGAAGCTGATGCCCGCCAGGCAGCCGAACACCACGCCGCCGATGATCACGTTATGGAAGTGCGCGATCAGGAACAGGCTGTTGTGCAGCACGAAATCCGCGCCCGGGATCGCCAGCATCACACCGGTCATGCCGCCCAGCGCGAAGGTGACCATGAAGCCGATGGTCCACAACGTTGAGGAGTGGTAGCGGATCCGCCCGCGGTACATGGTGAACAGCCAGTTGAACAGCTTCACCCCGGTGGGGATCGAGATGATGGAGGTCATGATGCCGAAGAAGGCATTGACGTTCGCACCCGAGCCCATGGTGAAGAAGTGGTGCAGCCACACGAAGAACGACAGGATGCCGATCGACGAGGTGGCATAGACCATCGAGCGGTAGCCGAACAGCGGCTTGCCCGAGAACGTGGCGATGATCTCCGAGAACGCGCCGAAGCACGGCAGGATCAGCACGTAGACTTCCGGGTGGCCCCAGATCCAGATCAGGTTGACGTACATCATGGCGTTGCCGCCGGCGTCATTGGTGAAGAAATGCATCCCGAAATAGCGATCCACGGTCAGCAGCGCCAGGGTCGCGGTCAGCACCGGGAAGATCGCCACGATCAGGATGTTGGTGATCAACGCGGTCCAGGTGAACACCGGCATCTTCATCAGGTCCATGCCCGGCGCACGCATCTTGAGAATGGTGACGATGAAGTTCAGGCCGGTCAGCGTGGTGCCGATGCCCGAGACCTGCAATGACCAGATGTAGTAGTCAACGCCCACCGTGGGGCTGTACTCGATGCCGGACAGCGGCGGATAAGCCACCCAGCCGGTCGCGGCGAAATCGCCGACGAACATCGACAGCATCACCAGCACCGCACCCACGGCCGACAGCCAGAAGCTGAGCGAGTTGACGAACGGGAAGGCCACGTCGCGCGCGCCGATCTGCAGCGGCACCACGATGTTCATCAGACCCACGATCAGCGGGGTGGCCACGAAGAAGATCATGATCACGCCATGCGCGGTGAAGATCTGGTCGTAGTGCTCCGGCGGCAGGTAGCCGGCACTGTCATTGGCGGCGATGGCCTGCTGGGCACGCATCATCAGCGCATCGGCGAAGCCGCGCACCAGCATGACCAGGGCCAGGATGATGTACATCACGCCAATCTTCTTGTGGTCCACCGAGGTGATCCACTCGGTCCAGATATAGCCCCACTTTTTGTAATACGTGATGGCCGCGACGATCGCCACGCCCAGCAGCAGCGAGCCCACCAGCGCCGACATGATGATCGGGTCGTGGTAGGGAATCGCGTCGAGGTTCAACTTTCCAAGCACAATCAGTTCTCCGCGGTACGGCTGGCAGACGCGGCCAGGCTTACGAGTTGGGACTTCGCGCCGGGTTCTTCGCCGGGCAGGCAGATCTCGTCATCGGGCATGCCGCCGTAACGGCGCAGGATGCTGTCGAACAGTCCGGTATCCACGCTGGCGAAGCGCTGCATCGGCGCACCGTGGGTCGGCTTCTCCAGTTCGGCCAGGCGGGCCTGGTCCAGGTGCTGGGCGGTGCCACGCGACTGCGCCAGCCACTGGTCGAAGTCCGCCTCGGTCATCACCCGCGCATCGAACGTCATGTCCGAGAAACCCGAGCCGCTGTAGGCCGATGACATCCCGGCATAGGTGCCCGGCGTGTGCCCGATCAGGTGCAGGCGGGTCTGCATCGCCGGCATGGTGTAGACCATGCTGCCCAGTTGCGGCACGAAGAAGGCATTCATCATCGACTCGGAGGTCAGCTTGAAGGCGACCGGCGTATCGACCGGCATCACCAGTTCATTGACCGTGGCCACGTTGTGGTCCGGGTAGATGAACAACCATTTCCAGTTGAGCGAGACCACTTCCACGCGCAGTGCGGGCGTGTCCGACTCAATCGGGCGGTAGGGATCCAGCGCGTGGGTGCTCTTCCAGATCAACACGCCGAGCACCACCACGATCAGGCACGGAATCGTCCACACCACCACTTCGATCGCGGTGGAATGCGACCAGGTCGGCGCGTAGGTGGCCTCTTTGTTGGACTCGCGGTAGTGCCACGCGAAGTACAGCGTCAGGATGATCACCGGGATCACCACCAGCAGCATCAGGCCGGTGCAGACCAGGATCAGCTGCATTTCCTGCTCGGCGATGCTGCCCATGGGATTGAACAGCTCCAGGTTCTTGCACCCTGTGAGCAATGGCAGCAGCGCTGCCAGGCCGAACCAGCGTCCGGCGCGGGCTCGACCGGCCGGGATGGCGCGGCGAGCGGAGTGTGTAGCGGGGTTCATGCGTGACGGCCCTTCCAACGCAGTGCCGGGCCGGGCGGCCCGGATCATGAAAAGTGGCGAACACCCCCCTGCATGACCGATATGCATGGGGGGTGCCCGCCGCAGCCGCGTACGTTAGGCAACGACATGATCCATACATGATGCGACACACTGTCGCAGCCGCTCTCCCGGCCGCGCGTACCATGCGCGCATGGAATGGAGCCCCCTCATCGCCGATGGCCACGGGCCGGTGTACCTGCGCATCGTGCAGGCCCTGGAACGTGCGGTGTGGTCCGGTGCGTTACGTCCCGGCCAGCGCCTGCCCGCACAGCGCACGCTGGCCACCGAGCTGAAGGTGGACCTCACCACCATCACCCGTGCCTTCACCGAGGCACGCAAGCGCGGGCTGATCGATGCCCGTGGCCCGCTGGGGTCGTTCGTCGCGCCGCCGCAGGTGGAACTTACCCAGCTGGTGGACCTGAGCATGAACCTGCCGCCCAGCCCCGGCGGCGGCCAGGTCGCCGACGTGTTGCGGCGTGGATTGTCGTCCGTGCTCACCCGCAGTGATGCGGACAATCTGATGACGTATCACGTGGGCGGTGGCAGCCGCGCCGATCACCGGGCGGCCCAACACTGGCTCAAACCGATCCTCGGCAAGGTCGATGCCGATACGCTGGTCGTCACGGAAGGCGCGCAGGCGGCGCTGTCTGCCCTGCTGCTGGCGTTGACCGACGCCGGCGACACGATCCTGTGCGAGCCCCTGGTCTACCCGGGACTGCTGCACGCCGCGCGGGTGCTGGAGCGACGGCTGCACGTGGTCGAGTGCGACGCGCACGGCATGCGTCCAGACGCGCTGGCCCGTATCGCGAAAGAACGCGGCGCGCGCGTGGTCTACCTCAACCCGACCGCACAGAACCCCACCGCCCATACGATGCCGCAGGCACGCCGCGAGGCACTGGCCGAGGTGATCCGCGCGCAGCACCTGCTGCTGATCGAAGACGACCCCTACTGGCTGCTGCTGGAGGACGCCCCTGCCCCGCTCGCGCTGCTGGCACCGCAGCAGGCCTGCTACATCTCCACGCTCTCCAAGTGCCTCAGTCCGGGATTGCACACCGGTTTCGTGCGCCTGCCCGACGGCATGGACCGGCAACCGGTGCTCGATGCCCTGCGCGCGGTCAACCTGATGGCGCCACCACTGATGAACGCCCTGGTGACGCAGCTGATCCTGGATGGCTCCGCGCAGGCCATGCTGAAACTGGTGCAGGAGGAAGCGGCCGAACGACGCTATCTGGCGCGGTCGGCGTTGTCGCCGCGGTTCCTGCAGCATTGCGCGGGCGTGCACGCCTGGTGCCGTCTTCCCGCGCACTGGACCGATGCCAGCCTCACCCACGCCGCGCGCCTGCAGGGGCTGGGCATCGCACCGTCATCGGCGTTCACGCCCGACGGGGTAGCGATCAACGATGCGGTGCGGATTTCATTGGGCGCGGCCGCCAACCGGCAGGAACTGCACCGGGCGCTGCGCCAGCTGGATCAGCTGATGCATGTGGTGGCGGCGGAAAGCCCCGGCTGGACGGTGTGACGCCCGCCTTTCGGCACGCTCAGCCGGAAACGGCTTTGGCCTGCTTCCAGACGGCTTCAAACTGACTGGCGGTGATGGCGTCATCCGAATCCAGATCCAGCCAGGACAGCGGCTGATCGGACAGCGGGAAGCGCTCATCGGCCTGCCCGGATTTGTCCGCCCAGACCAGCACGCTGCGGTAGCTTTCCACCTGCCGCACGATCACATCGCCCTGCGCCTCGAGGTAGATCGTGCCGTTGCCGATCTCGGATTCTGCGGGGTGTTTGTAGTGCTTGCGGGGCGTGCTCATGGCGGGGCGATATCTGGCAATGAAAATGGGGCCGGGGAATATACCTTGATCCGCCCCCTTCCCGTCGGCAATCGCCGCCCGGGGACGGGGTAGTGCCGGCCGCTGGCCGGCGTCCCGTGGACCACGCAAGCAGGAACTAGACGACCGGTCTAATCAGGCGTACAGTGGCGTCCATGAACTCGCCCACCACCCCCTCCACCGTCCGCGACACGATCCTGGCCAGCGGCCAGCGGATCATGGGCGCCAAGGGCTTCTCCGCCGTCGGCCTCAATGAAGTGCTCGCGGCGGCGGGCGTCCCCAAAGGCTCGTTCTACCACTACTTCGCCTCGAAGGAAGCCTTCGGCGAGGCATTGCTGGAGGACTACTTCAGCGCCTATCTCGCCGATATGGACCGCATCTTCCGCCAGCCGGGCCAGACCAAGGCCGAGCAACTGGCCGCGTACTTCCGCGCCTGGCAGGACAGCCAGTCCTTCGAGGACTGCCAGGGCAAGTGCTTGGCCGTAAAGCTTGGTGCCGAAGTGGCGGACCTTTCCGAACCCATGCGGGCCGCACTCCAGCGTGGCACCACGGGGATCACCGATCGGCTGGCGCGTGCCATTGCAGCGGGCCTGGCCGACGGATCGGTGGCGACCCGGGAGCCACCCGAGGCGGTCGCCCGAAGCGTGTATCAGCTGTGGCTGGGGACCAGCATCATGGTCAAGATCGCCCGCACCACCGGCCCGTTCGACGACGCCGTGGCGTTGACCGCCCGCCTTCTGCATACCGGCCCCTGACAAAGGCATGTCTCACGCACGCCGGCATCGGCGTGTTTTTCTCGGCCCCATCACTAGACGACCAGTCTAATCAAGCACCCACAGGAGCATCATCCATGAAAGTCCTCATCGTTCTGACCTCGCACGACGAACTCGGCACCACCGGCAAGAAGACCGGCTTCTGGCTGGAAGAGCTGGCTGCGCCCTACTACACCTTCAAGGATGCGGGCGCCGAGATCGTCCTGGCCTCGCCCAAGGGCGGGCGGCCGCCGCTGGATCCCAAAAGCAACGAGCCGGACTTCAAGACCGACGCCACCCGCCGCTTCGAGGCAGACGTGGATGCCAACGCGCAGCTGGCCAACACCGTGCGCCTGGACAGCATTTCGCAGGACGCGTTCGATACCGTGTTCTATCCCGGCGGCCACGGCCCGCTGTGGGACCTCGCCGAAGACACCCACTCCATCGCGCTGATCGAAGCCTTCATCGCCGCCGGCAAGCCGGTCGCGCTGGTCTGCCATGCGCCGGGCGTGCTGCGTCACGTCAAGACGGCCGAGGGTGCCCCACTGGTGCAGGGCAAGCAGGTCACGGGCTTCACCAACACCGAAGAAGAGGGCGTCGGCCTGACCGAGGTGGTGCCCTTCCTGGTCGAGGACATGCTCAAGGCCGCGGGCGGTTCCTACTCCAAGGGGCCGGACTGGGGCTCGTATGTCGTCAGCGATGGCTTGCTGATCACCGGCCAGAATCCGGCCTCGTCGGCCGAAGCGGCTGAGGTGCTGGTGGAGCGACTCGCGTCCGCCACCAAGGCCTGAGCCGCCGCGACGGCATCGGATGTCACGGTGCCCCACGCCGCCAGGGACGGCAGCAGCGGCAGAAGATGTTTCATGCACATGCGTTGTCCTCCGGGATGGCGTGGGACCGCCCGCTCATGGCGTGGCAGGGAATCCAGCATCGGCCAGCGCGGCCAGGAAGGCGGCCCGCTCGCGGTCGCTCTCCACACGTACTTCGCGCGCGGGCGGATCGGTCTCGATGCGTGCGTGCGGATCGACGCCCTGCAGGGCCTTGGTGACGGAGCGGGCGCAGCCGCCGCAGGTCATGGTGGGAAGGGTGAAACGATGCATCGGGCGACCTCGCCGTGGTGGGTGTGAGCCCACTGTCGGGGCTGACAACGTGGCAAGGTCAAGGCCTTAATGCGTCCGCGCCCGTTGTGCAGGGCATGGACGTGGCCGGGTCGATCAGGAACGTGGCTTGCGGGCCGCGCGCCCGCGCGAGGACACCGGCGTATCCGCACCGAACAGCGGCGTTTTGCGGGGCTTCCCGGCGGATGCAGTCTCCGCCGGCGCGGAAACGGGCTGGGCCAGGTCGGCGATGATCGGGCAATCCGGGCGGTCATTGCCGTGGCAGTGTTCGGCCAGATGCTCCAATGTCTGCACCATCGCCTGCAGCTCGGCGATCTTCGCCTTCAACCCGGCCACATGGGACAGCGCCACCGCCTTGACGTCGGCGCTGGCGCGTTCGCGATCGCGCCACAGCACCAGCAGCTCGCCGATCTGCTCGACCGAAAACCCCAGGTCACGCGCACGGCGGATGAAGCGCAGGCTGTGCGCGTCCTGCGGGCTGTAATGCCGGTAGCCCGCCTCCGAGCGCGCCGCCGGCGGGATCAGGCCGATCTGCTCGTAATAGCGGATCATCTTTGCCGACACGCCCGAAAACGTCGCGGCTTCCCCGATATTCATCGTCCGGTCTCCCTCTCACTTTCCGCCATGCCGGTGCCCAGCGTATCGGCCTGCATCGGTGCATGGAAGCGCTTGAGCCGCAGCGCATTGCCGAGCACGAACACACTGGACAATGCCATCGCCGCCGCGGCGAAGATCGGCGAGAGCAGCGTGCCGTTGAACGGGTACAGCAGGCCAGCGGCCACCGGGATCAGCACCGCGTTGTAGGCGAACGCCCAGAACAGGTTCTGCTTGATGTTGCGGATCGTTGCCTGGCTCAGGGCGATCGCGTTGGGCACGCCGCGCAGGTCGCCGGACATCAGCACCACGTCGGCCGCCTCGATCGCCACATCGGTGCCGGTGCCGATCGCCAGGCCGACATCGGCCTCGGCCAGCGCCGGTGCGTCATTGATCCCGTCCCCGACGAAGGCCACCTTGGCGCCACCAGCACGGAAACGCTTGAGCGCGGCGACCTTGCCATCGGGCAGCACTTCGGCCGCCACCTCATCGATGCCAAGCTGGCGTGCGATCGCCGCGGCGGTGGCCGCGTTGTCGCCGGTGATCATCGCGACCTTCAGGCCCAGGGCGTGCAGCGCCTGGATTGCCGCCGGCGTGCTTTCCTTGATCGGATCGGCCACCGCGATCACGGCCGCCAGGCGGCCATCGATTGCGGCGTACAGCGGGCTCCTGCCCTGCTCACCCAACCGCTGGGCGGTGGGCCGGAACGCCGCCACCTCCAGGCCGAGCCGGGTCATGTAGCGGTCCGCGCCGACGGCCACGGTGCGGCCGGCGACACGCGCGGAAACGCCGAAGCCTGGCACCGCCTCGAAGCGTTCGATGGCGGCCAGTGCGAGACCGCGCGCTCTGGCGGCCGCAACGATCGCCTCGGCGATGGGATGCTCGGAGCGGGTTTCCACCGCGGCGACCAGGGCCAGCACCTCATCCGCCTGGAAACCATCGGCCGGCTCCAGGTCGGTCAGTTCGGGGCGGCCCTTGGTCAACGTACCGGTCTTGTCCAGCGCGATCACACTCACATCGCGCAGTGCCTGCAGCGCCTCGCCCTTGCGGAACAGCACGCCCAGCTCCGCCGCGCGGCCGGTCCCGACCATGATCGAGGTCGGCGTGGCCAGGCCCATCGCGCAGGGACAGGCAATGATCAGCACCGCCACCGCATTGACCAGCGCAAAGGTCAGCGCCGGTGCCGGGCCGAGCACCAGCCACACCAGGAAGGTCAGCGCGGCAGCAGCCATCACCGCCGGCACGAACCACATGGTGACCCTGTCGACCAGCGCCTGGATCGGCAGCTTGGAGCCCTGTGCCTGCTCGACCAGACGGATGATCTGGGCCAGCACGGTGTCCCCGCCCACCTTGGTGACACGGAAACTGAAGGCACCGGTGGTGTTGAGGGTGCCGCCGACCACCTCGGCGCCCACGGCTTTGGCCACCGGTACCGGCTCGCCGGTGATCATGCTCTCATCCACATAGGACGCCCCCTCCACCACCGCGCCGTCCACGGGCACTTTCTCGCCCGGGCGGACCAGCACGACATCGCCGAGCGTGACCTCGTCGAGCGGCACCTCGACCGTCTCATCGCCACGCTGCACGCGTGCAGTCCGCGCCTGCAGCCCGACCAGGCGCTTGATCGCCTGCGACGTGCGGCCCTTGGCCCGCGCCTCCAGCGTGCGCCCCAGCAGGATCAGGGTGACGATCACCACGGCCGCTTCGAAGTAGACGTTGGCGGTGCCCGGCGGCAGCACGCCCGGGGCGAAGGTGGCGACCACCGAGTAGCCATAGGCCGCCGCGGTGCCGAGCGAAACCAGCGAGTTCATGTCCGGGGCGCCGCGCAGCAGTGCCGGCACGCCTTTGCGGAAGAAGCGCAGGCCCGGCCCGAACAGCACCAGCGTGGCCAGCGCGAACTGCAGGTACCAGCTGGTCTGCAGGCCGACGGCATGCATCACCCAGTGGTGCATGGCTGGGACAAGGTGCGAGCCCATTTCCAGAATGAAGACCGGCAGCGTCAGCACCGCCGCCAGCAACAGGGAGCGGCGCAGCGCACGGGCTTCAGCCTCGCGGCGTTCCTCCTCCTGGTCACCGGCCGCAGCCGTGCTCACGCCTGCAGCGCGCGCGGTGTAGCCGGCGTTTTCCACGGCAGCGACCAGATCAGCGACGGAGACCGTACCGGCCAGATGGCGCACCTGCGCCCGTTCGGTCGCCAGGTTGACGCTGGCCGCGATCACGCCCGGCAGCTGCGCAAGGCCGCGCTCCACGCGACCAACGCAGGACGCGCAGGTCATTCCCTCGATGCTCAGCTCGGTGGTGGCTTCGCGCACGGTGTAGCCCGCGCGTTCGATGGCACGCACCGCCGCCTGGGGATCGGGCGCCCCGATGAAGCTGAGATCGGCCCGCTCCGTGGCCAGGTTGACCGACGCCGTCTGCACGCCGGGGACGGCCGTCAGCGCGCGCTCCACCCGGCCCACACAGGAGGCGCAGGTCATGCCCTCGATGGGCAGGCTCAGGCGGCTGAGCGGCGCGCCGGACCGGGAAGCAACAGAAGACATGGGGCAGTCCTTGGGGTGAGGTTACCCGCCACCCTAAAGATTCCCATCGTGGGAAGGTCAAGCCCCCGCTTGATGGGGACGGAGGTAATTATTCATCCCCTCCATCCCCGTCAAGGCGCTTTACGGCTGGGCGGGCGTGCCGTCGTGGGTGACCCGCCAGATCGTGTTGGAGAGGTCATCGGCAACGATCAGTGCCCCACGCGGGTCGACCGTGACACCCACCGGGCGGCCGCGGGTCTTGCCGTCTTCGCCGAAGAAGCCGCTCACGAAATCGATCGGCTCGCCGGCCGGACGGCCATTGCTGAAGGGCACGAACACCACCTTGTAACCGACCGGTGGATTGCGGTTCCAGCTGCCGTGCTCGCCCACGAAGACGCCATCGGCAAACTGGGTGCCCATCACCGGCGACGAGAAGGCCACGCCGAGTGCGGCCACATGCGAGCCCAGCGCGTAATCCGGCGCGATGGCCGAGGCGACCTTCTCCGGATTCTGCGGCATCACCCGGCGATCCACATTCTTGCCCCAGTAGCTGTACGGCCAGCCATAGAAGCCGCCCTCCTTCACCGAGGTGAGGTAATCGGGCACGAGGTTCGGGCCGATCTCATCGCGTTCATTCACCACGGCCCACAGCGTGCCGGTGCCCGGCTGGATCGCCAGCGCGGTGGGATTGCGGATACCGGTGGCGTAATCCTTGTGTGCGCCGGTGGCCACATCGATCTGCCAGATCCGCGCACGATCGATCTCCACCGACATGCCGCGCTCGGTGATGTTGCTGTTGGAGCCGATGCCTACATAGAGATAGCGGCCATCGGCACTGGCGGTCATCGCCTTGGTCCAGTGATGGTTGATCGCCGCGGGCAGATCGGTCAGTTTCGCCGGTGCGCCGCTCGCCTTGGTCTGGCCTTCCTGGTAGTCAAAGCGCACCACCGCATCCTGGTTGGCCACGTAGATCGCGTTGCCGATCATCGCCAGGCCGTACGGCGCATTGAGCTTGTCGGCGAAGACCGTCTTCAGTTCGTAGGTGCCGTCGCCATCGGCGTCGCGCAGCAGGGTCAGGCGGTTGCCGCTCTTGACCGCCGTGTTGCCCTTGGCCTTGATCTTGCCGGCGATCACATCCTTCGGCTTGAGGGCAGGCGCACTGCCGCCGCGACCTTCCGCGACCAGAATGTCACCGTTGGGCAGCACCAGGGTCTGCCGCGGAATGTTCAGATCGGTGGCGATCGCCGAGATGCGGTAGCCCTTGGGCACCGTCGGCAGGGTGTCGCCCCACTGCGCCGGCTTGGCGATGGTCATGTCCGGCATCAGCCCGCGATGCGGCTTGGGCATCTCCGGGTTGCCGCCGTACTGTTCCAGCTCGGGGGCCTTGCCGCTGCAGGCCGCCAGCGCGACCGCAAGCGCGGAAACCGAGAGCATCCGGATCGTCATCTGGCGGCTCATCGCACACCTCCCACGCGCAGGCTGGACAGCCCCACCCAGGTGGCGAGCAGCGCCAGCACCGTCAGGATCACCGAGAGCACCAGGCCCGCCGGCATCACCGCCCATGCATCACGCGCATGGTGGAGACAGTTGATGAAGCCCACGCCCCAGGTCACCGCCAGAATCACGACGTAGGCCAGGTTGCGGCTGCGACGGACCAGGCCGACGATCCCGCACAGCAGGGCCAGCGTGGTCATCACCATCGCACCGATCAGCAGCCAGGAGGCGAAGTTGGCCCACTGGATCTCGTACGAACTCCAGTAGGCGTAGTCCGCCAGCAGTGCGCCGAGGAACAGCGGCAGCACCCCGCCCAGTACAGCGGCGTGGAACGGATGGATGACCCATGATCGGGTCAGGACAACGGTCGAAGCCATGGTGGTCTCCTGGTGAGGTGGCGAATCTCTCCCGATCCTGCCACCCCTGGTGTGATGGGGGTGCTGAGATGCCGCCCACACGAAACCGGGGGACAGCCTGCCCCCCGGTTCGTCGCCATGCCAGCGCTGCGATGGACCTCGCCGCTATTTGCCCGTCACCGCTTCCTGCAGCTTCTCCACCGCCTGGTCGGCCGTGAACGTGTTCGGCTTCTGGATCTTGGGGAAGTCCACGAACGTCTCGTTGAATTTCGTGAGCAGCGCGATCGCGCCGTACACGATGTAGACGTGGTTGATGTACCAGTCCCAATAGGTATTGGAGGTCACATCCGCGAACTCGTACGGATCGGTGCGCAGGTTGTAGATCTTGGGGATGCGCATGACCGTGAACGGTTCGCCCCACAGCTGCATCGTGCCTTTGCAGCGCTGCTCGATGAAGGTCACCTTCCAGTTGTCGTAACGGATGCCGAGCATGTCGCCATCATCGGAGATGTAGACGAACAGCTTGCGCGGCGACTTGTCCTGCTTGCCGGTGAGGTACGGCAACAGGCTGACGCCGTCGATGTGGTTCTTGTAGGTGCGCCCGATCGCCTTGACCCCCTTCTTGAGGTCCTCGACCACGCCCTTGTTGCCCGCCAGTTCCAGGAAGGTGGGCAGCCAGTCATGGTGCTGCACGATCTCGTTGGACACCGAGCCCGGCTTGATCTTGCCCGGGTAGCGAACCACCAGGGGAATCCGGAACGCGCCTTCCCAGTTGGTGTCCTTCTCACTGCGGAACGGCGTCATGCCGCCATCCGGCCACGAATTGCGGTGCGGCCCGTTGTCGGTGGAGTACACCACCAGGGTGTCTTCGGCGATGCCCAGTTCGTCGAGGTAATCGAGCAACGCGCCCACGTTCTTGTCGTGGTCGATCATCGTGTCGTGATACGGCGACTGCCAGCGCCCGGCCTGCCCCAGGCTTTCCTTCTTGGTGTGCGTGATCAGGTGCATGTGGGTGAAGTTGACCCAGACGAAGAACGGCGTGTCGTCGTCGTTCGCCTTCTTGATGAAGCCCTTGGCGCGGTCGGCGAAGTCGTCATCGCAGGTCAGCATGCGCTTGCGGTCCAGCGGGCCGGTATCCTCGATCTTCTGCTTGCCTACCTTGCCCCAGCGCTTCTGGTCGGTGCTGTCATCCCTATCGGTGGCGAAACTGTGGATCACCCCGCGCGGCTTGATGGTCTCGATGAAATCCCCGAACTCGTCCTTCGGGAAGTAGTCGTACATCTCCGGCTCTTCTTCGGCATTGAGGTGGTACAGATTGCCGTAGAACTCATCGAACCCATGGTTGGTGGGCAGCATGTGGTTGAGGTCGCCGAGGTGGTTCTTGCCGAACTGCCCGGTGGTATAGCCCTCGTTCTTCAGCAGGGCGGCGATGGTGACGATCTTCTCGTTCATGCCGACCGGCGCGCCCGGAATGCCGACCTTCGACAGGCCGGTCCGCAGGACGCTCTGGCCGGTGATGAAGGACGAACGCCCTGCCGTACAGGACTGTTCGCCGTAGGAATCGGTGAACAGCATGCCCTCGTTGGCCAGGCGGTCGATGTTCGGCGTCTGGTATCCCATCAAGCCGCGCGAGTAGCAGCTCAGGTTGGAGATGCCGATGTCGTCTCCCCAGATGACAAGGATGTTGGGCTTCTTTGCGGATGAACCGGGCTTCTTCTTTGCGGATGAGCTGGCCATGCACTTCTCCGACGACGGTGGTGCTCAATAGTCCGTGTCGGTCATCGTCGCGGCCAGCGTGTTTCTACTTAGACGGCGTCAGTAAGTCTTCGCCTCCCCCGCTCATCCCTCCCAGCTGATGCCTTTTGGCGCACTGGAGAAACCGGCGGCCCGCAGCGCGTCCATCAGGCCGTCGCGTCGGGCCGGCGCAGCGTCGATCAGCTCCACGGTGAACGAGCTGCGCCGGCCCCGCCGCAGTGCGCTGGCCAGCGCCTGCGCCGCGGCAGCCGTCGAGCCTGCCAGGGACGGATCGTCCGCATCGAAGAACGTCAGCAGCTGGCGGCCCCCCTGGGCCAGGTACATCAGCAGCCGTCCACCGCCGATCACCACCACGGCACCGGCGCGGCGCACCGGCCGGACCGCCGAGCCGTGCACCGGCCAGGGCACCACGGTACCGAACGGGTTGGCCGGGTCCACCGCGGACAGCCCGATCGCCACCTCGCCAGCACCGGGCCGCAGGGCATCGGCGACGCCACGCAGTCGATCCACGATCAGGCGATCGGCGAACTGGGCCCCGCCCAGCCCTTCGACGAAGCGGCCGCGCAGCACCCGGCCTGCATCCTCCATGCCGCGATACACCTGTTGCAGCGCCGGGAAGCCGCCGGCGATCCCTTCGGCCATCGCGGCCCCGCGGGTCACGATGCCGTGCCGGTCCAGCAGCCCCTCGGCCAGCGCCACCGCGCGCGCCGTGTCGCTGATCGCCTCACGCTGCAACAGCGACCAGCGCCCGGCCAGCGCGGGGGCCGCAAAGCTGGCGATCACGGCCGGCGCGCCGTCGGCCAAGGGCATGTCGTGCATCGGGACGCCACGGACGCGTCGACCGCGCCGCGAGGCG
>NZ_JBDJLE010000036.1:0-22715 GCF_039673205.1 Stenotrophomonas sp. TWI809 | reverse complement strand
TTCATGAACGATGACGGTCCTGCCTGGTTGCCGGCCAGCGGCCGGCAGCTTCATGAACGATGACGGTCCTGCCTGGTTGCCGGCCAGCGGCCGGCAGCTTCATGAACGATGACGGTCCTGCCTGGTTGCCGGCCAGCGGCCGGCACTACTCAACGCCGCGCGCGCTGCGCCAGATCATCACGGCCTTGCGCGCAGCAGCGCCAATCCAAACCCGATGAAGATCGTGCCGACCACACGGTCGAACACCTTGCGCAGCCCCGGCTTGGCCAGATGACCGGCCAGCCCGCGGCCACCGGCGGCATACACCGTGTACCAGAACATCTCCATCACCGCGAAGGTGCCCACCAGGATCACGAACTGCGGCAGCTGCGGCTGGGTGAGATCAACGAACTGCGGCAGGAACGCCGAGGCGAAGAGCAGCAACTTGGGGTTGCTGATGCCGATGATGAATCCATCGCGGAACAGCACGGTGCGTGAACTGGGCACCAGCGCCGTGGTGCTGCCGACGTCGATCGGCGCATCACCGCCGCGCCAGGCCTTGATCCCCAGGTACACCAGGTACGCCACGCCCGCGTAGCGCAGCACGTCGAACACCATCGGCGAGGCCTTGAGCACCGCGCCCAGCCCGGCGGCGGAGATCGCCAGGGCCAGTACCAGCGCGGTCAGGCAGCCGGCCATGGCGGCGATACTGCGACGGAAACCCACGCGCACGCTGCGGGTCATCACGTGCAGCATGTTCGGGCCGGGCGTGCCGCACAGGACGAACACGGTGACGGCGAAGATCCACCAGGTATGCAGGTTCATGGCAATGCCGTTCAGGAGAGGTAGTGCCGGCCGCTGGCCGGCTCCCCATGATGCCTGACGCAGACAGCACCGGCATGCCAGGCACGCGCGGTGGCCGGTGTGCGCAACGCATTTGTCCGTCCCTGCACGCAGCGGGGCCTGACCGGCACTGCTGCAAGCCGGCACCGGGGCGCCCTGATGGCGCCCCGGTGCATCACCTGCGCATCAGCCCGCGATCAGAACCGCAGGTCCGCGCGCACGTACCAGTAGCGCCCGCGCGGAATGTCGTAGGTGGACGCGTCATAGCCGTTGAGCGAGCACGACAGGCAGATCGGCGGATCCTTGTCGAACACGTTGTTCAGGCCGGCGCTGAGTTGCAGACCCTTCATCCAGTCGACCTTGTAGCCAACCTGCATGTCGTGGAAGGTGGTGGCCGATAGTTCGTTGGTGCCTTCGGCCTGGTTGCTGCAGATCGGGAAGGCGGCCACATCGCCGCACTCCTCGGTGAGTTTGGAGATGTGGCGCACCGTCCAGGAGGCGTTCCAGTTGGACAGGTTCCAGCTCAACGTGGCATTGCTGGTCCACTCCGGGATCGAGCTGTCGGCCACTTCCACACCCGGCTCCTGCGGCTGCTTCTGGCCGGCTGCCCCCAATGCCTCATAGCGGCCGACGAAGGTGTTCTGCCAGCCCAGCTTGAACTGCCCGATCTCCGTCTGCGGCAGGGTCCAGAACAGATCCACATCCCAGCCATCGGTCTTGATCGAACCCAGGTTGGTCAGCCGGTTGTTGAAGCTGCTGACCGCACCGGTCGAGGCGCGGGTGATGCCACTGCAGTACAGCGGGTCCAGTGTGTCCACGCACAGATCAAGCTGGGTTTGGGCGTTGATCGCCTGGATCGCGCCTTCAATGTGGTGACGGTAGAACGTCACCTCGACATCGAAGCGCTCCGACCAGGACGCGTTGCTGCCGAACCACGGGCTCCACACGAAGCCGGCGCTGAAGCTGCGCGAGCGCTCCGGATCCAGTTCCGCGTTGCCGCCGGTGGTGACCGATATCTGCGAGTTGGCCTGCTGGAAGCCGCCCGGCACGCCGAGTGCGGCACAGTTGGCGGCACTGCCGCGCGGCGGCGTGCCCCCCAGCCCGACCGAGCACGGATCGAACAGCTGCAGATCGGCACGCGCGGCCGAGCCGTACAGTTCGCCGATGGACGGTGCGCGGAAGCCTTCGGCATAGCTGGTGCGCAGCACGAAGTCATTGGTCACCTGCCAGCGCAGACCGTACTTCGGGGTGAACTCGCCGCCGAAGGTGGAGTAGTCCGAGTAGCGCCCGGCCAGGCTCAGGTCGAGTTTTTCGCCGAGCGCGCTCTTGGCGAAGATCGGCACGCTCAGCTCCAGGTAGGCCTCGTTGACATCGTAGGAACCGGAGGTCGGCAGTGACGGCACGCCGTTGTAGTGGCCGATCACGGTCAGCGGATCCGGATCGTAGCGGCCCTCGTACTTGCGGTACTCATAACCGGTGGCGAACGAGACCGGGCCGGCCGGCAGGGTGAACAGCTCGCTGCTCAGGTTGGCGGTGAACAGGCTCAGCTCGTTCTGGCTGCGGTCGCGCACCACCGGCTGGATCCAGCGCAGCATGTCCGGGGTGATCGAACCGACCCCACCGAAGATGTTCAGCGGTACGCAGCCGGGCGTGGCCGCACATAACGCGGGATCACCCAGCGCCATATTGACCTTGTAGATGTCGTAGCTGCCGTAGTTGGTCTGCTCGGCCTTGTTCTTGCTGTACATGCCGTTGAGGTCCCAGAACCAGCTGCGGTCGGCGGCCTGGAACTGGCCGACCAGGCCGGTGGCGAAGTACTGGGTATTGACCTCCTGCTCGAACACGCGCGCGCCGCCTTCGACCGGGCGACGGCCGATCAGGCTCATGTTCCCCGAGGCGACCAGATCGAAGCCGAACGGGTTGTAGGGATTCAGCCCGGAGACCACGATATTGTCCGCCAGCGGATTGCCGGTGGCGCCATCGGGGCCGAAGAACAGCGGCTCGGGGCCGGCCTGGTTGGTGGATTCGCGGCGGTTGCCCAGTGCCTTGATGTACCACTGGATGTCATCGGTGAGGTCGAAGCGGAACTGGCCGAAGATGCCCTTCCGCTCGGACGGGGTGAGGACCAGGTTGTACTCGGCGAAGTTGAAGCGGTCGGCCGAGGTGAAGCAGTGGTAGTCGTCGCTGCGGTTGCAACCGGCGCTGCCGTCATAGCGCGGATTGCTCACGCCGGTGTTGGGCACGATGTTCTGGCTGGCGCCGGTGTTGGGGTCCACGAAGGCGAACCGCCCCTGCGGAATGCCGCCACTGCCGAAGGCCAGCCCGGTACCCGGAATCGGGAAGCGCGACTGTTCGCGGTCCCGTGCATACACCGGGTCCTGCTTGGTCCAGCTCGCGCCCAGGAACAGGCTGTAGCGGTCACCGCTGGTGCCCCAGGCCAGGTCCACGCCCTTCTGGGTGCCATCGCCTTTGCTGTACTCGCCGTAGTTCATCGTCACCTGCGCGCCGTCGAATTCGCGGCGGGTGATGATGTTGACCACACCGGCGATGGCGTCGGAGCCGTACAGCGACGACGCGCCGTCTTCGAGTACTTCGATGCGCTCGACGATGGCCAGCGGGATGGTGTTCAAGTCTGTCGCCGCGCCCACGCCGGAGGCGGAGGATTCGTTGACCCACCGGATGCCGTCGACCAGCACCAGCACCCGCTTGGCACCCAGGTGCCGCAGATCGACCTGGGCCGAGCCCGCGCCCACCCCGCTGCCATCCGGCGGGAAGCCGAAGTTGCCCGAGGAATTGAACTTCGCATTGAGCGCCGAACCGGAGCCGGTCAGCTGCTGCAGCACATCGCCGATCGAGGTCAGGCCGGTACGTTCGATCTCGGTGCGGGTGAGGGTCTGGATCGGCACCTGCCCTTCCACCTCGGCCCGCTTGATGCGGCTGCCGGTCACTTCCACCCGGTCCAGATCGGTCGTGCTGCGGGGCGCGTCCTGCGCGCTGGCCAAGGCCGGCGCAGCCAGCAACAGGCACACGGATACGGCAACCGCCAGCGGGCGGTGATGCAGGTTGTTCATTCGCTCTCTCTCCAAAGGAATGTCGGGCTGGGCTGCCGCGCCCCCTGCATGGCGGCAGCGTCTCCTTTGTAAACAACCTGTAAATGTGAAGGAGTGACGTGCGCCTCGCTTTCACGGGAATTCGACAAAACCGACTGCGCAGGGTCCAGCTATGGGGGCAGCTCCCGTGCGACGCGTAGGAACGCAAATGTCGCTGTTTTCAAGGGTCGTTGAAGGCATCCAAGGCGGGCGTCGTTCCGCTGCTGCGCGAACGCCATCCGCTTGATGACAGGATTCGGGTGGCGACCGGAACCTTGGCATTTGCGCCATCCATCGCGTCGGAATCGGCTTCAGTGCGCAGCCGTTGAACGTCGCCCGCACGGGCATCCACGTGCTACACCGCCCATGATGCGGTGGGATCGCGATCGGCACGTGCTTCCCACGTCCGTGGTCACCCGTGGAGCGATGGAACGGTGATGCGAACGGCGCGCCTAAGCGGCAGCTGTTCATCCTCGAGTCGGCTTGCCCTCACTCCCTTTCACCCCGCGCCGTTATGCTTTCCGGCATGACTCGACTTCCCCTGTATTTCTTCAGCGCGACCGTCCTGCTGGCCTGCACCGGGGTCAGCCCGGTGGCCGATGCCCAGAACCTGGATGCCCAGCGCGCGCAGCTCAAGGCCGTGATCGACAATGCCGAGCGCGGCCAGTTCGATCCTGCCCAGGCGGCGGCACTGAGCAGGCACCCGCTGTATGGCTGGGTCGAATTCGCCAACCTGCGGCGCAACATCGATACCGTCAGCAACGTGCAGGCGCAGGATTTCCTGAAGCGCTACAACGGCCAGGCGGTGGCCACCAGCTTCCGCAACGTATGGCTGCCCGCGGTGGCGCGGCGCCAGGATTGGCCGACGCTGCTCGCCAACTGGACCGACACGACCAACGTCGGCCTGCGCTGCGCCCAGCTCAACGCACGCCAGGCCACCGGCAAGGCCGATGCGCAGTGGGTCAGCGAGGCGCAGGCGATCTGGCGCAGTACCGGCAAATCGCTGCCCGATGCCTGCGATCCGGTGTTCGCGGCGCTGGACGCCAAGGGCGGCATGAACGCCGAACTGCGCTGGGCGCGCATCGATGCCGCTGCCGATGAGCAGCAGCCGGCGGTGATGCGCAGCGCCGCGCGCGGCCTGCCCGCTGCCGACCTGGCATTGGCCAACACCTATGCCGCCTTCGTCGACAAGCCCAACGCCAGCGCGCTGAACTGGCCACGCAATGAGCGCAGCCGGCGCATCGCCACCGATGGCCTGGCCAAGCTGGCCAAGGCCGATCCCGGAGCCACCGAACAGCAGTTGCCGCAGTACGCCGACGCCCTGCAGCTGAGCGCCGCGCAGCGCGCGCAGGTGCTGTACCAGATTGCGTTGTGGACGGTCGCCTCCTACGGTCCCGAATCCGCCCGCCGCCTCAATGCGGTGCCCGAATCGGCGTACGACGAGCGCCTGCACGAATGGCGCACGCGCGAAGCGCTGTCGCGCGGCGACTGGCCAGCCGCACTGACCGCCATCCGCAAGATGGGCCCCACCCAGCGGGCCGACTCGCGCTGGCGTTATTTCGAAGCGCGCATGCTGGACAAGACCGGCAAACGCAGCGAAGCGCAGGCGGCCTTCCGTGAGGCGGCCCGTGCGGCCACCTTCCATGGCTTCCTGGCCGCCGACCAGCTCGGCCAGAACTACACGCTGTGCCCGTGGGAACCCAACGACAGCGCCCAGGCGCAGGCGGCGGTCGCGCGGGACCCGGCGATCGTGCGGGCGATGGAACTGTTCAAGATCGAACGTGCCGGCTGGGCCGTGGCCGAGTGGAACGATGCGCTGAGCCGCTATGACAACACGCAGCGTCGTCTCGCCGTGGAAGTGGCCCGCGACAACGGCTGGTTCGACCGTGCGGTGTTCTCGCTCGGCAAGACCCCGGACGAGCAGCGCCTGTACTCGCTGCGCTTCCCCCTGCACCACGACGACAGCATCCGCCGCGAGTCCGCACGCAATGCCATCGACCCGGCCTGGGTCGCCGCGGAGATCCGTGCCGAGAGCATCTTCAACCCGAAGGCCCGCTCGCCGGCCAACGCCATGGGCCTGATGCAGGTCCTGCCCACCACCGGCGCGGCCGTGGCCAAATCGATCGGCCTGACCAACTACGGCGGCGCCGCCAGCCTCTACGACCCCGACACCAACATTGCCATCGGCACGGCCTACCTGCGCCAGCTGATGAACAAGTACGAGGGCCTGCCCTACGTCACGATTGCCGCCTACAACGCCGGCCCGACCCCGACCGCCCGCTGGCAGTCGCAGCGCCCGGGGTTCGATCCGGACATCTGGATCGAGACGATCAGCTACAAGGAAACCCGCGAGTACGTCGCGCGCATCCTGGCCTTCAGCGTGATCTACGACTGGCGCTTGAACGGCGACGCGCTGCCGGTGACCGATCGCATGAACGGCCGCCTGCAGGTCAAGCGCAAGACCTTCGCCTGCGCGGCCAACGCAGACAAGGGCGGCGACTGACCGGCCCCGGTATGCCGGTTGGCGTCGCCTTGGCCCACTGCGGCATCATGGGCGCATGAAGATCTATCTTGTTGGCGGCGCCGTACGCGACCGCCTGTTGCAGCAGCCCCCCGGTGACCGCGATTGGGTGGTGGTGGGCGCCACCCAGACGGAGATGGAAGCGCAGGGCTACAAGGCCGTGGGCCGTGATTTCCCGGTGTTCCTGCATCCGGACACCGGCGAGGAATACGCACTGGCCCGCACCGAGCGCAAATCCGGGCGCGGCTACCGCGGTTTCGTGGTGGATGCCGACCCGTCGGTGACGCTGGAAGAAGACCTGCAGCGGCGCGATTTCACCATCAACGCGATCGCCTGCGATGAGGCCACCGGTACGTTGGTGGATCCGTATGGGGGCGTGCGTGATATCCAACAGCGGGTGCTGCGCCACGTCGGTCCGGCCTTCATCGAAGATCCGCTGCGCGTGCTGCGTGCGGCCCGCTTCATGGCGCGCTTTGCCCCAGCCGGCTTCACCGTGGCCGAGGAGACGATGGCCCTGATGCAGCAGATCGCCGCCAGCGGTGAGCTTGAGGCACTGGTGCCCGAGCGTGTCTGGCAGGAGCTGCGACGCGCCCTCGCCTCCGCGCGGCCCTCCGCCTTCCTGCGCACGCTGCATGATGCCCATGCACTGGGCCCGATCCTGCCGGAGCTGGAAGCACTGTATGGCGTGCCGCAGCGCGCGGAGTTCCACCCCGAAGTGGATACCGGCGTGCACCAGGAAATGGTCAGCGACATGGCAGCGCAGCTGGCCCCGGGCGATGACCTGATCGGCTTCGCCGCGCTGACCCACGACCTCGGCAAGGGCCTGACCCCGCCAGAGGAATGGCCGCGCCACATCATGCATGAGCAGCGCGGGGTGGCCCCGCTGCGTGCCCTGGCCGAGCGCCTGAAAGTGCCGGTCGATCACCGCCAGTTGGCCGAAGCGGTCTGCCGCGATCATCTCAACGTGCACCGCATCGACGAATTGCGCGATGCCACCGTGCTGGAGCTGCTGGCCCGGTGCGACGGCTTCCGTCGCCCGGAGCGGATCGCGCAGATCGCGCTGTGCTGCGAGGCCGACAAGCGCGGCCGACTGGGCTTCGAGGACAGCGACTACCCGCAGGGCACCACGCTCACCCGCCTGCACCAGGCGGCGCTGGCGGTCCAGGCGCGCGACCTGGACCTCACCCACCTGAAGGGACCGGCGGTGGGTGAAGCGCTGGCCAAAGCGCGTACGCGGGCGATTGCGGCGGTGCGTTGACCTACGGGATCACCCGGCTGCGGCGACACGCCACGGCGGTTGCAGAAACCGTTCGAGCACATCAAAGAGGGTTATCTTCTCAAGGCCATATGCAACGCGGGCGCTACCGGATGGGCACCTCGAACGGCCCGGCGGGCAAGCCGTTGCGGTCATAGAGCGTAATGACCGGGCTGCCCGCCCATCCATACCGGACCCGGGTAGCCTGCCCTGCGCCGTCGGCCTCAAGCACCACGTCGTTGCCGTCTATATGCGCCTGCGCGTAGCGGCAGCTGGCCTGGGTATCCCCGCAGAGTTCAAAACCGACCGGCGACAGTCCTCCGTGAGCGACCAGTCCGCTCTCGATGTCGGCAAAGGCAACACGCACGCCGTTGCCATCGCGGCGTGCCTGCACCGGCACCGGCCCGGACGCTGGCGCAGGATCGGCGTAGGCCAGATGAAGCGCGGCACGCGCCAGGCGTTGCCCCACTGCCTGCTTGTTGGCCGGGTGCAGGTCGTCGTGCTCGCCGATATCCAGCGCCACCACCAGCGCCGCGTGCGGATCGGTCGCCACGACCCTGCGCTGCGCCTCCCGCAGTTGCGCCCAGTCGCTGGCCTCTGGTTGCAGCGGCGCCGGGCCGAAGCCGGACAGCTGCACTACCAGCAGCGGCAGCGCGCTGCCGAAGCTGGCGCGCAGGCTGGCACGATAGGCGGCCAATTTCGCGGCATAGGCCCCAGCCTCGAACGTATTGGATTCCCCCTGGTACCACAGCGCGCCCCGCAGGCCATACCCGGCCAGCGGCGACACCATGCCGTTGTGGAGGGTGCCCATGCCCCACGACGACAGCCACGGCGCGGTCGGTGGCATGCGCTGGGCTGCCGGTACTGTCTGGTAGTCCCACGGGCCGGCAAGCGGCAGGCGTGACCTGTCAGCCAACCGCAGTGCGCGCGGCTCCGCCGGCAGGCCTCCTTCGCGATACGTGTTGAGCACGTTGACCACCAGCGTGTTCGCACCGGCGTGCAGCGTGCCGGCCGGCAGCACATAGCGTCGCGCCAGCCCGGCACCGAAGCTGCTGCCCACGATGCGACCGTTGATCCAGGTGGTGTCCAGTTCGTCGATCCGCCCCAACTCCAGCACGCTGGGCTGCCCGGCCTGCGCGGCGTCGAGCTGCAGCGTGGTGCGGTACCAGCCCATGCCAAGGTGGTCGGCCAGTGCCGGCGCAACCCACGCCGTCGTGGGGGACGCCCTCTGCCAGGGACCGGTATCGTCAACGCGCCATGGCTGGCGCATATCGGCACTATCGCGCTGCCAGGCCTGTTCCCACTGCGCACCCCAGGCCACCAGTGCCGCCGCCGGGTCCTGCGCGTACTGGTCCAGCACGGCCAGGGCCGGCGCCTGCCCATCGACCCGGCGCAGCGCATCGGCGCGTGTCCAGGCCTCGATGCGCGACCCGTTCCACGACGCATTGACCAGCCCCATCGGCACATCCACGTCGCGTTGAAGCGCGCGCGCAAAGTAGTAACACGTGGCCGAAAACCCCCGCACGGTGTCGGGCGTGGCGGCCTGCCACTGCGGTGCATCGGCGAAGCGCTGCGTCGGCACCGCGCTGTCCTGGGCCGGAATCTGCAGCAGGCGGATGCGATCGTGGGTGGCCGCCGCCAGTTCGGCGCGGGCATCCAGCGTGCGCTCCACCGGCAGGGCCATGTTGGATTGGCCACTGCACAGCCACACGTCACCGATGAGCACGTCATCCACGCGCTGCTGCCGCCCCTGCGAGGCCACGTTCAACACATGCGGGCCGCCGGCCGGCAACGCGGGCAGGGTCGCCTGCCAGCGGCCGCTGCGATCGGCGCGCACGCGTTGCGCATGCCCGGCCAGCTGCAGGTCCACCCGTGCGCCCGGTGCCGCCGCGCCCCATACGGCAATCGGGCGGTCGCGCTGCACCACCATGTGGTCGGTGAACGGCGCGTCCAGCAGGGCTGGCGCTGCGTGGGTCGCCGCCACCGCAAAAAACGCAATCAGCAGCACGCCGACCGGCCCGGCAGGCCGCTGCAGGCTCACGGCTGGACCGCGAACAATCCGCCGGAACCGGGCCACTGCGCCAACGCCTGCTCGCCCAGTCGTGCACGCGCGGTGGTGATGAACAGCCGTCCGTCGGGCGCGAAGCACAGGCTGCCCACGTGCGGCGCCGGTACCGCGAGCGTGCGCAGGACGGCGCCGTTGGCGGCCAACTCCACCACCGAATGGCCGCCCCACATCGCCACCCACAGGTGGCCATCGCGCGCCATCGCCATGCCGTCGGGCTTGCCCGGCACGCCCAGGAAATCGGTGACCACCTTCGGCTCGCCCAACGTGCCTGCCACCACATCGGCCGGGTAGGCGAGCAGGGTGCGGGCCAAGGTGTCGATCACGAACAGGGTGGTTTCGTCAGCCGAGAACGCCATGCCGTTGGCCACGCCCAGGCCGTCGGCCACGCGCCGCGCCGGCGCATCCACGGCCGGCGCATGGAACAGTGCGCCGCGTCCAGTGAGCAGGCCTCGATGCATCGACCCGCCCCACAACCCGCCGCGGCTGTCGGTGACCAGATCATTGAGCCGGCACCCTGCGCCCACGTCCACTTCCGGGCCCGCCTGCAGCGGCCCGTCGGGTGCAAACGCGACAAAGTGCGTCTCGCCGTTGCCCACCAGCGTGCCGTCGGCCATGGCCAGCGACCAGACCGGCTCGGACAGCGGCACCCGTTCGCACTGCGTCCCGTCCCAACGCAACAGGCAGGGCGCAGTCGGATCGACCCATCGCAGGACACCGTCGGCACCGAACACGGGCGATTCGCCCACGGTGGTGCGCGCGTCGCACACCAGGTTAGCGCGCGCCGGTGCCGCCGCCTGCACGGCGTGCATCCAGCGGGAGGCACGCTCCCCCACCGCCTCGGCACTGCGGCCGGGCCGGTACAGGTCGGTGCCCACGCCGAAGGCGCTTACCCCGGCCTCGCGGAACTCAGCAACCTGCGCGGGAGCGACGCCGCCGACGGCGATCAAGGTAACCCCGCCCGGCAACACCGCCGACAACGCCTGCAGGCGCGGCTGCGCACCGTTGGCCGGGAACGCCTTCAGATGGCGCGCACCGGCGGCGATTGCGGCGAAGGCTTCGGAGGCCGTGGCAAACCCCGGCACCGGTACCATGCCGTGCGCGATCGACGCGGCGATCACCGCTGCATCGGTGTTGGGGGCCACGCAGAAGGCGCAGCCGGTGGCGGCCAACTGCTCGACCGCTGCGGTGCTGACCACCGTGCCCGCACCGATCAGCATGCGCCCCTGGAAATGTGCCGCCAGGGTGCGGATGGTGCGCAGCGGGTCCGGTGAGTTCAACGGCACTTCGGCCAGCCGCACGCCGGCGGCGTACAGCGCCTCGACCACCGCGATCGCCTCGTCACCGGGCAGGCCGCGCAGGATCGCGATGATGCCGGTACGCGCCAGCGCGGCGTCGAATGTTTCTGCGTGTTCGTCGTTCATGCCAACGCTCCGGCTGCCTGATGCAATGCAAGGAAGCCGCGGGTGGAGGCGTCCTGCGAGGCAATGGAGCGGCTGCCGCCGCCCAGTTCGACCAATGCGCGTGCATACAACGCGCAAACCGGGGCGGCCCCCACCAGCGGCACGGCGTGCAGGGCCTTTGGCCACTGCCGGCGCACATCGGACAGCTCGGCGCCGATCAGCAGCCCGCGCAGATAGGCCGCGCCATCACGCCGCGGCAGGTCGCCGCGGATCACCTTCGCCCGCGCACCAAACAGCAACGTACCCAAGCCCATGCCGCCGTCGTGCGCGGCATGCAGGCCATCGATGAAGGCCGCCCCGTCGTGCGCCGGCCCATCGACCACCGAGGCAAGCAGGCCGGCGGCGGTGAGGCGATCGAATATTTCACCGGACATCGCGGTCATGAAGGCCACCACCGTGCCGCCCTCCAGCTGCACCCATTTGCTGTGCGTGCCCGGCAGCGCGACCACGCCGGTGTCGGGCACCGCACCGGCGGCGACCAGGCCGAGCAATTCGGTTTCCTCGCCGCGCATGATGTCCGGCGCGCCGTCCGGCCGCCGACAGGCCAGGCCGGGCACGATCGCCACGGCATGCGCCCCTATCTGGACCGGGTGCAGTTGGCCGGCCAACGCGTCCAGCGTGGCCGGACATTCCACATAGCCCGCATCGCTCCAGCCGATGTTGGAGCCCACCATGCCGCTGGCGTAGATGCGCGTGGCCTGCGGCCACTGCGCCACCACATCCTCCAGCAGCGCCTGCATCTGTGCCCGCTCCAGCCCCGCAATGCCGCGCGGCTGTTCGATCGCGCCGGTCACCTGGCCGTCGTGGCCGATGCGGAACGCGCGGAAATTGGTGCTGCCCCAGTTGATGCCGATGATGTACGGCGTGGCTGCCTCACTCATTGCCGGGTCACTCCTGCGCCACCGTCCAGGGGAAACACCGCGCCGGTGATCCAGCTGCTGCGCGGTGACGCAAGGAACAGCGCCAGCTCGGCCGCATCGGCCGGCGTGCCCAGGCGCCCCAGCGGATGTCGCTGCACGTTGGCGTGGCGGGCGCCAGCCGGGTCGGCGGCGCGTGCGAACGAGGCCTGCAACATCGGCGTATCCACTGACGCCGGGGCGATGGTGTTGACCCGGATGCCATCGGCCGCAAACTCCAGCGCGGCGGTGCGCGCCAGTTCCTCCAGTGCGGCCTTGGAGGCCGCGTAGGCCGCCAATCCGGGCGTGGCGAAGCGGGCGTTGATCGACGACACCAGCACGATGCTGCCATCGCGACCGCGCATGTCCGGCACCACCTGCCGGATCACCCGCAGCGCGCCCAGCACGTTGACCGAGTACACATCCAGCCACACCGCATCGTCGTGTGCCAGGGTGCCACCGGCCGGGCAGATGCCGGCGCAATGCACCAGGGCATCAAACGGACCCACCGCAGCACGCAGCTGCCCGATCGCGGCGGTGACCGCCTCGGCCGACCGCAGGTCGGCGATCGCGCTGGCCTGCCCGCCGTCGCTGGCCACCTGGTCCAGCGTGGCCACCGTGGCGCCGTCTGCACGCAACCGCGCCACCACCGCCGCGCCGATGCCACTGGCCGCGCCGGTCACCAGCGCCACGCGCCCGTGCATTGCCGTATCGCTCATGCCCTGCCCTTTCCTTCCAGAAGATCCATGCTCAGAACCGGTAGGTCAGGCTGGCCTTGTAGGACCGGCCGAATACCACGTTGGTGCGCAGCCCTTCGGCATAGCCATCGAAGGTGCGCTGCTCGCTGTCCAACAGGTTGTTGCCTTCCACCTTCAGGGACAGGCGGTCGCTGAAATCGTAGCTCATCGATGCCGACAGATCCTTGTAGGTGTCGTTGTAGATGCCGGTGGACGCGGCCGACAGGCCGATCAGGTATTCGTCACGCCAGTTGTAGGCCACGCGGATGCCGAACGGACCGTTCTCGTAGTAGCCGATCAGGTTGGCGTTGTTCTTGGACAGGCCCGGGAAGGTCAACGCGCTGCCGTTGATGTCGGTGATCGGCGTTTCCGAATCGATCCACGTGTAAGTGGCGACCACCCCGAAGCCGTCGAACATGCCGCTGAAGGGCACCTGCGCCAACAGCTCCACGCCTTTTACCTTGGCCTTGTCGCCGTTGATCTTGCGCAGCACCAGGTAGTTGACGTTGTTGTAGGTCTCCGCGCTCTGGCGCTGGACAATGAAGGTGGAGACATCCTTGTAGAACAGTCCGGCCGACAGCAGCCCCTGGCCGCCGTAGTACCACTCCAGCGACAGGTCGTACTGGGTGGCCTTGAACGGATCCAGGTCCGGGGCGCCGCCGCTGCCGGTGCCCGGCGAGGTCTGCACACCGTTGCTGTCGAACACCGCGTTGTTGTTGAGGGTGACGCCGTTGTTGAGGTCTTCGGTGTTGGGGAAGGCCACCACCTTGGCCGCGCCGCCGCGCAGTATCAGGCTGTCAGTGATCTGCAGCTTGGCCACCGCCGAGGGCAGCACCTCGCGATCGTCGCGCTCGAACAGCGAGGGGCTCAATGCGCCGCTGCCGCTGATCAGGTTGCCGCGCGAGGTCAGGTCGCGGCCGACGAAGCGCACGCCCAGGTTGCCGCCCAGCGGCATGCCGGCCACGTCGGTGTCCCAGTTGAGCTTGGTGTAGGCCTCCAGGAAATCCTCGTCGACGCTGAAGGTGGCCGCGTAGGCCAGCGCGTTGTTGCGCGGGTCCAGGCACTGCGCGTTCTGTGAGATCTGCGGCAGCGTGGTGAAGCTTTCACAGCCCCCGAAGGTGCTGCGGAACGGCCCGAGGTAGGCACGCGGCAGACCACTGAACTCGCCCGGCAGGAAGTCGTTGTTGCTGTACACGCGGATGTACGGCGCCATCTGCGTGACCGGCACCCCGCCAACCGGCCGGATATCCGCGCGGCGCGGATCCTGCAGGCTTTCCAGGCGGCTGAAGCGTGCACCGAAGTCCAGCGAGCGCAACGGGCCATCGCCGAAGGCCAGGCTCCAGTCGGTGCGCAGCGCGCGCGAATCGGTCTGTGCGCGCCAGTCGTTGTCGAACATGATGGTCATGCGCCACTGCGATGGATCGGTCAGGTCGATGCCGCTGACGTTGAAGCTGCCGAAGCTGCCGCTGCGCAGGTCGAAGTCGGTGACCGAACTGCGCCCGGCCATTGGCGCCAGGCGCATATAGCGCTGGTTGTAGTTGGCGGTGGAGCGGCCCCAGTCCAACTCGGCCGAACCATCCAGGCGATCGCCGACCCGGAAGCCCGCACGCAGCGCGGTGGACAGCGTGTCCGAATCGATATCAGCCGATTCGGCATTGAGCAGCACCGTGCCGGTGGAGCGCCCCGCCAGCAGGATGTCGTGGTCGGAGTAGACCGCATTGCTCAACCCCGCCGAGGGATTGAAGGCGATCCAGTAGCGGTCACGCTCGGCCTTCTGGCGCGAATAGAACGTATCCCAGGTGAGCTCCACCCCGTCGGTCGGCCGCCATTGCAGCACCGCGCTGACGCCGACCTTGGTGCGGTCATCGTCGATGTTCTGCGCACGCATGTCGGTGCTGCCGAAGCGGGTGCGGGTAGGGTCGGCGGGGTCGGTATAGCGGGCATACCCGGAGAAGGTGTCCAGGCCCTGCTGCACCACGTTGCGGCGACCGTAGGTGGCCGACAGCAGCGCACCGAAGCGACGGTCGTCGCTGCGCCGTGAGATCAGCCCGAACGCGTTGTGCCCCCAGGCATCGGACATTTCATCGTAGGTGCCGGCCAGGCTCACTACGTTCTGGTCGCTGTCGCCGGACAACGGCTGGCGGGTGTGGATGTCCACGATGCCGCCCAGCCCACCGGAGAGCTGGTCGGCGCCAGCCAGCTTGGTCACCTCCAGACGCGAGATCAGCTCGGAAGGCACCAGCGAGAGCAGGCCGTAGGTGGAGGTGGCCAACTGGTCCAGGCCGTTGCCGCCGCGCCCGGTGGCGTCGACGATCTGGCGGCCGTTGTAGAGCAGCACGTTTTCTTTTAGCCCGCGCACCAGGATGTCGCTGCCCTCGCCCATGCCGCGCTCGAGCTGCACGCCGGCCACGCGCCCGAGTGACTCGGCCACGTTGGTGTCGGGCAGTTTGCCGATGTCGTCGGCCACGATCGCGTCGACGATCTGCGCCGAGTCACGTTTGAGATCCCGCGAGGCTTCCAGGCTGCCACGGATGCCCACGACGCTGACCGCGTCCAGGGTCTGCGCCTGCTGTTCGGTGGTTGAGGGGGCCGGGGCGTCCTGCGCCGTTGCCAGCACGGGCGCCAGCAGGCAGGTGCCCAGGGCGATGAACAAGGTGGAACGTCGAAAACGATGCATGGATCGGACCCTCTCCCAAGGTAGGGACCCAGACCGGACTGCCGGCTGGATCCAGCGCTTTTCCGTCATTGCTGCTGCGCTGCGGCTTGGCAGCGTGTAGCTAATATAGCAATATGTTTTGGCCGCGCACGCTGCAATGCAGCGAAAAATGATGGTTCCTTTGCGGCATGTACGGGAACCTCCCCTCCATAGTGTTGCTATCCACGGCACACACAGTTCAACAAGGACCCGGCGCAATGGCCGTTCTGCAAGGTGTCTTCCCCATCCTCCCCACGATCTTCGACGCGCACGGCGCCCTCGATGAACGCGGCACCGAGGCGGTATTCGAGTACATCCTGGCCGCGGGTGCGGCCGGCGTGGTGTTCCCGGGCCTGGCCAGCGAGTACGACATGCTGTCGTTGGAGGAGCGGTTGCACCTGACCGCGTGCATCGGGCGCTGGAACCGCGGCCGGGTGCCCTTCATCGTCGGCGCCAGCGCGAAGACGCTGGAGGATGCGGTGCGGCTGGCGCGTGCCGGTGGCGAGGCCGGGGCCGAGGCGGCGATGGTGTTGACCCCGCATGCGCTGGCCGGCGATGCCGCGGCGATGGCGGCGTTCTTTGCCCGGCTGGGCAGCGAGTCGGGCGTGGCGGTGATGTTGCAGAACGCGCCCGCCCCGATGGGCGTGGGGCTGGGCGTGGACGAGGTGGTGGCACTGACCGCGCAGGTGCCGGCCATCGCCTACGTCAAGGAGGAAACCATGCCGTCGGGCCATCGCATCACCGCATTGTCCGAACGTGCCGGCGACAGCGTGCAGGCGGTGTTCGGCGGTGCCGGAGCGCGCTACGTGCTGGACGAACTGGCACGCGGTGCGGTGGGCACGATGCCGGCCTGTGAGATCACTGAAGTGCATGTGGCGATGTTGGCCGCCTGGGCCGACGGCGACCGCGACCGCGCGCGCGACCTGTTCGAACGCACCCTGCCCCTGCTGAGCATGCAGGCGGTGTTCCGCTGGCGCCTGACCAAGGCGATCCTGCTGCGGCGTGGCCTGATCGGCAGCGACCACGTGCGCGCGCCGGGCCCGTCGCTGGACCGGCATGACCAGCAGGAACTGACTATCCTGCTGGACCGCATCGGCGACCTGCTGCCGATGGATACCGTTCCCGGCCAGGCCACGAGACATTCCGCATGAGCGTTGTCAGCAAGGTCGAGACCTTCATCCTCACCGTGCCACGCACCACGCCGTACCTGGGTCCGCTCGGCGCGGGCGAACGGGTCAACGCGCGGGGCTATCTGGTACGCCGCGGCAACGGCACGCTGTACCCCACCGTGGACCGCTCGGTGCTGGTACGGGTCACCACCGCCGATGGCGCGGTGGGCTGGGGCGAAACCTATGGCATCTGCGCACCGCGTGCCACCTGCGAGATCATCAATGACCTGCTGGCCCCGGAACTGGTGGGTCGCGATCCGCAGGACGTGGAAACGATCTGGGATGACCTGTACGGGTTGATGCGCGTGCGCGGCTGCGGCAGCGGTTTCCATACCGACGCGCTGGCTGCGCTGGACATCGCCCTCTGGGACCTGCGCGCACGTGCGGCGGGGCAACCGCTGTGGTCGCTGCTCGGCACGCGCCAACGCGACAGCATTGCCGGCTATGTGTCCGGACTGCCGGCGGCCACCGTGGACGAGAAGGTGGCCATGGCCCGCACGTTTTCCGCACAGGGGCATGACGCGTTCAAGGTGCATGCCGTGGTCAGCCACGACGGCATCGCCGAGGAAATGGCCGCGCTGCGTGCCGCGCTGGGCGAGCAGGTGCAGCTGATGGTCGACCTGCACTGGAAGTTCGACCATGCCCAGGCCCTCGCACTGGCGCACGAGCTTCTGCCCAATCGACTGACCTTCATCGAAGCGCCGTTGAAGCCGGAGGACGTGGCGGGTCTGATCGCCCTCGGGGCCGACAGTCCGATCCCGGTGGCGGCAGGCGAAGAGTGGCCCACCGACTACGTGGCACGCCTGCGGCTGGACGGCGGCACGCTGGCGTACGTGCAACCGGAGATGGGCCACACCGGCATTACCCAGTTCCTGCGCATCGCCAGGCTGGCAGCGCGCCGTGGCGTGCAGGTTGCACCGCACGCGACCATTGGCGGCGGCATCTTCATGGCCGCCAGCCTGCATGCATCGGCGGTGATCGACGGGCTGTGGCGGCACGAGTGGCAGCACTCGATCTTCTCGCGTTCGGTGGAGATGCTGGACACCGACATGGCCTACGCGCACGACGGCTATCGTCTGCCCAGCGGCCCCGGCCTGGGCGCGGTGCCGAACGCCCGTTTCTGGCACCACACCGAAGCGGTAGCGTAGTGCCGGGCTCTGCCCGGCTGCTGTTCGCAGGCGCTCCTTTTTGGTTCTTCGCCCCTTTGAGGGGAGCGTCTTGTTCCAACGGCCGTCGCAGAGTGCGCACGACGCTACGCGGATGGCCGGATGTGCAAGCGCCGTTTGGATCGGCTGGCGTCTCCGATCCGGCCGGTCGCGAGCGTAAGGGCGAAGAACCTTTTTCTGGCATGGGCTGATGAAGGCAGCCGGGCAGAGCCCGGCGCTACGTGCGGTGGCGTTTCGTTTGCTGGTCGCGTGGCGACGCGGCCATGATCCGCGCGCGCTTCATTGGCGGGACGCGCGGCGTTTCTCAGCCGGCCGCAACCGCCGCAGCCTGCGGGCCGATCAAGGTCATCTTCGAGCGGCGCGCCTGCTTCAACGCGGTCCACGCCAACAGCACCGCGATAGGATGCAGGAAGGCCATCAGCACGAAGGCGCGATCGAAGTTGCCGTCGGCCACCAGGTGCCCCACCACCTGCGCCGACACCATGCCGCCCAGCGCGCTGCCGCAGCCGACCAGACCGGCGACCGAGGCGATGTAGCGCGACGGGAACAGGTCCACGGTCATCGTGGTCAGGTTGATCTGGTAGGTAAGGTGGGCGAAGGTCACCACGCAGGCCAGCGCCAGCAGCAGCGGAATCGGGGGATGCATCGCCACGAACAGCCCGACCGGTGCCAGGCACGCCGCGCCCATCATGGTGGTCAGGCGCGCACGCACCGGGTGCATGCCGCGCTTCACCAGCCGGCCGGAAATCAGCCCGCCGCCCACGCTGCCGATATCAGCGGCCACGTACACGATCCACGCCACCGACGCGATCATCGCCAGGCTCATGCCGCGTGCATCGCCCAGGTATTTGGGGAACCAGAACAGGTAGAAGTACCAGACCGGATCGGCAACCGCGCGCGACGCCACCAGTGCCCAAACGGTACGGTCGCGCGCCAGCCGCCCCCACACGCCTTTCATCGAGGTGGGCGGCGCAACCGGCACCGGCGTTTCCAGTCCCGGGGTCGCGCTGGCCTCGGCTGCAGCGGCGGCCTCGGCCTGCGGCGTTGCAGCCGGCACCTGCGCCTTGCGCGGATAGGCCCACCACCACGCCAGCATCCACAGCAGTCCGGCCACGCCGGTGATCCAGAACGCACTGCGCCAGCCGTAGGTCAGCGCGATGCCACCAATCAGCGGCGGCGCCAGCGTGGCGCCGATCATCGCGCCGGCCGTGTACAGCCCCAGTGCCAGCCCGCGTTGCGGCGCGGGAAACTGTTCGGACACCACTTTGGTGCCCACCGTGTAGTTGCCCGGCTCGCCCAGGCCCAGCGCGAAGCGGGCCGCGCCCAGCTCCACCGCACTGCGCACGAACCCGGTGGCGATGTTGGCCAGCGACCACCAGCCCACGAACAGCAGCAGTGCCACGCGCGCGCCAAGCCAATCGGTGACCCGCCCCGCCATGACATAGGCGGCCGCGTAGGCGAACAGGAACACCTGCACTACGCGCGCATATTCCAGGTCGGTCATCTTCAGGTCGGCCTGGATGGTCGTCGCCAGGATCGACAGCGCCTGCCGGTCCAGGTAGTTGATGACGGTCGAGAAGAACAGCAGCGCCAGCAGCACCCATTTGGTTTTCCCGGTCCCGCTCACCCGCCTGCACGCTTGGACATCGCTGATGCCTCCCCATCGGAAGGCTGCAACGTATTGCTATTGTAGCAACATGTCAAACCGCACTGCGGCAATCGCTCAGCCGATTTCCGCCGCCGCCGCGCGCAGCGCCGCCACCAGTTCCTCGGTGGCCGCTTCCGGGATCCAGCCGGACATGGCAATGCCGGCATGCACCGGATCGCCCATCGCGATGGCCACGATGTGGTGGTCACGTTCGTCGGCCACATGCACGCGCGCGTGGCCCTGCGCACGGGTAATGGCCAGGGTGGCCAGCAGTTGCTCGATGCCCTCGGGGAACATGGGAATCGGCCGGTCGGCGTACAGCTCGCGCACGTCCTCGTCGCCCAGCTGGGCCAGCAGCGCGATGCCGATGCCGCTGGTGGTGGCGGGCAGCAGCCCGATGCGGCCCAGTCCGCGTGCCGCCTCGATGCCCGGCGGGGCATGGAACAGGTAGCTCACGCTGTCGTTCCAGAGCACCCCCAGCGCCACCGTGTGGCCGAACCGGCGCAGGTGTTCCAGCACCGGCAGCGCGCGCCGGATCAACCCGGAGGCAAACAGGCTCTGCGCGGCCAGCACGTGCATGCCCGGGCCGGCGGTGTACTTGCGGTCGGCGGTCTGCCGCGCAATACCAAGGTAGGCCAAGGTCTTGAGCAGCCGGTTGACCCGGGTGGGGTTGGCGTCCAGCTGCCGGGCCAGTTCACGGCAGCCGACCGGCTCGGGGGACGAGGCCAGCGCCTGCAGGGTGGCGATGCCGTCGATCAGGCTCTGGTTGGGCTGTGCATTGGGCTTGGTTCGCATCGGGAAAGCGTACTTCCCCCCCGCGGGTAATGCCACCAATAGCAACACGCCAGACCGGGGCGACGACCTTTCAGGGCAGCTTGCAGGCCGGTTGCGCCAACAGCCACGCCTGCGCGGCCGTCGTTGCATCCTGCCCCTCGGCCACAATCACGTCGGGCTGCAGGCGGTTGCCATCGCCGACGCCGTTGCGGTCGGCGATCACACTGCCGGTCAACAACAGCAGACTGCCATCGGGCAGACGCTGCGGGGTATTGGCGGTGGAATAGCCCGCACTGGGCTGGCCGAAGCTGCGCGACGCTGCCCGGCCGCGGAAGGCCAGTACCGATGCCTCGCCGGAACTTGCAGTGCGCGGCCCGAACAGGACGGCCACCGGGGCGCCCGGGTGGCGCAGTGCGTACTGCGTGTTGCGCGATCCGACCACCGCCTTGCCGTCCAGCCAGACCGCACCCTCGCGGTACGCCCACGGCTGGCGTTTGTCGGCCAGCAGGAACATGCCCACCGGATCAGCGCCCTTGGCATCGCCCAGCAACGGACCCATGCCCAACAGCATCGGCCACATGTTGCCGCCACTGTTGCCGCGCAGGTCGACCACCCAGCCACAGCGATTACCATCGTCCTGTTCCTGGATGCCCGCCTGCAGCGCAATGGCCGCCTGCTTGCGGGCCTGGTACTGCACTTCCTGGGGCTGGGTCTGGTCGTCCATGTAGGCGCCCACCTTGATCCACCCCAGCCGCGCTGTCGGTCCCGTGCTGGCGTCCTCTGTCTGAAGGGGCGCAGCGCCCATCGCTGCCTGCGTGGCCGGTGCGCGTTTCGACTCCGTGCGCAACTGGCTGGGCGATATCCAACGCCCGTGCCCGCCACTGCTGCGCTGGATCACATCGTCCAGCAGCCGCCGCGTCTGCACCGGGTCACGCGCAGCCGCCAACTCCGCGCGGGCCTTGGACCAGTCCACGCGGTCGCGATACAGCGACTGCTGCTGCAGCAGATCCAGGATCCGCGCCTGTGCCTCGGCGCTGGGGACGTCCTGTGCGTTTGCAGCGCCACTTGCCGCTGCCAAGACCACCATCAACCACCCGCAACGTCCTGCGATCATCGCGCTACATCCCTGTAGTGAAGAGGCTGCAGCTTACCGCTGCACCCGCCAGCCGGAACAGTGCGCCGTTCGCATAACCAGCGATGCCTCACGCCACAACGCGGTCGGCAGCGCCGGTTGCGCCCGGCGTGCCGCCGCGGATCCCTGCTGGCTGTCGCCCTACCAGTCCAACCGCAACCCGACATTGCCTTCGATCACCTTGCGCTCCTTCTGCGCACTGCTTTCCAGGTCGCGCGTGTAATCGGCTACCGCAAACGCACTGACGGTGCTGTTGAAGCGCGCAACGACGCCCACGCCCACTTCCAGCGCGCGTGAATCCTGCTGGTTGAGGATGCGGTTGGTATCGAAATCGATGCGGTCTTCGCCGTCCAGGGTCTGCCAGTAATTGAGCTTGATGTACGGCTGCCAGCCGTTGCCGGCGATGTCGTAGTCGGCAGCCAGGCGCAGGCCCACGCGTCCGGTCCAGGCGTTGTCGTTGTCAAAGCGCAGCGCGGACACCGCGTCGCCGGCATCGTCCACCGACGTGCGCTGCCAGATCACCTGCAGCTGGGGCTCCAGCCACCACGCACTCTGCCCGAAGCGCAGCAGCGGCTTGCCCACTTCCAGCGAGGCGGTAGTGCCATCGCCACGCACGTCGATGCCGAGCCCGCGCGAGGAGGTTGCGTCGCCGTCGTAGCGGCTCTGCATCACCACCGCGTCCAGGTAGCCACCGGCGCTGCCGGCGCGGGTCCAGTACACGCCCACGTGTTTGTCATCCAGCCGCGTGCGGCCCACTGCAACGTTTTCCCAGCCGATCGCAAAACCGGTCACGTTGCCCTGCGCACGGGTGCGCCCGACAAACACGCCGAACTGGTCGCGGTGGGTATCGGTCGCGTTGGCGTACAGGTCCAGGCCGGCCTGGATGCCCTGGATGTCGCCATCGAAGCCGGGCTGCGCGTCGCCGTCCCACTGCTGTTCGTGGCTCTGCCCCACCAGCCGCGCCCAGGCCGCGCGCACGCCGCCCTGCCCGGCCAGCAGACGCTGCTCGCCCTGGCGTTCGTGGAAGGTGCCCAGGCTGGCCAGGCTGGTCTCACGCAGCAGCGGCGGCACCACCGAGTACAGGCCAGTCTCGAAGCGGTACAGCGGAATGATGTCGCCCTGCGCCGGGCGCGCACCGGGCGTGGGCGGCACCGCCAGCGGCCCGGGCACCGCCGCCACGTCGGTGGGCACCGGCGGCGGCGTATCGATGCTGGGCGGCGCGACGTCGGCCGGATCGGCCGGCTCCGGCGGCGGGGCCGGCTCGGGCGCGGCCGGGTTCGGAT
>NZ_JBDJLE010000035.1:0-22805 GCF_039673205.1 Stenotrophomonas sp. TWI809 | reverse complement strand
GGTATCGGCGGGGGGGCCACTTGTTTTCAATCTAAACCGGGGGCATGCGCTGGTGGAGATCTAGATCTCCACCTGCGCCCCAAGCTCCACGAGCCGATTACCCGGAATCCGGAAGAACCCGGTCGCCGGCGCGGCGTTCCGGTGCATCAGCGCGAACAGCTTGTCGCGCCAGATCGGCATGCCGCGGTTGGCGGTGGCCACGATGGTCTCGCGGCTGGCGAAGAACGTGGTGTCCATCGGGTCGAAGTAGATCCCGCCGTGGTCGCACGAGCGCATCAGCGCCAGCGGCACGTCCGGGGTCTCCATGAAGCCGAAGCGCACGTAGATCCGATAGAACTCATCGCCCACCGATTCGATCTTCAGGCGCTGGCCGGAGGGCGCGTACGGGACCGGCAGGGTCACCACGTGCAGGAACACGTTTCGCTCATGCAGCACCTTGTTGTGCTTGAGGTTGTGCATCAGCGCGTGCGGGGCCACCGAGGGATCGGCGGTCAGGAACACGGCGGTGCCCGGTACCCGCACCGGCGGAGCCAGCATCAGGCCCGGCAGGAAGGTATCGATCCGGATGCCATCCTTGCGGATCTCATCGCGCAGCAGCTCGCGGCCACGCCGCCAGGTGCGCATCATGGTGAACAGCACGATGCCCAGCACCACCGGGAACCACGCGCCCTGCAGCAGCTTGGCGCCGTTGGCGATCACGAAGCCCAGGTCGATCACGAAGAAGATCACGCACAGCGGCAGGATCCAGTTGCGTGCCTTCGGCCACAGCGCGCGCGCGACCAGCGCCAGCAGCAGGGTATCGATCAGCATGGTGGCCGACACCGAGATACCGTAGGCCACCGCCAGATTGGAGGAGCTGCGGAAGGCCAGCACCAGCCCGATCACCATCACCGCAATGCCCCAGTTGATGCCCGGGATGTAGATCTGGCCGATGGTGTCGTGCGAGGTATGGGTAATGCGCATGCGCGGGATGTAGCCCAGCTGCATGGCCTGGCGCGAGACCGAGAATGCGCCGGTGATCACCGACTGCGAGGCGATCACCGCCGCCATCGTGGCCAGCACGATCATCGGGTACAGGCCCCACTCCGGGACCGCCTCGAAGAACGGGTTCTTGACCGCTTCGGGGTTCTTCAGCACCAGGGCGCCCTGCCCCAGGTAGTTCAGCACCAGGCATGGCAGCACGAAGTAGTACCAGGCATGGCGGATCGGCTTGGCGCCGAAGTGGCCCATGTCCGCGTACAGCGCTTCGCCGCCGGTCACCGCCAGCACCACCGCGCCGAGGATGAAGATGCCGTGCCAGCCGTGCTCCATGAAGAAGCGCAGCGCCCACATCGGGTTGAAGGCCTTGAGTACTTCGGGGGCATCGACGATGTTCCAGATGCCGATGGCCGCCAGCGAAATGAACCAGATCGAGGTGATCGGGCCGAACAGCTTGCCGATCTTGGCCGTGCCGAAGCGCTGCACGGCGAACACCGCCAGCAGCACCACCACGGTGATCGGCACGATGAAGTTGTGCAGGCCCGGGGCCGCGACCTCCAGGCCCTCGACCGCACCCAGCACGGAGATCGCCGGGGTGATCACGCCATCGCCGAAGAACAGCGAGGCGCCGAAAATGCCGAGGATGCCGACCACATAGGCCGAGCGCGACCCGTTGCGCAGCGTGCGCTGGGTCAACGCCATCAGCGCCATGATGCCGCCCTCGCCGTCGTTGTCGGCGCGCATGATGATGGTGACGTACTTGAGCGTCACCACGATGTTCAGCGCCCAGAACGCCAGCGACAGCACGCCCAGCACGGTGTCATGGTCGCTGTTGAGACCGTAGTGCGGGGAGAACGCTTCTTTCAGCGTGTACAGCGGGCTGGTGCCGATGTCGCCGAACACCACGCCGATGGCGCCGATCATCAGCGCCATGCCGCCGGCCGCGGGCGCGTGGCCGTGCGGGGCCTGGCCGTCGCTGTGCTGGGGGGAAGTGGTGGACATGAGGCTCCGGGCGGACGCGGTCGGTGGTGTCGGTGTCAGGAAATGGCAGGCGCGCGGCTCAGCGCAGCGCCGCCTGCAGGGCCTTGCGGATCACCGTGGCGACATCGTCACCCTCGGCATTGGCATCGCGCGCCATGCGCGCGGCCTCGGTCGGCTTGTAGCCCAGCTGCTGCAGGGCCACGGTCGCCTCGGAGACCGGATCGGTGGCCGGTGCCGCACCGGCGATCGGCGCGCCGCCGCCACCGAAATGGGCCGCGCGGTCGCGCAGCTCCAGCACCATGCGCTCGGCGGTCTTCTTGCCGATGCCCGGGATGCGGGTCAGCGCGGTGATGTCACCGGCCTGCAGCATGCGCGCGAACTCGTCCACGCTGACCCCGGAGAGCACGGCCAACGCGATCTTGGCGCCGATCCCGCTGACCTTCTGCACATCGCGGAACAGGCGGCGCTCACCCTCGCGCAGGAAACCGTACAGCGAGACGCTGTCTTCCTTCTGCGCGTAATGGGTGAACAGGGTGACCTCGCGGCCCAGCTCGGGCAGATCGTAGAAGGTGCTCATGGGCGCCTCCAGCTCATAGCCGACGCCATTGACGTCCACCATCAGCCACGGCGGCGCCTTGTAGGCCACGATCCCGCGCAGACGACCAATCATGCAGTGTTCCTCATTTCCGGCTCCAGGCCTGGCGGGCATTGACGCCCAGGCGCAACGCCGTCGCCCGGACGTGGGCGTGGGTGATCGCCACGGCCAACGCATCGGCAGCGTCGGCCTGCAGCTTGGTTTTCAGGTTGAGCATGAGCCCGACCATGTGTTGGACCTGTTGTTTTTCCGCGCCACCGCGGCCGACCACGGCCAGCTTGATCTCGGTGGCGGCGTACTCGCTGACCGGCAGGTCGCGCATCACCACGGCCGAGATGGCGGCGCCGCGCGCCTGGCCCAGCTTCAAGGCCGAATCCGGGTTGCGCGCCATGAACACCTTTTCGATGGCCACTTCGTCGGGGCGGTATTCCTCGACCAGGGCGGTCAGGCCGACCACCAGCAGCTTCATCCGCTGCGGGAAGTCATCCGCGCCCAGCAGCACCAGCGGCAGGTGATGCACATGCACCACCTTGCCGGCGGCGTCCACATCAATGATGCCCACCCCGGTGCGCTGCGAACCGGGGTCGATGCCGAGAATGCGGGTCATGCGGCACGCACACGGCCGCCCGTGGCCCGGAAGGGACACATGCGGCGGGGATAACAGGGAACGGCGGGAGTCATCATGGTCCGCATTGTCCGCTCACCGGTCGCGCAAAGCGACCGGTGAAGCGCCTGCTCAGGCGTAGGCGTCCGCGCCGAGCTCGGCGTTGGAGAACACGTCCTGCACATCGTCCAGGTCTTCGAGCATGTCCAGCAGCTTCTTGACCTGCAAAGCGGTGTCGCCTTCGACCTTGATGTCGTTGTCGGCGCGGTAGGTGATTTCAGCATGGTCCGGGGTGAACCCGGCGGCCTCCATCGCATCCTTGACAGCGTGGTAGCTGTCGGCCGCGGTGACCACGTCGATCGCCCCGTCTTCCGGGTAGACCACGATGTCGTCCGCGCCGGCCTCGATCGCCGCCTCGGTCACGGCTTCTTCGTCCGCACCGGCGCCGAAGTGCAGCACGCCCAGGCGCTTGAACATGAACGACACCGAGCCTTCCGTGCCCATGTTGCCGCCGCATTTGCTGAACGCATGGCGGACATCGGCCACGGTGCGCACGCGGTTGTCGGTCAGGCAGTCCACGATCACGGCCACGCCACCGGGGGCATAGCCCTCGTAGCGGATCTCTTCGTACTCGACGCCTTCCAGCTCACCGGTCGCCTTCTTGATGGCGCGCTCGATCACGTCCTTGGACATGTTCGACGACAGGCCCTTGTCCATGGCCACCCGCAGGCGCGGGTTGTTGTTGGGGTCGCCTCCACCGCCGCGCGCGGCAACGCCGATCTCGCGGATGATCTTGGTGAAAATCTTGCCGCGCTTCGCGTCAGACGCGTTTTTGCGGTTCTCGATGGAGGGGCCTCTACCCATGGGGTGACTCTCGTGTTTCTGTCAGGAACAGGGCGCGAATTCTACCTGATCCGCCGACCTGCCCGTGTCAGTGCCGGGCCCGATCAGGCGGCGTGGGCCGCGTCGTCCCGGCGGAACCGGCCATCGCGCAGGAAGGCGGCGGTCTGGCGCGCGGCATCCGGCGAGAACACCAGCCCGCTGTGGCTGGCCGGGATCACGCAGTGGTCGGCCAGGCCCGGCAACTGCGTCTCATCCAGCGCCACGGTGCCATCGGAGGCATCGCCACAGGCGCCCAGCAGGCTGCCCAGCCCGTGCGGGACGGAGCCGGCGATCAGGCCGACCTGCGCCCTGCCCTCCCAGGCCGGCAGGCCATCCAGCAGCAGTTCCGAGCTGCGCCCCAGCGCCAGCGACCAGCCGTGATCGCTCAGCGAGCGCGCGGTCACACTGCCACGCAACGGGGAGCCGAGGCAGACCACCCGCGACACCGGCAGGTCCGGCGCGCGCCGCAGCGCCTCCAGTGCGACCAGTCCGCCCAGGCTGTGCCCGACCAGCGAGACCGGGCCGCTGTCCTTGAGCCGCTCCAGCAGTTGCGGCACCGCCACCTCCGGGCCCCCGAACACGCTGGAGTACCCGAAGGTATCCACGGCGAAGCCACGGGCACGCAGACGCCAGGCCAGCGGGCCGACCCACGCGCGCGCATTCCAGATGCCATGCAGCAGTAAAACAGGGGGATTCATGGTGTCAGCCTAGCCCGTTGGGCGGGGCGCCTGCAGAAGGAGACAGCGTCATTAGACGAATGGACCGGACAACGGCAGGTGAAGCCGTCGCGGCCCTTCAGGATCCGGATCCGGCGGCCGTTGGCGGGCGGCGCAGGATGAACTCCAGGTCGAGCACCTTGCCGACCGGGAACGCGTAGGTGCCGACCTTGCTGAAGCCGTAGCGGGCGTAGAAGCGCTGTGCACCGAAGTTTTCCGACCACACCCCCAGCCACACCGTGCGCGGGCCCTCGCGTTCCAGCCAGGCCAGCGCGGTTTCGAACAGACGACTGCCCCAGCCACAGCTCTGCTGGTCCTTGATCAGGTACAGGCGCTTGAGCTCGCCATCGCCGGGCTGCACCTCGGCATGCGGCAGTCCACAGGGGCCGGCTGCGGCGTGGCCCACGGCAACACCGTCCAGCTCCAGCAGCCAGACCGCGTAATCGGGGTGTTCGAGGATGATGCGCTGGCGCTGCGCCGGGTAGGCCTCGTCGAGGAAGGCCTGCAGGTCCTCGGGCGGGTACAGATGGCCGAAGGTTTCCACGAAGGTACGCGCGGCCAGCACCGACAGGGTCTGGGCATCGTCCGGGGTGGCGCGGCGGATGGTGTAACGGCCTGGGGTCACGGCGGGAGCATCGGCATCGGCGGGAGCCGTCAATTTACCTGAACGCTGCGGCGATGGCGCCGCGTGACGATCAACGTTTTCGATCATCACGGGCGCCACCCACGGCCCGGCACCGACCTCCGGCCGGTACCTGCCGCACCCCACGCCGGCCCATGGCCGGCGCTTGCCGGCTTATTCCTTGACCGCGCGCGGACGGACCTGGACGTGCACTTCCGCCAGCTGCTCGTCCGGGATCGGCGACGGGGCACCGGTCATCAGGCACTGCGCGCCGGTGGTCTTCGGGAACGGGATCACGTCGCGGATCGACTCGGTACCGGCCATCAGCGCGGCGATACGGTCGATACCGAAGGCGATGCCACCGTGCGGCGGCGCGCCGAAACGCAGCGCGTCGAGCAGGAAGCCGAACTTGCCCTCGGCCTCTTCGGCCCCGATGCCCAGCAGGTCGAATACCGCGCTCTGCATGTCCGAGCGGTGGATACGGATCGAACCACCGCCGATCTCGTTGCCGTTGAGCACCATGTCATAGCCGCGCGATACGGCGGTCCTGGCGTTGGCGCGCAGATCGGCGATGTCATCCACTGCCGGCGCGGTGAAGGGGTGATGCAGGGCGACGTAGCGCTGGGCTTCGTCGTCGTACTCGAACATCGGGAAATCGGTGACCCACAGCGGTGCCCAGCCGGCGGCGACCAGGTTGAAGTCCTTGCCGGCCTTCAGGCGCAGGGCGCCCATGAAGTCGGAGACCTTGTTGTAGCCACCGGCGCCGAAGAACACGATGTCGCCATTGCCGGCGCCCACCTGGGCGACCAGCGCGGCGAAGGCCTCGTCGCTGAAGAACTTGGCGATCGGCGAGCTGACGTCGCCGCTCTCGCTGATCTTGATGTAGGCCAGGCCCTTGGCGCCGTACTTGGCGGCATGCGCGGCGTACTCGTCGATCTGCTTGCGGCTCAGCGTGGCACCGCCGGGGATGCGCAGCGCGGCCACGCGGCCGTCGGCATCATTGGCGGCGGCGGTGAACACCGGGAACTCACTGGTCTTGACCAGCTCGGCCACGTCCACCAGCTCCAGCGCGATGCGCAGGTCCGGCTTGTCCGAGCCATAGCGACGCATCGCTTCGGCCCAGGTCATGCGCGGGAAGCTGGCGGCCAGCTCCACATCGACCACTTCCTTGAAGATGGCGCGGATCATGGTTTCCACGAAGTCCTGCACATCGCGCTCGCGCACGAAGGCGAACTCCATGTCCAGCTGGGTGAATTCCAGCTGGCGGTCGGCACGCAGGGCCTCGTCGCGGAAGCAGCGCGCGATCTGGTAGTAACGGTCGAAGCCGGCCACCATCAGGATCTGCTTGAACAGCTGCGGGCTCTGCGGCAGGGCGTAGAACTCGCCCGGGTGCATGCGCGCCGGCACCAGGAAGTCGCGGGCGCCTTCCGGGGTGGCCTTGGTCAGGATCGGGGTTTCGATGTCCTGGAAGCCGGTGGCGTCCAGGTGGCGGCGCAGGGCCTGCACCAGCTTGATGCGGGTGCGCTGCATGCGCTGCATTTCCGGGCGGCGCAGATCCAGGTAACGGTACTTCAGGCGGGTTTCTTCGCCCGGGTTCTCGTGCGCGTGGAACGGCAGCGGCTCGGCCTTGTTGAGGATGGTGATGGCCGTGGCGATCACTTCCACGTTGCCGGTGCGGAGCTTGTCGTTGGCCGCGTGGCGCGCGCGCACCACGCCTTCCACCTGCAGCACGTCTTCGTAGCCCAGGCTGGCGGCCACGGCGAATACAGCGGCGTTGTCGACTTCCACCGTCACCTGCACGATGCCTTCATGATCACGCAGATCGATGAAGACCACGCCGCCCTGGTTGCGGGCAACGTCGGTCCAGCCGGCGAGGGTTACGGTTTGGCCAATCAGGGTCTCGTCGACCAGGCCACAGAAGTGGGTACGCATGGGGGTAAAGCTCCGCAGGAGAGTGCCGGCGCCAAGCTGCGCCGGAAAGCCCGTTATTCTGCGGCCGCCAGCCCGGCGGGGCAAATCCGGGCGCTGCAGCCCGGCATCACACGCTCTGAACCGGGGCCATTCCTATAGTCCGCGCACCAACGACCGCACGGGGATGTCGCCATGCAACGCCGTCTGAGCACCGTCTGCCTCACCCTTGCCCTGGCCTGTATGGCCCCGGCCCTGCACGCCCAGATGAGTACCCGGGCCTATGCCCCGGAAAATCTGTCGCAGCTGTCCTCCTCCGACCGCAGCCGGGTCATCACCCAGGAATACGCCGACCAGTCCAATGGCCGCCGGATCCCGGATGACCAGCTGCGCTTCTACCTGGCCCAGGTCAATTCGGGCTGGAACTTCTCCCGCATCAAGCAGGACATCGCCACGTCGCTGCGCGGCAACGGCAACGGCAACGGGGGTGGCTGGAATGGCGGCGGCAACGGCCCCGGCAACACCGGCACGGTCCGCTGCGAAAGCCAGGACAACCGCGAGCGGGTCTGCAATACCGGCTGGCGCAGTGCCCGGCTGTCCCGCCAGATCTCCGGGACGACCTGTACCGAGGGCCGCAACTGGGGCTCGCGCAACGGGACGGTCTGGGTCAGCGGCGGCTGCCGGGCCGAATTCGTCGAGGGCCGTGGCAATGGCGGCAACTGGGGCGGCGGCGGCGGCACCGGCGCGACGATCCGCTGCGAGAGCCAGGACAACCGCGAGCGCACCTGCAACACCGGCTGGCGCAACGCCACCCTGGTTCGCCAGATCTCCGGTACGGCGTGTGTCGAGGGCCAGACCTGGGGCGTGCGCAATGGGGCAATCTGGGTCAATCGCGGCTGCCGCGGCGAGTTCGCCGAAGCGCGTGGCAACAGCGGCGGCAACTGGGGGGGCGGTGGCGGCAACAGCAATTACAGCGTGACCTGCAGCAGCAACGACAAGCGCCAGCAGACCTGTGCCTGGGATGCCCGTCAGGGTCGCCCGGCGCTGGTGCAGCAGTTGTCGGGCACGGCCTGCGTGGAAGGCCGCAGCTGGGGCTACAGCAATGGCAGCCTGTGGGTCAGCGGCGGGTGCCGCGCCCGGTTCGGGGCGCGCTGAGCGTTCCCCTTGTGGTAGGTGCCGACCGTTGGTCGGCACGCTCGCGGTGACGCCGGCCCGCGGCCGGCATTACCGCGCTGCGTTACGGCGCAGGCGTCTCACTGCCCCACGGCGCCGGCGGCAGTGCCACCGGCTTGGTCAGGTCGAACACCACCTGGAAGTGGCGCCCGCCCGGGCGGGTCAATTCGTAGACGAAGCGCTGGTCCGGCTCCACTTCCATTGCCCAGGTGTTCTGCACCGAGGCGAGCATGTCCGCCTTGCGGAACATCGCCACCGAGTCCGAATCGACCGGGAATGACTGGCGTTGCGCGGTGCCTGGCGGCTTGCTGTCGCCACCGTACATCGTGACCGCATCAGGACTGCCGTCCTCGTGGCGATGATCGTGCTTGAGCCGCAGCCCATGCTCGGTGCGGGTGAGCACCCAGGTCCGTGAATGGTCATCACCGACATGGAAGGGAATCCGCAGCTCATGCGCCGGGTCCTCGCAGCCCCGCACATGCATCACCAGCCGTTTGCCCTCGAAAGGATCGGGCGCATCGGTCTTGGGCTCGTTGACCGCGATGCGGCCTTCGAACGCTTTGCCGCAGTGCGCGGCCACGGCAGACATGAACGCATCGGACGGCGCCATCGAGACATCATGGCCGACGGTGTCGTTCGAACCGCTGCACGCGGTGATCGCCAGCGCAGCGGCGAAAGGAAGGAGTTTGACTACATTCATGCCCCCACCCTAACGGGCGCGAACGACCAGCGCAAACCGGACGACCCGCTGCATCGTCACGCACGCGCACCCATCGCCTGCGCTGCAACAGGGGCTTCATACCCGCTGTGGTATGGTCAATCACGTGACTTGTTCGCCTTCTTCCCCACGAAGGGCGCACGCATGTTGCGGCTGACCGCCCTGCTCGCCGGTGTGGCGCTGCTGCTGACCGGCAGCGGCCTGCTCGGCACATTGCTGGCGGTGCGCGGTGGTGAAGCCGGCTTCGGTGCCGGCACGTTGGGGTTGGTGATGTCCGGCTATTTCGCCGGTTTTTTCATCGGCACCTTCTTCGCCCCCTCGCTGATCGGCCGCATCGGCCATATCCGTGCGTTTGCCTTCTTTGCCGCCCTCGCCGCCATCGCGGTGCTGCTGCACCCTCTGTGGATCAATCCCGTGGGTTGGGGCGTGCTGCGCATCCTTACCGGCATCGCGCTGGTGGGCCTTTACACGGTAATCGAGAGCTGGCTCAACGCCGAGCCCGACCCGCGCCTGCGCAGCCGTGCTTTCTCGCTCTACATGGTGGTCAACCTCTCGGCACTGGCCCTGGGCCAGGTGCTGCTGATGCTTGGCGACGCCGGCGCGACCTCGATGTTCATGCTTACCGCGATCCTGGTCTGCGCGGCAGTGTTGCCGGTCACCGCTACGCGCCTGCGCCCGCCGGAGATTCCCTCGGTGCCGCGCCTGAAACTGGCGCGGCTGTATGCGATGGCACCGGTGGCGACGGTTGCCGCCGGCCTCTCCGGCCTGGCGATGGGCGCATTCTGGGGCCTGCTGCCGGTCTACGCCGGCGAGGTCGGCCTGGACGGCAATGGCGTCGCGATGTTCATGCTGACCGCCATCGCCGGTGGCGCGTTGCTGCAATGGCCATTGGGTCACATCAGCGACGGGCATGACCGCCGCACCGGACTGGTCGCGCTGAGCCTGGCCGCGGCGGGTATCGCCGTGGTGGCCTCGCTGCCGATGATCCAGGCGCAGACCCATCTGCTGTTCGGCCTGTTTTTCTTCTATGGCGGGCTGGCCTTCGCGCTGTATCCCTTCGCGGTCGCGCACATGCTCGATTACCTGCCGCGCGAAGATCTGCTCTCGGGCTGCTCCAGCCTGCTGCTGGTCCATGGCGTGGGCGCCGCGCTCGGCCCCGCGTTGGCGGGCGCGGCGATGCAGCAGTTCGGCGCGCCTGCACTGCCGCTGTACTTCGCGGTGGTGCTGATGCTGCTGGCGCTGTTCACCACCGCGCGCCTGCTCAGCTTCCAGCGGCTGCGCACGCATCCGGTCGGCTTCCGGCTGATGCTGCGCACCACCCCCTCGGCGCTGGAACTGATGCCCGAGACCGACACCGCGCCGCCGGATCCCGATATCCCCCTCCCCTCTGACTCCGATAAGGAAGTGCATTGACTGTTTCGACACCGACCTCCCTCACTCCAACCCGTACACCGCCGGCGCCGCCGGCCCCGCAATTGATCCTCGCCACCGATCTGGATGGCACCTTCCTCGCCGGCGATCCCGCCGCGCGTCATCGGCTCTACCGGCTGGTCGACCAGCACCCGGGTATCCGCCTGATCTTCATCACCGGCCGCGGCCTGGAAGCGGTGATGCCCCTGCTCTCCGATCCGGCCATTCCGCGCCCGGATTACGTGGTCTGCGATGTCGGTGCCACCGTCGTCGACGGCCACACCCTGCAGCCGATGCAGCCCCTGCAATCGATGATCGACGCGCACTGGCCGGGCGAGCAGGTGGTCGCCGCCGCGATGCGTCCGTTCACCGCGCTGCAGCGCCAGGACGTGCCGCAGGAACGCCGCTGCTCGTACTTCTGCGATCCCGACACGCTGGCGCCGCTGCGCTCGCAGATCCAGGCCGCCGCACAGGCGCTGGGCTGCGATGTGCTGTATTCGGCCGACCGCTATCTGGACATCCTGCCGCCTGATACCGACAAGGGCCGCACCCTGGCCGCGCTTGCGCGCCTGCTGGAACTGCCGCGCGATCGCATCCTGGTGGCCGGCGACACCCTCAATGACCTGTCGATGTACACCTCCGGTTTCCGCGGGGTGTGCGTGGGCGATTCGGAGCCGGCGCTGACCGCCGCGACGGCCGACCTGAAGCACACCTTCCATGCACAGGCGCCGGGGTGCGGCGGCATCCTCGAAGCGATCGAACATTTCGGCCTGCTCGCCGATGACGATCCCTTCCTGCGCCCACCGCCGCAGGCGCGCGCCGATGGCGCCGACCTGGTGATGGTCTATCACCGCCTGCCCTTCGATGAAGTGATGGAAGATGGCGTGCTGGTGCAGCGCCCGCCGCGCTCGCCCAACGGCATCATCCCCTCGCTGCTGAGCTTCTTCGAAGGCGGCCAGAAGGGGTCCTGGGTCGCCTGGGGAATCGATGAGCCCAAGCGCGGTCCGTTCCAGACCCACCTGGCAGTGGATGCCGAGCGTTACCCCACCCTGACCGCCGCGCGCGTGCCGCTGAGCAAACAGGAAGTGGACATCTTCTACAAGCGCTTCTCCAAGGAAGCGTTCTGGCCGATGCTGCACGTGTTCTGGGAACGCGCAAAATTCCGCGAAGAAGACTGGCAAGTCTTCCTGAAGGTCAACCGCAAGTTCGCCGAGGCCACCGCCGCCGAAGCCGCGCATGGCGCGACCGTGTGGATCCACGACTACAACCTGTGGATGGTGCCGGCCACGCTGCGCGAGCTGCGCCCGGACCTGAAGATCGCCTTTTTCCACCACACCTACTTCCCGTCGGCGGATGTATTCAATGTGGTGCCCTGGCGCCGCGAGATCATCGGCAGCCTGCTCAGCTGCGACTACATCGGCTTCCACATTCCGCGACAGGTGGAGAACTTCGTGGACGTCGTGCGCGGCGCGATGCCGGCCGAGCGTCTGGCCTGGGAAAGCTGCGCCCCGCGTTTCCTCACCTACGGGTGCGCAGTGGGCCTGGACACGATGACCACGCGCCTGCGCGTGGGCGACCGCGAAGTCGCCCTCGGTGCGCACCCGGTCGGCACCGATCTGCGCCGCATCCACAACGTGCTCGCACGCAGCGACGTGCGCAATGACATCTTCAAGCTGCGCCGCGAGATCGGCGCGCGCAAGCTGGTGCTGTCAGTGGAGCGCCTGGATTACACCAAGGGCACGCTGGCCAAGCTGGAGGCGTTCGAGCGGTTGCTGGAGCAGCATCCGGATCGCCAGGGCAAGGTCACCCTGCTGATGATCTGCGTACCGGCCGCACGCGAGATGACCATCTACCGCACGCTGCAGAACCAGATCGAGCAGGCGGTGGGGCGGATCAACGGGCGCTTCTCGCGGCTGGACTGGACCCCGGTGCGGTTCTTCGCCCAGGCATTGCCGTTCGAAGAGGTGGTGGCGCACTACGCCGCCGCACAGGTGATGTGGATCACCCCGCTGCGCGATGGCTTGAACCTGGTGTCCAAGGAGTTCGTGGCCACGCAGGGCATCGAGGGCAGCAACGGCGTGCTGGTGCTCAGCGAATTCGCCGGTGCGGCGGCCGAGCTGAAGGGCGCGGTGCTGACCAATCCGCATGACCCGGCCGATCTCACCGCCGGCCTGTTGCAGGCCTTGTCGATGCCCGACGATGAAGCCACCGGGCGCATGCGCCAGCTGTTCGGCAGCGTGGAGTATTACGACGTGGATCGCTGGGGCCGGGATTTCCTGGATGCGGTGCGCAACAGCCACGCCGAAGGCTGACGCTGTACGGGTAGTGGCGGCCGCGGGCCGGCGCACGGCCGGGCCGGCGGCGGGCGGTGGCGGGTTGATGGGGTGCCCGCGGCCCGCCCCCCGGGGGGGCGGCCGGGGGGGGGGGCCGGGTCCTGGGGGCGCCCCCCGGCGGCGGCCACTACCCTGTGCGCGCCGACCAACGGTCGGTGCCTCCCCTGTGCGCACCGACCAACGGTCGGTGCCTACCCTGTGCGCGCCGACCAACGGTCGGTGCCTCCCGGGCGGCATCGCCTACCCGGCGCGCTGGATGATGCCTTCGGCGATCACCGCCACCTGGCGCAGCACGTCGTTACGGCCGGCATCATCCACCGTCGCGCCCTGCAGGTAGCTGGTCAGCACCCACGGTGCACCGCCGGCGAGCGGCCACAGAATGGCGATGTCATTGGTGGTGTCCTCGCCATTGCTGCCGGTCTTGTCACCCACCCGCCACGCCTTGGACAACCCGGCGCGCAATCGCGCATCGCCGGTTTCGTTGTCGATCAACCAATCCGCCAGCTGCTGTTTCGAGGCGGACGTGAGTACGTCACCGAGCACGAAGCGCTGCAGGCTGGCCGCCATCGCCGCCGGGCTGGTGGTGTCGCGCGGGTCGCCGGGGGCGAAGCGGTTCATCTCCGGCTCGAGCCGGTCATTACGGGTCACCGCATCACCGTTGGCCCGCAGGAAGGCGGTCACGCCGGCCGGCCCGCCCACCCTGCCCAGCAGCAGGTTCGCAGCGGGGTTGTCGCTGGTGATCATGGTCGCCCGGCACAGGTCGCGCACGGTGACATCCTTGCCTAGGTGCCGCGTGGTCACCGGCGCATGCGAGAGCATGTCCGGCTGGCGCACGGGCACGCGCTGGTCCAGCGAGAGCCTGCCCTGGTCGGCCAGGTGCAGCACCGCAGCGGACAACACGAACTTGAAGGTGCTGCACATCGGGAAACGTTCGTCCTGGCGGTTGCCGGTACGCCAGCCGGTGCCGGTATTGAGCAGGGTCACGCCGAGGCGCCCGCCGCTTGCTGTTTCCAACGCTGCGAAGTCTTTCGCCGCGACGGCCGGTTGCGGCGAGGGCAGCGGCGTCTTGGCGAAGGCGGTGGCGGCCAATGCAGACGCGGCGGCCGCGCCGGTCCATTGCAGGAACTGTCGTCGAGCGATCATGGGGTTCTCCTTGGCGAAGGCCTGAGTATTGGCAGGTTGCCGCGCCTCCACCAGCGAGGATTTTCAGCGGAAGTCATTACTTGACCTCATGCCTTCTGATCCCCCTGCCGGGAATGAACGCGGAAAACAGCGTCATCTCTGCACGTCGCTCGCCGCAGCAGCCCCTCAGTGCGAAGATGCATCATCCCTGCTCACGGCTCGCCCATGCTCCGCCCCCAGCTGCCGCTCAATGCCCTGCGCGCCTTCGAGGCCGCTGCACGGCACCAGAATTTCACCCGCGCCGCCCTGGAGCTGTGCGTCAGCCAGGCCGCGCTGAGCCATCAGATCCGCGCACTGGAGGACCGGCTGGGCGTGTCGCTTTTCACCCGGTTGCCGCGCGGAGTCGCCCTGACCGATGAAGGCGCCCGCCTGTATCCGGTGCTCAACGAGGCCTTCGACCGCATCGCGGTCAGCCTGGACCGGTTCGTCGGCGGGCATTTCCGCGAGGTGTTGAGCGTGGGCGTGGTCGGCACGTTCGCCACCGGTTGGCTGCTGCCGCGCCTGGGGGATTTCAACGCGCGCCATCCGGATATCGAGCTGCGCCTGCAGACCCATAACAACCGCATCGATCTGGCCGGTGAAGGGCTGGACCTGGCGATCCGGTTCGGTGATGGCGACTGGCAGGGGCAGGTCAGCGATGCCGTACTGGATGCCCCGTTTGCGCCGCTGTGTGCACCTGCGTTGGCACGTACGCTGCGGCAGCCGCGCGATCTGGCGAACGTGGCGTTATTGCGCTCCTACCGCAGCGACGAGTGGCCACGCTGGCTGCAGGCCGCTGGCGCGCCGGAACTGGACGCGCGTGGGCCGGTGTTTGATTCGTCCCTGACGCTGGCCAGTGCCGCCGCCGCAGGTGCGGGCGTGGCGCTGTTGCCGTTGAAGATGTTCGAGCAGGATCTTGCCCAAGGGCGCTTGATCCAACCCTTCGCGCAGACCCTGGATCTGGGCAGGTATTGGTTGACGCGGCTGCGCTCGCGCGCCGAGAGCGACGCGGCGCGGCGGTTCCGGGAATGGCTGGAGGCGCAGGACGATGTGCCGACCAACGGTCGGCACCTACCGGTTGCCTGAGGGTGCCAGGGAGATGCCGACCGGTGGTCGGCATGCCGTTTACGCGTCCAGCAATTCCATCCACGTCTGCTCGGCCTTGCTGAGCAGGGTCGCGGTGGCTTCACGATCGCGGCCGAGGACTGCCATGCGGGTCGCATCGGCGTAGTTGGCCGGGTTGGCCAGCTCGCGGTCCAGGTCGGCCAGCAGCGCCTCCAGTTCGCCCACCTTGGCTTCGGCAGCAGCCAGTTTGTGGGGATTGACCGGCTTCTTCGGCGGCAGCGGCGGCGTCGGCGGCACCGGCTCCGGGGCCGCCGCGGCCATCTTCTGCTTGGTGCCCTGCGCGGCCGGACGCGAACGCAGCCACGCCGCGTAGGCATCCAGATCGCCGTCGAACGGTTCGACCACGCCATCGGCCACACGCCAGAACGTGTCGCAGACCAGACCGATCAGATGGCGGTCATGCGAGACCATCACGATCGCGCCCTCGAAGTCGGCCAGTGCTTCGGCCAGCGCTTCGCGCATTTCCAGATCCAAGTGGTTGGTCGGTTCGTCGAGCAGCAGTACGTTCGGCTGCTGGTAGGCGATCAGTGCCAGGGCCAGGCGCGCACGTTCGCCACCGGAGAAGCCGTCCACCGGTTCAAACGCGCGGTCGCCGGCGAAGTTCCACTTGCCGAGGAAATCGCGGAAGGACTGGTTCGGTGCATCCGGGGCCAGGTCGCGGAAGTGCTCCATCGGCGACTGCCCTTCATGCAGCGACTCCACCGTGTGCTGGGCGAAGTACCCGATGCGCAGGTCCGGATGCGCGGCGCGCTCGCCGCTGATCGGGTCCAGTTCGCCCACCAGGGTCTTCACCAGGGTGGTCTTACCGGCACCGTTCGGGCCGAGCAGACCGATGCGCTGGCCAGCCTCCAGGCCAAAGCCCACGTTGTGCAGGATCACCGAATCGGCGCCGTAACCGGCCTCGACATGGTTCAGGCGGATCAGCGAGAACGGCAGTTTGGCCGGCGGCGCGAACTCGATGCGGAACTCGCGCTCGGCACGCACCGCTTCGGTACCGGCCAGCTTGGCCAGGCGCTTCATGCGGCTCTGTGCCTGCGCGGCCTTGCTGGCCTGCGCCTTGAAGCGATCGATGAAGCTCTGCAGATGCGCGCGCTCGGCCTGTTCCTTGTCGTGGGCGAGCTGCTGCTGGCGCAGCTGTTCGGCGCGCTGGCGCTCGAAATCGGTATAGCCGCCGACGTACAGCTTGGCGCCGCCACCGTGCAGATGCAGGGTGTGGGTGGCCACGTTGTCCAGGAACTCGCGGTCATGCGAGATCAGCAGCAGGGTGCCCGGGTACTTGAGCAGCCACTGTTCCAGCCAGAACACGGCGTCCAGATCCAAGTGGTTGGTCGGTTCATCGAGCAGCAGCAGGTCGCTGGGCATCATCAGCGCGCGCGCCAGGTTCAGGCGCACGCGCCAGCCGCCGGAGAACGAGGAGACCGCGCGCGAGTGGGTTTCGGCCGGGAAGCCCAGGCCGTGCAGCAGCTTGCCGGCGCGCGCCTCGGCGTCATAGGCACCGATCTCGGCCATGCGCTGGTGGGCGGTGGCCACCGCTTCCCAGTCTTCACGCGCCGCGGCTTCCGCCTCTTCACGCATGACGGCGGCCACCTCGGTGTCGCCCTCCAGCACGAACTGCAGCGCCGGATCCGGCAGCGACGGGGTTTCCTGGGCCACGCTGGCGATGCGGATCTTGCCGGGCAGATCGACGTCGCCCTTGTCCGCCTCCAGCTCGCCCTTCACGGCGGCGAACAGGCTGGACTTGCCGGCGCCATTGCGGCCGACCACGCCGACGCGGTACCCCGCATGCAGGGTCAGGTCGACGTTGGACAACAGCAGCCGCTCGCCACGGCGCAAGGCGAAGTTACGAAGGGAAATCATCTTGGGGGTCCATATAACGGAATGGAATGTGCTCGTGAGCACCTTTCCTGCGACGTAATTCTAGCGTTAACGAATACTTGACGGGCCCCGGGATGCGCGGCAGGCCTCGTTTCTCTCTCCCACGACCCTGCCCGCGCTACCCCGGGACCCCCCTGTCAAATCCCCGGCCTCACGTAAATGGTTGCTTCTGCAACGTTTTTTACGAACGCGACCTACATTTGACAAGCGATGAATATCCCGTTAATCCGTCTATTGCGCACCGCAACACCGCCTTCGCAGACCCGATCCTCGATGCCGTGATGTCGCTTTGGTGCAGCACCGCCACTACCGGAGCCACATCCTGATGAACCGCAAGACCAGTACGCTCGCCGCCGCCGTAGCTGTCGCGCTCGGTATGTCCAGCTTCGCCGCCACCGCCCAGGACGTGCCTGCCCGGACGGCCGCCAACACCCTGGACACCATCATCGTCACCGGCACCCGCGTGGCCGACCGCACCGTGGCCGAGTCGCAATCGCCGATCGACATCATCACCCCCGAGGCGCTGCAGTCCACCGGCACCACCGAGCTGGCCACCGCGCTGGCCCGCGCCCTGCCCTCGCTGAATTTCCCGCGCCCGGCGCTGACCGATGGCACCAGCGGCATCCGCCCGGCGCAGCTGCGTGGCCTTTCCCCGGACCAGGTGCTGGTGCTGGTCAACGGCAAGCGCCGCCACACCTCCGCGCAGATCAACGTCAACGGCAGCATCGGCCGTGGCTCCTCGGCAGTGGACATCAACGCGATTCCGATCGCCTCGATCGAGCGCGTGGAAGTGCTGCGCGACGGCGCCTCCGCGCAGTACGGCTCGGATGCCATCGCCGGCGTGATCAACATCGTGCTCAAGGGCTCGTCCTCCGGCGGCAGCCTGGCGTTGGATGCCGGCCAGTACTCGGCCGGTGACGGCAACAAGTACCAGCTCTCCGGCGATACCGGGATCGGCTTCGCCGACGGCCGCGGCAGCGTGCATGTGGCCGGCCAGATCGTCCAGCAGGACGAGAGCAACCGTGCCGGCCCGTACCAGGGCACCGTGCCGAACACGAGCAACTTCCCCAACATCGGCCAGACCACCTTCGTGGTCGGTGACCCGCGCGTGGATGCGACCGCCGCGTCGGCCAACGCCAGCTTCCAGTTCAGCGACCACGTCTCGGCCTATGCCACGGCGATGGCGAGCAACCGCGACATCACCTCGTTCGCGTTCTACCGCTCGCGCAACAACCTCAACCAGGGCGCGCTGCTGGCGCAGACCTACCCGGACGGGTTCGTGCCTGAGATCAATCAGTATTCCAAGGACCGTTCGCTGGTCGCCGGTGTGAAGGGCGGCTCGGACAGCGGCTGGAACTGGGACGTCAGCTACAACTACGGCGCCAACAAGATCGATTTCCACACCCGCAACAGCATCAACTACGCGCTCGGCGTGAACAGCCCGCGCTCGTTCTACGACGGCGCGCTGGAGTACACCCAGAACATCGTCAATGCCGATGTGACCAAGACCCTGGACTGGGGCCTGGCCTACCCGGTCACGCTGTCCTTCGGCGGTGAGTACCGCAAGGAAAAGTGGGAGCAGTCAGCCGGTGAACTGAACGCCTACACCGGCAGCGGTGCGCAGGGCTTCGGCGGCTTCACCCCGCTCAACGCGGTGGATGCCGACCGTGACAACTACGCCGTCTACGCTGGCCTGGAAGCCGACCTCACCGACAAGTTCTCCGCCGGCGTGACCGGCCGCTACGAGGATTACTCGGACTTCGGCGACAAGTTCTCCGGCAAGCTCTCCGCCCGCTACGCCTTCACCGACAAGGTCGCCCTGCGCGCCACCGCCTCCAGCGGCTTCCGCGCGCCCTCGCTGGCCCAGCAGAGCTACCAGGCGGTGACCAGCACGATCATCAACGGCGTGTTCGTCGAACGCGGCACCTTCCCGACCACCAGCCCGGCCGCACAGGCCCTGGGCGCCAGCCCGCTGAAGGCCGAAAGCTCGACCTCCTACAGCCTGGGCCTGGTGCTGCAGCCGGTGGATCGCCTGTACCTGACCGTGGATGCGTACCAGATCGACATCGACGACCGCATCGTCCTGTCGACCAACATCACCACCAATGACGCCGCCAACGCGCTGCTGGCCAACCTGGGCCTGCCGGGCGTCACCGCGTTCTCCTACTTCACCAACGGCGTGGACACCCGCACCCGCGGCGTGGATGCGGTCTCCAGTTACACGATCCCGTTCGCCGCCAGCTCGCTGGAGCTGACCGCGGCCTACAGCTACAACGAGACCGAGGTGAAGAAGTTCATCGCCTCGCCGCCGGTGTTCGGCACGCTGGGCATCACCCAGTCGCTGATCGGCCGCGATGAGATCGGCCGCATCGAAGACAGCTACCCGCGCGACAAGACCATCCTCAGCGGCACCTGGCGCTCGGACCGGTGGGACCTGAACCTGGCCGCCACCCGCTACGGCTCGTTCACCGTGCGCAACTCGGCCACCGCCCTGCGCGACCAGACCTACGACGCCTCGTGGGTGCTCGATGCCTCGGCCAGCTACAAGCCGAGCGAGAACTGGACCCTGACCCTGGGCGCGGACAACATCCTGGACGAATACCCGGACCGCACCGTGGACCTGCAGAACTCCACCTGGGGCATGCTGCCGTACAGCAACTACTCGCCGTACGGGTTCAACGGTGCGTACGTCTATGGCCGCGTGACCTACAAGTGGTAACCCAAGGTAGTGCCGGCCGCTGGCCGGCAACCGCCTGATAAACCCCATGCCCCGGTTCGCCGGGGCATGTGCGTTCTGGCCGCAGGAAACCGCGATTCCGCGCATCCACCGTTCAACGCACGGGCTGTCCCGGACAGCACATGACCTGACCACGGGGACATAGCAGCATTGCGGCCATCGATGTTTGCCCGGACCGGCCGCATCGGTGAAAATCGGGGCACCCCCCCCTCTTTGCGAGCCCCGATGCACCATGACACCGACCTGATCAACATCGTTGCCGTTGGCCTTGGGCTCGCCTTCATTTTCGGCGCGCTGGCCAACAAGCTGCGTTTGTCTCCCCTGGTCGGTTATCTGATTGCAGGCATCTGCGTAGGTCCGTTCACCCCCGGCTTCGTCGCCGACCAGGCACTGGCCAACCAGCTGGCCGAGATCGGGGTGATGCTGCTGATGTTCGGGGTCGGCCTGCATTTCTCGCTCAAAGACCTGATGGAGGTCAAAGCGATCGCCATCCCGGGTGCGATCGGCCAGATCCTGGTCGCCACCCTGCTCGGCTGGGGCCTGGCGGCGTTGATGGGCTGGCCGGTGATCTATGGCGTGGTGTTCGGTTTCTCGCTGGCCACCGCCAGTACCGTGGTGCTGCTGCGCGCGATGGAAGAACGGCGCCTGCTGGAAACCACGCGCGGCAAGATCGCCATCGGCTGGCTGATCGTGGAAGACCTGGCCTGCGTCCTGGCGCTGGTGATGATGCCGGTTCTGGCCGGCGTGTTCGGGCCCGATGCGGCCAATGAAACCCATACCGTCGGCAGCGTGCTGGCCAGCATCGGCTGGACCTTCGTGCAGTTGGGCCTGTTCGTGGCGGTGATGCTGGTGGTCGGGCGCCGGGTGATTCCGTGGATCCTGGAGCGCATCGCCGGCACCGGTTCGCGCGAGCTGTTCACCCTGGCCGTGCTGGCCATCGCACTGGGCGTGGCGTTCGGCTCGGCGATGCTGTTCGGCGTGTCGTTCGCACTCGGTGCGTTCTTCGCCGGCATGCTGCTCAACGAATCCGAACTGAGCCACAAGGCGGCCAATGATTCGCTGCCGCTGCGCGATGCGTTCGCGGTGCTGTTCTTCGTCTCGGTCGGCATGCTGTTCAACCCGGCCATCCTGATCGAGCATCCGTGGCAGGTCCTGGCCACGGCGGCGATCATCATGTTCGGCAAATCGGCTGCTGCGTTCGTGATCGTGCGCGCGTTCGGCCATCCGACCGGTACCGCGCTGACGATTTCCGCCAGCCTGGCGCAGATCGGCGAATTCGCCTTCATCATCGCCGGGCTCGGCGTGACCCTGGGGATCCTGCCGCCCACCGGTCAGGCGCTGGTGCTGGCCGGTGCGCTGATCTCGATCATGCTCAACCCGCTGGTGTTCGGCCTGCTCGACCGCTGGCTGCTGAAGCATCAGGAAACCGCCCCCACCACGGTGGAGACGGAATTGCCGCCGGGCCCATCGCTGGACCTGCATGACCATGCCATCGTGATCGGCTACGGCCGCGTCGGCAGCGCGCTGGCGCAGGTGCTGCGCGACCGGGGGGTGCCGGTGATGATCATCGACGACAACAAGGAACACGTCGCCGAAGCGCACGCGGCCGGCTTGCCCGGTATCCGCGGCAGTGCCGCCTCCGACCGCGTACTGGCCGAAGCCCATCCCGAGCGCGCCAAGATCGCCGTGCTGGCGATCCCGCAGCCGCTGGAAGCCGGTGAAACGCTGGCCAAGCTGCGCGCGCTCAACCCCGGCCTGACCCTGCTGGCGCGTGCACACAGCGATGCCGAGGTGAAGCACCTGCTCGCCCACGGTGCCGATGGCACGGTGATGGCCGAGCGCGAACTGGCCTACTCGCTGGCCGAGATGGTGATGTCCACCCCGCCGTACCGCACGATGGGCCAGCAGCACAGCATCCCGGTGGTCTGAGGGCCGCTACGCGACCGGCACGCAGATATCCGCGCGGAGGATGGCCTCGGGCACTTCTTCCGGATCATCCAGGTAGTGGTAGTACAGCTCCGCCTCGCGCAGGGCGTGGCCACTGTCGGGCAGCCAGTCGCGTAGCAGGGCGTCAGTGGCCGCTTCCAGGCCCGCGTAGCTGCCCACATGGCGCAGCACGGCATACGTGCCGCCACCCAGCGTCAGCGCACGCAGCGGGGCCGGTAGCGCCTGCGGCGGGCGCCCGAAGCCCATGGCGCAATCGAACACGCATTCCTGCGCCGGCGCGTCGCGGTGGTCCGTCCGTGCGATGCCGATCAACTGCTGCAGCTGTTCGGCCCAGCCCTGCTCGGCGGCCCAGGTGAAGATCGCGCCGAAGGCCTGATCCAGATCATCGAAGGCCCCTTCCCTGCGCAGCGCCACCACATCGAAGGGTTCCAGCGTGGTCACCGTGACCTGCAACGGCACCGTCCCGTCCGCGTGATCGCCCGCCGGCAGCGACAGCCGCTGCTGCCAGTGGCTGCGCAGCCCGGCATCCTCACGCAACGTGCTCGGCGTGGCATGCAGCGCCTGGCGACAGGCACGGGCCAGCGCCTGCGGGCTTTCATAGCCGACGTTCAAGGCGACCTCGGTCACCCGGCTCTCGGCCTGGCCGAGCAGCGTCAGCGCCTGCAGCAAGCGCAGGCGCGCCACGGTACGCCCGGGCGTTTCACCGGTCAGTGCACGGTACAGGCGATGGAAGTGGAACGGCGACTGGTGCGCGATCGCGGCCAGTGCCTCCAGATCGGGCAAGGGATCGCCAGCGCGCAGGCACGCCTGCAGATGGGCGATGACACGATCGATACCGTGGCGCTGGCGGACCTGGGCAATGCGATGCATGGCGGGCTCCCTCTCGAGGTGACGCTCAGCGTGCGCCGTGCGGCGCCCCTGCGCGTGGCCGATCTTGCGCAGTTGGGGGATCGTCAGCCGATCCTAACCCTGCCGGTAGAGCCACGCCATGCGTGGCTGCGTCTTCTTCCGGCGCCGCGCAGCCACGCATGGCGTGGCTC
>NZ_JBDJLE010000034.1:0-26668 GCF_039673205.1 Stenotrophomonas sp. TWI809 | reverse complement strand
GATCGCGCCGTCCATCTGGGCAGCACCGGTGATCATGTTCTTGACGTAGTCAGCATGGCCCGGGCAATCGACGTGGGCGTAATGACGTTCGGTGGATTCGTATTCGACGTGCGCGGTCGAGATCGTGATGCCACGCGCCTTTTCTTCCGGCGCGGCGTCGATCGACGAGTAGTCCTTGAACTCACCACCAAAGCGCTCGGCACCGATCTTGGTCAGTGCGGCGGTCAGCGTGGTCTTGCCGTGGTCAACGTGACCGATGGTGCCGACATTGACGTGCGGCTTGGTGCGCTCGAACTTACCCTTGGCCATGGCTGCTTATCTCGAAATCGTCTGAATTGGTAGCACTTAGATGGTGCTCACGAAAGGAATCGAACCTTCGACCTCCTCCTTACCAAGGAGGTGCTCTACCGACTGAGCTACGTGAGCGAGTTTTGTATTATGGCACGAATTTGAATATATTCAAACTCATTCAATGGAGCGGGAGACGGGGATCGAACCCGCACCATCAGCTTGGAAGGCTGAGGTTCTACCATTGAACTACTCCCGCATCGGAAGCTCTTGCCACAACATGAAACTGGTGGAGGGAGGTGGATTCGAACCACCGAAGGCGTAAGCCAGCAGATTTACAGTCTGCCCCCGTTGGCCGCTTGGGTATCCCTCCTTACCACCCTGTCCCGTGGCGCCGAAGCGTTTTCGGTGTGGGGTGGAAGAGCCGTGAATTTTGGGGATAAACGGGGGTTCTGTCAACAACCTTTTTGAACTTTTTCACATGAATGTCGAATTGCCTTGCCGGGACGGGCTATTGGCCCGGCAACGGCAGGGTTTCGGTGGCGAAGATCGCCACATGCGGTACGCCATCGGCACCGATCCAGCCGCGATACATGCCCTGGGTGTTGAACGGGGTCGCCGCGCGGCCGTCGGCGGCGAGCACGATCGCGCCGCCATCGCCACCGAGGGCGGGAATGCGCTCGTTGATCACCGCGCGTCCCGCATCCACCGGCCCCTGCTTGAGGTACTGCATGCGGGCACAGATATCGTGCGCGGCCGCCGTGCGGATGTAGTACTCGCCCCAGCCCGTGCCCGATACCGCGCATCCTGCATCGGCATAGGTGCCCGCGCCGATGATCGGTGAGTCGCCCACGCGGCCATAGCGCTTGTTGGTCATCCCTCCGGTGGAGGTGCCGGCGGCAAGCTTGCCGTCCTTGTCCAGCGCGACCGCCCCGACGGTGCCAAAGTGCCGCGCCGTTTCCAGATCCGCATGGGCCTGGCCGCTGGCCTCTTCCTTCAGCTCCTTCTGCAGCTGCTGCCAGCGCTTGTCGGTGCGGAAGTAGGACGGATCCACCAGGGCAATGCCCTGGCTGCTGGCGAACGCCTCGGCGCCCTGCCCGACCATCATCACGTGCGGAGAATGCTGCATCACCGCTTCAGCGAGCAGGATCGGGTTGCGCACGCGCTGCACGCCGGCCACCGCGCCCGCCTTGAGCGTGGCGCCGTCCATCAGCGAGGCATCCAGTTCGTTGCGGCCATCGTGGGTGAACACCGCCCCTTTGCCGGCATTGAAGGTGGGATCGTCCTCGAGCACGGTGATCGCCGCGGTAACGGCTTCCAGTGCCGGCTTGCCCGCCGCCAGCGCGGCATGGCCTTTCAACAGCGCCTGCTGCAGGGCCGCGCGCGCGGCGGTTTCTTCGGCGGGCGAGAGATCCTTGCGCTCCACCCCCGCCCCGCCGTGTATGACCAGTACAGGCTCGGCGGCGGCGGCGGCCAGCGGGAGCGACAGGCACAGCGACAACACCACCACAGCAGAACGCGACATGGACAGGCACTCTCAAGGGACGAGGCCGCATCATGGCACGCGCGACGGGCCACCCACGCGCGTGGCCGCGACCTCACAACGCGCGCGACAGCATCCACGCATGGCGTGGATCTACCGGCGCAGCTGCAGGCGCCCCTCGCGGATATCGGCCGTCATCTCGAACGCCGCGTCGTCCACCTGGAAGCCATCCAGATGCAGGCGACTTCCTTCGCCCACCCCGGTCACCGGAATGGCGAGAAAATCCAGCGGTTTACCGCCGCGCAGGCGATCGGCCGCGCGCTGCGGCATCACCAGCCACGCAAAACCGCCGTCGCGGCTGAACACCTGGCCGGTGCCGTCGGCCTCGACACACAGCGCGGTGTCTTCATCCACGCCGAGGCCGACCATGTTCTGCTGCCCACTGCGCTGGGCGGCACGGGCCACGAAGACGATCAGGCGGCCGAGCCGGTCGCGCTTGCCGAAGTGGGTATCGGTGACCACGTTGGACAGGTACGGCATGGCCAGGAAATCACTGTCCAGGGTCACGGCCCTGCCCATCGGATCGCGCAGCGCGCGGCGGGACGTCACGCTGCCGCCATCCAGGGCGCCGTAGCTGTAGCCCCCCAGGATGGCCAACCCGGCACTGGTGCCGGCGATCGGCCGGCCGGCGCGGACGTGTGCATTGAGCGCCGCGTTCACCGCCGTGCCCTTCCAGAAACGGATATAGCGCGCCTGGTCGCCGCCGGCGATGAAGATCGCATCGGCGGCAGCGATCACCCCCAGCACGGCCGGGTCGTCGGCCGCGCGCCGACTGTTGAACACCAGGGTCTGTACCGATGCCACGCCGCCGATCTCCCGATAGAGCCGGTTCTGCAGCTCATCGGCACCGGACGCGCGCAGGATCACCACCCGGCCATGGCCGGCGCGCGCCACCCACCATTGGAAGGCTGCCGGCACCCACTCGCCGCCGCCCATCAGCATCATCGCCGGCTCGGTGTGGGGCGCCCGCGGGGCCTGCAGGGCGCCGACCTCGTAATAGCGGTAGCCCCGATCCTGCAGACTGCGCGGATTCTGGGCGTGGAGGGGGAGCGAGAGCGCTGCAAGCAGCAACCACAGAAGGGAATGGATCGGCCGGAAACCCTTGTGCACGTTGACCTCCCTGAATAAAACGGGCGTGTAAGCGCTTTCACTCTTTGCCAGAGAAATTGGCAGTGGTCAACCCCGTAAAAAAGGCGTTAAATGCGCGCCGTCCATTCACGAAATGTGAATGGGGGACAGGCCTCCCTCGAGGCCGACACTTTCTTCTCGAGAATTCTCATGCGTAAACAGGCGATGGCGTGGTCGATCCAGCTGGCGTTGATGGGTGTGGCGGCAACTGCGGGCGCCCAGACGCCCGCCCCCGGGGTGCAGCAACTGGATACGGTGCAGGTCACCGGCTCGCGCATTCCGCGTGCGCAGGTGGAGGGGCCGGCCCCGGTCACCGTCATCACTGCCGAGCAGATCCAGGCCAGCGGCTTCACCAGCGTGCCGGACGTGCTGCGCTCGATGACCCAGAACGGGGGCGAGACCCAGAGCCAGCAGTCCTCCAGCGGCGCGGACTTCTCCCCCGGTGCGCAGCAGGTCGACCTGCGCGGCCTTGGCCCCAACCACACCCTTGTGCTGGTCAACGGCCGCCGCATCGCCGATTTCCCGATGCCCTTCCAGGGCCGCAGCAACTTCACCGACGTCTCCAACATCCCGATCGGGATGATCGAGCGCATCGAAGTGCTGACCGGCAGCGCCTCGGCGATCTATGGTTCTGACGCGATCGCCGGCGTGGTCAACTTCATCCTGAAGAAGCAGGTGGATGGCACCACGGTCGACATGCGCATGGGCACCACCAGCGAAGGCGGTGGTGAGTCCTTCGACATGAGCATCGCCAGTGGCTTCGACGCCGGCCGTTTCAGCGCGGTCTACAGCCTGGAACTGCAGTCGCAGACCCCGCTGTGGGCCTATGAGCGTGGGCAGCAGGATTCCACGCTGGACGCGCCGACCGAGAGCGCCCGCGCCCTGCGCCGCGCCTACCTGCGCACCGACTACAACGACGACTACCTGGACCCGGGCCAGGCCACCTGCGATGCGCTGGCCGGCCAAAACAACGGCAGCACCCAGTACGCCGAGCGTGCGCGATATGGCTTCTACTGCGGCAGCGACCGCTCGATCGGCTACGGCACGATCCTGAGCAAACGCCGCGGTGCCAACGGCTATGCCTCGCTGCGCTACGCCTTCGACAACGGCGCGGAATGGTTCGCCGATGTGCAGATGGGTTACCACGACCTGGCGCTGATGCGCGATGTCACCCAGTGGGGCCGCATGGCCGCCGACGGCAACGAGGACGGCTACTTCTACAACCAGGCCACCGACCAGGTCGAGTTCTGGCAGCGCCAGTTCTCCCCCGAGGAAATGGGCGGACTCGACAACGGCATGGTGCGCAGCACCCAGAAGACCTTCAGCGTGACCACCGGCTTCAAGGGCGCGCTCGGTGCGGACTGGGAATACGAGGCGTCGCTGAGCCATTCGCAGTACCAGTCCAGCATCCGCTGGCCGCAGATCATCGCCGCCAAGGCCAATGCATTGTTCCTGGGCGAGCAGCTGGGCGAGTACACCGATGACGACGACAACGTGTTCCCGGTGTTCAACGCCGACCCGGCGCGCCTATACCGGCCGCTGAGCCGCAGCGAGTACGATTCGATCGCCGCACGCACCACCTATACCCCGAAGTCGCGCACCGAGACTGCCGCGCTGACCCTGACCAATGGCGAGCTGTTCGAGCTGCCGGGTGGCAAGGCCGGCTTCGCGGCGACCGCCGAGTTCGGCAATCAGTCCTACGCACTGAACCCGGACCCGCTGGCCACGCAGTACTACTACTACAGCTGGAAGGATTCGGACGGGCACGGCAGCCGCAACCGCTGGGCGACCGCGGCCGAGCTGCGCCTGCCGCTGCATGACACGTTCAACGTCAGCCTGGCCGGCCGCTTCGACCAGTACCGTTACTCCGGCAACACGATCGGCAAGGCGACCTGGAGCGGTGGCCTGGAGTGGCGCCCGATCGACACGCTGCTGGTGCGCGGCTCCTACGGCACCGCGTTCCGCGCGCCCGACCTGCACTACGTGTATGCCGGCCCGGGCAACGATGAAACCAGTGCCAACGACTATTACACCTGCGCGGTGGACGGCGGCGATGACTGTTCGGATTACGAAGAGAACCTGATCCGCACGCGCGAAGGCAACCGCCAGCTGGACCCGGAAACCAGCACGTCGTGGAGTGCTGGTTTTGTGTGGTCGCCGGCAGCGGGCCTGGATCTGTCCGTGGACTGGTTCGATATCGACATGCGCGACCAGGTGCAGGACATGGATGTGAGCACGATTCTGCGCGACGAGGCGGCCTGCCGCCTGGGCGACGCGGACGCGGCGTCGCCGACCTGCGTGGATGCGATCAGCCGGGTTACCCGCACCAGTGATGGCCGCCTGTATGGCGTGCACGTGAGCCCGATCAACATCGCGCGCGAAACGACCCGCGGCATCGATGTGGGCCTGCGCTACCGCCTGAGCACCGGGATCGGCGATTTCATCCTCAGTGGCAACCACACCTGGGTGAAGACGCACGATTTCCAGCAGTTCGAGGGCGATGTGGTCGAGGACCAGTTCGCGATCAACAGCGGTTTCGACATTCCGCGCACCAAGACCAGTGCGAGCGTGACCTGGGAGAACGCGGCGTGGTCGGCCACGCTGTACGGCTCGCGCCTGGGCAAACTGCCAACCTACGACAGCTATGACCAGAGTTTCGATCCGGACAGCGGCGACAGCCCGTGGATCGGGGCGACGTACCGCTACAACGTGTCGTTGCAGTACCGCTTCGATGATCATTCGCGCCTGTCGCTGTCGGTGGTCAACATCGCCAACAAGCTGCCGCCGAAGGATGTGACGTACACGCCGTATCCGTACTACGACGTCTCCTGGTTCGACACCGTGGGCCGGACGATCAACCTGCAGTACACCCACAAGTTTGGCGGTACGGCGTTTTAAGCGCCGTTTCACTGCCGATAGGGGATCAAGGACGGAGGCATTGCCTCCGTCTTTTTTTTGCGCGTAGCCCGCGATGCGGCGCGGCCACCGTGTTTTCCACACGCCACGTGGAAAGCCATGGGGGTTTGGTGTGGACAAGTGCATGCAAGCCATGCGGCACAATGCTTTCAGGGCGTGGCTATTTTTTGTCCAGCCGCGGATCGCGGTTTTCCACACACACCGTGGAAAGCGATGGGGGTTTGCTGTGGACAACCCCGGGTGAGCGATGCACTGCAACGGTTTTCAGTGGTGGTCAGAAATTGTCCACGTCGCTGGCGGGCGGGTCAGATGGGTTGCCGGCCAGCGGCCGGCACTACCGCGCGCGGGTTTTCCACATGGTGCGTGGAGAGGCGTGGGGGTTTGTTGTGGACAAGTGAGGCGGAGGCATACCAGGCAAGGGTTTCGGTGCCTGGTCATTTTTTATCCAGTCCATGTCGGGTGTGGAATGCGCTCCCAAAAACGCAAACGCCCCGCTCAGGGCGGGGCGTTGCGGGCATCAACGTGCGAGGAACTCAGACGTTGAAGCGGAAGTGCAGGATGTCGCCTTCCTGGACGCGGTATTCCTTGCCTTCCAGGCGCAGACGACCCGCTTCCTTGGCACCGGCCTCGCCCTTGTACTTGATGAAGTCGTCATACGCGATGGTTTCGGCGCGGATGAAGCCCTTCTCGAAGTCGGTATGGATCACGGCGGCGGCCTGCGGAGCGGTGGCGCCCTTGCGCACGGTCCATGCGCGGACTTCCTTCACGCCTGCGGTGAAGTAGGTCTGCAGACCCAGCAGCTGGTACGCGGCGTAGATCACGCGGTTCAAGCCCGGCTCGGACAGGCCCAGGTCGGCCAGGAAGGTGTCGCGGTCTTCGTCGTCGAGCTGGGACAGCTCTTCTTCGATCGCGGCCGACACCGGCACCACCTGCGCGCCTTCCTCGGCGGCACGGGCGCGCACGGCATCCAGATGCGGGTTGTTCTCGAAGCCGTCTTCCAGCACGTTGGCGATGTACATCACCGGCTTGAGGGTGAGCAGGAACAGGTCACGGACCAGCGCCTTCTCTTCCTCGTCCAGGCCAGCGGTACGACCGGCCTTGCCGTCGGCCAGCGCAGCCTGCAGCTTGGCCAGCACCGGCTTGCGGGCCGCGGCTTCCTTGTCGCCCCCCTTGGCAGCGCGCTCGGCGCGGTTCAGCGCCTTCTCGACGCTGTCCAGATCGGCCAGGGCCAGTTCGGTATCGATGGTGTCGATATCCGAGAGCGGGTCGACCTTGTTGTTGACGTGGATGACGTCGGCATTCTCGAAGCAGCGCACCACGTGGGTGATCGCATCCACTTCGCGGATGTGGGCCAGGAACTTGTTGCCCAGGCCTTCACCACTGGCCGCGCCGGCGACGAGGCCGGCGATGTCCACGAACTCCACCGCGGTCGGGATGACCTTCTGCGGGTTGATGATGGCTGCCAGCTCGTTCAGGCGCGGATCCGGCACCGGCACGATGCCGACGTTCGGTTCAATCGTGCAGAACGGGAAGTTGGCCGCCGCGATGCCCGCCTTGGTCAGCGCATTGAACAGGGTCGATTTGCCGACGTTGGGCAGACCGACGATGCCGCATTTGATACCCATCTTTGACAACCTCTGGGGTGGTAGGTACCGACCGTTGGTCGGTACACCGTGGTTATTTCGGGGTGTGGAGGCGCTTCATCGCCTCACTGTAATCGCCGGATACCGCCAGCGGCAGCACGTCGATCGCATCTTCGATGGCGTGACCAATCAGCACATCATCGTCTTTGCTGGCGCGCCCCAGCACCCACGGGACCACGCGGTCCTTGTGGCCGGGATGGCCGATGCCGATGCGCAGGCGGTGGAATCTGCCATGGCCGAGCAGGCGGATGGTGTCGCGCAGGCCATTCTGGCCGCCGTGGCCACCGTCGAACTTGAGCCGTGCCACGCCCGGCGGCAGGTCCAGCTCATCGTGCGCCAGCAGCGTTTCTTCCGGTTCGATCTTCCAGAAGCGCTGCGCCGCGGTGACCGATTTGCCACTGAGGTTCATGAAGGTGGCGGGCTTGAGCAGCCATACCGACTGGCCGGCGATATCGACCTTGGCGGTCTCGCCGAACAACTTGCTGTCCACGCTCCAGCGCGCGCCGGCCTGTTCGACCAGGGCGTCAATGAAACGAAACCCGGCATTGTGCCGGGTCTGGGCGTGCTCGGGTCCGGGGTTGCCCAGACCAACGATCAATCGCAATCCTGTCATTACTCTTCTTTCGTCGGTACCGGCCCTGTGCCGGTACATACAGAAACGGCGCCTGCCCCGAAGGACAGGCGCCGCAATCACTTACTCTGCAGCCGGCGCTTCGTCGGCAGCTTCTTCCTTGCCGAGCTTGGCGGTGACGATCGCGTCGTCATGGTCCTTGCCCTGGGCCAGGGCCGGGATCTCGACGCCCTTCGGCAGCTTGATGTCCGACAGGTAGATCACGTCACCAGCCTTCAGGTCGGCCAGGTCGACGTCGATCGATTCCGGCAGGTCCTTCGGCAGGCAGGTGATGCTCACTTCCTTCAGTTCGTGGGTGACCACGACGTCGGCAGCCTTGCCGGCCGGCGAGGTGTCTTCGTTGATGAAGTGCAGCGGGACGTTGGCGGTCAGCGCTTCGTTCTCGTTCACGCGCAGGAAATCCAGATGCAGGATCAGCTGCTTGAACGGGTGGCGCTGCATGTCACGCAGCAGCACCTTGGTGACCTTGCCATCCAGATTCAGGTCCAGGATGGACGAGTAGAACCACTCGTTCTGCTGGGCCAGCCAGATTTCGTTGTGGTTGAGCTGGATGACGCTCGGCTCGACGTCGCCGCCGTAGATGATCGCCGGGATCTGGCCAGCGCCACGCAGGCGGCGGCTCGCACCCTTGCCTTGCAGTTCGCGCTGGACGACCTTGATTTCATGATTCTTGGCCATGCTGATTTACTACCTTCGTTGTTTGCCGCGCCATGAGGGCGAGGCGATGAGGGGAGATCCGCGACCAGATCTCCCCGGGAAACCACCCACCGTTGCCGGTGGGCGGAAAAATCAATCCACGTACAGCGAGCTGACCGACTCACCGAAGGCGATGCGGCGCATCGTCTCGGCCAGCATTTCCGCCACGCTGAGCTGGCGGATCTTGCTGCACACCCGCGCCTCTTCACGCAGCGGGATGGTGTCGGTCACCACCAGCTCATCGAGCTGGGAGTTGTTGATGTTGTCCACCGCCGGGCCCGAGAGCACGGCGTGGGTGCAGTACGCGGCGACCTTGAGGGCGCCACGCGCCTTCAGGGCTGCAGCGGCCGCACACAGGGTGCCGGCGGTATCGACGATGTCATCGACCATCACGCAGGTCTTGCCTTCGACGTCACCGATGATGTTCATCACGGTGGAGACGTTGGCGCGCGGGCGGCGCTTGTCGATGATCGCCAGATCGGCATCGTCCAGGCGCTTGGCGACGGCGCGCGCGCGCACCACACCGCCCACGTCCGGGGACACCACGATCAGGTTTTCCGTGCCGTAGGCGCGCCAGATATCGGCGAGCAGCAGCGGCGAGGCGTATACGTTGTCCACCGGCATGTCGAAGAAACCCTGGATCTGATCGGCATGCAGATCCACCGTCAGTACCCGGTCAGCCCCGACAGCGCTGAACATCTTTGCAGCCACCTTGGCGGTGATCGGCACGCGCGAGGACCGCATGCGGCGATCCTGGCGCGAGTAGCCGAAATACGGCACCACGGCGGTGACACTGTTGACCGAAGCGCGCTTGAGCGCATCGATCAGGACCAGCAGTTCCATCAGGTTCTCTGCGCTGGGTGCACAGGTCGGCTGGATCACGAACACGTCCTGCTTACGGACGTTTTCCTCGATCTCGACCTGCACTTCACCATCGGAGAAGCGCGACACCAATGCCTTGCCAGGCCGCACCCCCAGTTCCTTGCAGATGCTCTGCGCAAGGCGCTTGTTGGCGTTGCCGGAAAATACCAGCAGGTTGGGGTGTTCTTGCATCATGACGGTCTCGGGCGGGAGCGATTGGCGGAGAACTGGGCCGCCGGCACCCGGAGGTGTCTGCGGTGACAACACCGCGGCGTATGCACCGCGCCCGCGCAGACATGCGCATGGAGTCGCGGCAGATATCCGCTAGTGGCAGGGGCGGGAGGATTCGAACCTCCGAATGCCAGGATCAAAACCTGGTGCCTTGGGCCTCTTGGCGACGCCCCTGCATCAAAATCAGTAACGCTCGAGTACATCAAGCAGTGGCGAGCGCTCCACGCCCGCAGCCACCCATGCCCGCAGTTCCTTCGGCAATTGCGCCAGGCCCTGCTCTGCAGCAGCGCGCGTGGCGAACTCGACGAAACAACCGCTTCCCGACCCGGTGAGTCGTGCCCGGCCGATACTGCTCAACGCTGCGAGCGCTGCCTCTACGGCAGGTTCGCGGCGGCGCAGGACCGGCTCGAACGCATTCCCGAGCAAAGACCCGGAAGCGAAGTCCGCTATTTTCGCCACTGGGGCATCCCGCGTCAAATCCGGTGATGCGAAAAGTGCGGGGGTCGGCACGTGAACGCCGGGGTGGACCAGCACAAACCACGCCGGCGGCAGGGCGATCGGGGTCAGCAGTTCGCCCACGCCCTCGGCCCAGGCGTTGTGCCCGCGCACGAAAACCGGCACATCCGCGCCCAGCTGCAGACCCAGCGCGGCCAGCGCATCGACCTCCAGACCGGCGCCCCACAGGCGGTTCAGTGCGACCAGCACGGTGGCGGCATCGGAGGACCCGCCGCCGAAGCCGCCGCCAGCCGGAACGCGCTTTTCGACGCCGATATCGGCACCTTGGGCGATGTTCGCTGCAGCCTTCAACAGGTGCGCGGCGCGGACCGCCAGATCATCGGCCTCGGCAACGCCGGCCACGGAGGGGCCCTCACGGCGGATCCGACCATCGTCGCGGACACGCAGATGGATCCGATCGCCCCAATCCAGCAGCCGGAACACGGTCTGCAACTGGTGGTAACCGTCCGGGCGCCGCCCGGTGATGTGGAGGAACAGATTCAGCTTGGCCGGGGCCGGCCAGGTCGACCCGCCGTCGACTGCATCCAGCCTGCTCATGGCGTGGCCAGCACCCAGCTGTCGACCACCAGGCGGACCTTGGCGTCGCCATTGACCGCTTCGATCCGGCGCGGCAGCACCGGGCGACCAGCCTCGGCCGGGTACCAATCCAGGTATTGGATCTCCCAGCCCAGCTGCTGCACGCGACGCGGCCGGCCTTCGCCGTCGCGCTCGATGCGCTCGGCCGGGGCCGCATCGGCGATCAGGCCGCGCACCCAATCGGGCAGCTGGTTGACCGGGATATCCCAGCCGGTGGCGTCCAGCAGGACCTGCTGGGCATCGTCGCCCTCGCGCGTGCCGCCTTCCAGACCTTCCAGTCGGCCGCCCTCGTGATGGCTGTCGCCGGTCAGCTTCCAGCTCTGCCGGGTGACCGGGGCGCTGAGTTCCACCACATATCCCTGGCCCTGCTGCTGCCAGTCGATGCGGCCGTTGCCGCCGTTGCGGCCCTTGCTGATCGCCACCCGGCCCTGGAACGACCAGGCCGGCTGCGCGCGCACCGCAGTGACACGCTCGGCCTCGGCCCGCTGCGCAGCGGGAGAGACGGTGGTGACCACGGTCGGGGCGGAGGGCGCCTTGCGCTCATCCAGGGACACGCAGGCGGAGAGCGACAACGCCACGGCCGCGGCAAACGCGGCCTTCAGGGACAGCAGATTCATACGCCGTATTTCTCGATCACGCGCTGCAGGGCGCGGTTGTCCGGGTCCAGCTTGCGAGCCTCCTCAAAGAAGTGGCGCGCCTCGTCCTTCCTGTTCAACACCCACAGCACCTCGCCGACATGCGCGGCGATCTCCGCATCCTTGGCCAGCGTCCAGGCGCGGCGCAGCTGCACCAGTGCTTCCTCGTTGCGGCCCAGGCGATACAGCACCCAGCCGTAACTGTCGACGATGGCGGCGTTGTCCGGCTCGGCCACGCGCGCGCGGTCGATCAGTTCCAAGGCTTCCTGATAACGCTGCGTGCGGTCGGCCAAGGTATAGCCGAGCGCGTTGAGCGCGGCGATGTTCTCCGGATCGGTGACCAGCACCTTGCGCAGGTCGGCCTCGGCGCGCGGGATGTCGTCGCGACGCTCCCAGGCCAGGGCGCGGGCATACAGCAGCGCGTTCTCGTCCGGATACGCGGCCAGGCCACGGGCCAGCGCGTCCAGTTCGCCGGCATCGTCGTTGCCGCGCTGGCGCAGCTCGGCCTCGAGCAGATAGGCATCGCGGCGGGCATCGTCATCGACGGTCGCGTCGGACTGGATCGCGTGTACTTCGGCCAGCGCCTTGTCGGTGCGGCCCAGTTCGTTCTGCGCGTTGGCCGCGCGCAGGCGCGACTCATCGCGCTCCGGGCCACCGGGCACGCTGTGATACCAGTTGACCGCTTCCTCGTAGCGCTTGAGGTACTCGGCGATCTTGCCCAGCAGCAGGCGCTGGGCCGGATCCGGCTTGGTCGCCTGCCCGGAGAGTTCGGTATACAGGGCCAGCAGGCCCGGGTCGTCCTTCTGCTTGGCCAGCAGCGAGGCGCGCATGCCGTAGGTCTGCACATCCTGCGGGCCGACCGCCAGCACGCGCTCGGCCGCAGCAGGCTGGCCCATCAGGTCGTAGGAGATCGCCACCGCGTTGCGCAGCTCGGGGTCCTGCGTGGTCTTGGGCTCCACGCCCTTCAACAGGGCCAGCGCCTCTTCAGACTTGCCGGCCTGGTTGAGCTGACTGGCGTGCAGCAGGGCCACGCGCGGCTCGTCCGGGAAGCGCTTGACCACCTCATCGACCATGCGCCGGGCCAGCTCGGGCTGCTCCATGCGCATGGCCAGACGGCCGAACTCCTGCCAGACCTCCAGGCGGTCGGGGATGGCATTGGCATCCACCAGCTCGCCCAGCACCTGGGCCGGGACCTTGGGGTCGCTGCCGCCGCTGATCAGGGCGCCGATCGCGAACTTCCAGGCGGTGGGGTCCGGGTCCTTGAGCAGCGCCTGCAGTTCGGTGCGGGCGGCCTTCACCTTGTTCTGGCGCATGTCCAGCGCGGCGGTGCTGCTGCGCATGGCCAGGGAGCGCGGCGCACGCTGCTCCCACAGGGCCAGCGCGCGGGCGGCGCGCTTGTCATCGTTGGCCAGCATGGCGATCCGGGAGGCGCGCTCGGCCAGGCCGGCATCGCCTTCACTGGCCTCGGCCGCCTCCAGGTACCAGCGCGCGGCGTCGCCCAGTTTGCCTGCCTGCAGGGCGAATTCGCCCGCCATGACCGGGGCCAGGGGGACCGCCTCGGCCGTGCTGTTCTTGCCTTTGGCCGGGGCTGCCGGGGGGGCGGCCAGGGCGTTGGCGGTGAACAAAGACAGCAGCAGAACGCTGGAGATGCGAATCAATGCGGGCATCGGGGGCATCTGAGCCTTAAAATGACGACTTGAATGGCCAGCAGCTTATCGCAAGCAACTGAACAATGACCCTGTGGGTGCTCGGACTGAATCACCAGACCGCGCCAGTGGAACTGCGCGAACGCGCCTCCTTTGGCGGCGACGCCCTGCCCCAGGCATTGGCGTCGCTGCGCGATACGCCACAGGTGGCCGAGGCGGTCCTGCTCTCCACCTGCAACCGCACCGAGCTGTACGCGGTGGCCGAATCCGGTGACGCGCTGGCGCAGTGGCTGGAGTCACATGCAGGCACCTTGCATGGGTACCTCTACCAGCACGCCGACGCCGATGCGGTGCGCCACCTGTTCCGGGTGGCCACCGGGCTGGATTCCATGGTGCTGGGCGAGCCGCAGATCCTGGGCCAGGTGAAGGATGCCTGGGCCCTGGCGCGTGATCACGGCCTGCTCGGCCAGCGTCTGGACCGGTTGTTCCAGCAGACCTTCTCGGTGGCCAAGCGCGCCCGCACCGATACGCGCGTGGGCGCCAATCCGGTCTCGGTGGCCTCCACCGCGGTGCGCCTGGCGCAGAACTCGTTCGCGCGGCTGGAAGATTCCACCGTGCTGCTGGTGGGCGCCGGCGAGACCATCGAGCTGGCCGCGCGCCATCTCAGCGAAGGGCGCGTGCGTCGGCTGCTGATCGCCAACCGCACCCTCGCCCATGCGCAGGAGCTGGCCAGCCGTCATGGCGGCGTCGCCCTGCCCCTGAGTGAGCTGGACCGTCATCTGGGCGAGGCCGACGTGGTGTTCTCGGCCACCGCCGCGCGTGAGCCGGTGATCACCCGCGCGCACGTGGCCGCCGCACTGAAAACCCGCAAGCACAAGCCGATGCTGCTGTTCGATCTGGCCGTGCCGCGTGATATCGAGGCCGGCGTGGGCGAACTGGCCGACGCCTTCCTGTACACCGTGGATGATCTGGAGCGCGCGGTCGAAGACAACCGTCGCAGCCGCCGGGAAGCTGCGGCCGAGGCCGAAGCGATCATCGAGCTGCAGGTCGCCCGTTTCGTGGAGACCCTGCAGGCCAGCGTGCACCAGGCCCCGCTGCGGCAGCTGCGCGCCTATGGCGAAGCGACCCGCGTGGAGATGCTGGAGAAAGCCCGCCAGCAGCTGGCCCATGGCAAACCACCCGAGGAAGTGCTCGAGCTGCTCGCGCATGGCCTGACCAACCGCCTGCTGCACCCGCCGACCGCCGCCCTGCGCGCGGCCGCGCTCAGCGGCGATACTGAACTCACCCGCGCCGCCGAGCGCCTGTTCCCGGCCAAGCCGGGTTACCAGCACCCTGCCGTGCGCACCGATGTAGCGAGGAACGATGACGCCGACCCTGCGCCGTAAGCTGGAAGCGCTGGCCGAGCGCCGCGAAGAACTGGAACGCCTGTTGTCCGACCCGGCCGTGGTCGGCGACAACGACCGTTTCCGCGCGCTCTCGCGCGAGTTTTCGCAGCTGGAGCCGGTCGCCAACGCGCTGGCCGACGAAGCGCGTGCCAAGGCCGATCTCGCCGCCGCCGAAGCGATGCGCGAGGACCCTGACCTGCGCGAGCTGGCCGACGAGGAAATCACCGCCGCGCAGCAGCGCCTGCAGCAGCTGGACGAAGCACTGGCCCTGCTGCTGGTGCCGCGCGATCCGCGCGATGACGGCAACCTGTTCCTGGAAGTCCGCGCGGGCACCGGCGGTGACGAGGCGGCGATCTTCGCCGGCGATCTGTTCCGCATGTACGCCCGCTATGCCGAGCGCCAGGGCTGGAAGGTCGAGATCGAATCGGACAACCCGGGCGAACATGGCGGCTACAAGGAAGTGGTGGCGCGCGTGGTCGGCCGTGGCGCGTTCTCGCGGCTGAAGTTCGAATCGGGCACGCACCGCGTGCAGCGCGTGCCGGCGACCGAGTCGCAGGGCCGCATCCATACCTCGGCCGCGACGGTGGCGATCATTCCCGAGGCGGATGACGTCGAGGACGTGGTGATCAACCCGGCCGACCTGCGCGTGGACACCTACCGCTCCTCCGGCGCCGGTGGCCAGCACGTCAACAAGACCGAATCGGCGATCCGCATCACCCACCTGCCCACCGGCGTGGTGGTGGAATGCCAGACCGAGCGCAGCCAGCACGCCAACCGCGACAAGGCGATGAAGCGCCTCAAGGCGCAGCTGCTGGATGCCGAACGCAGCAAGCAGGCCGCCGCGCAGGCCGAAAGCCGCCGGCTGCAGGTCGGCAGCGGCGACCGCAGCCAGCGCATCCGCACCTACAGCTTCCCGCAGGGACGGATCACCGACCACCGCGTGGAAGGGCTGACCCTGTACGACCTGCCCAACATCCTGACCGGCGATCTTGATGCACTGGTGAGCCGGCTGACCCACGAACACCAGGCCGACGAGCTGGCCCGGCTCGCGGAAGGCAACTGAGCATGTCCGCCCGGCCGCGGCCGCGATGAGTGCCGATCCGCAGCGCCTGCAGCTGCGCCAGGCGGTGCAGCGGCAACCGGCCGATTTCATTGCGTGGGTGATGCTGGCCGACGCGGAGCTGGAAGCCGGCGATGTGCGCGCCGGCGAACAGGCCGCCACCCGTGCGCTGCAGCTGCGCGGCGACCATCCCGAGGCCCTGGCCCGGCTGGGCCGCGCACGCTGGATGCAAGGCCGCCATGGCGAGGCCGCCACACTGCTGAGGCAGGCGGCGGATCGCGCGCCCCAGCACCCCGGCATCACCCTGTGGCTCGGCCACGCACTGGAAGACGCGGGGCAACCGGAGGCGGCGGCGGATGCGTATCGCCATGCGCACCGTCTGCTGCCGGGCGAGCCCTACATCACTGCGCAGCTGCTCAACTGGCAGCGCCGGCTGTGCGATTGGCGGGATCTGGAGCGATTGTCGTCGCTCGTGCGCCAGGCCGTCGCGCAGGGCCAGGCGGTGGTCGAGCCGTTCGCCTTCCTCAGCGAAGACGGCAGCGCCGCCGAGCAGCTGGCCTGCGCCCGTCAGCGCGCGGCGGCGCTGGCCGAGGGCATCCCGCGGTTGCCGCCGGCCACGGTGCGCCCGCACGGCACGCTGCGGGTCGGCTTCCTCTCCAACGGCTTCGGCGCGCATCCCACCGGCCTGTTGACCGTCGCCCTGTTCGAACAGCTGCGCGCGCTGGACATGCTGGACCTGCATCTGTTCGCGCTCAGCGCGGATGACGGCAGCAGCATCCGCCAGCGTCTGCAGCAGGCCGCCCACACGTTGCACGATGTCAGCGCGCAGCCGCATCAGGTGATCGCCCGGCGCATCCGCGAGGCCGGGATCGATGTGCTGTTCGATCTGCGCGGCTGGGGCGGCGGCGGCACCCCGCAGGTGCTGGCAATGCGCCCGGCCCCGGTACAGGTCAACTGGCTGGCCTACCCGGGCACTTCCGGCGCGCCGTGGATCGATCATGTGCTGGCCGATGCCTTCGTGTTGCCCGAGGTGCTGGCACCGGCGTTCAGTGAGAACGTGCGGCACCTGCCGCGCGCGTTCCAGCCCTCGGACAACACCCGCGTGCTGGAACCGGTGCCCTCGCGCGAGGACTGCGGCCTGCCCGCGCAGGGCGTGGTGCTGTGCTGTTTCAACAACAGCTACAAGCTCAATCCGCGCAGCATGCAACGGCTGTTCGCGGTGCTGCACGGCGTGCCCGGCAGCGTGCTGTGGCTGCTGTCCGGGCCGGGCACTGCCGATGCACGGCTGCGCAGCGCGGCACGCCAGGCGAAGCTGGATCCGGCGCGGCTGGTGTTCATGCCACGCCTGCCGCACCCGCAGTACCTGGCGCGTTACCAGCACGCCGACCTGTTCCTGGACACGCACCCGTACAACGCCCACACCACCGCCTCCGATGCGCTGTGGGCCGGCTGCCCGGTGCTGACCAGCCCCGGCGCGACGTTCGCCTCACGCGTGGCCGGCAGCCTCAACCACCACCTGGGCATGCACGCGTTCAACGTGGCCGACGACGCGGCGTTCGTGGCTACCGCCATCCAGCTCGGCAACGACCCGGCTGCAATACAGGCCGCGCGCGCCACGCTGGCGCAACGCCGCGAGGACAGCGGCCTGTTCGACATGGCCGGTTTCGCGCGCGACCTCACCGAGGTGATCGAAACGCTCGCACGCGAACGCGGCTGGCAGGGCCCACACATCGCCTGAGCATCGGCTGCGCTAGGCTCGGGCTTCCCTGTGAATCACCGAGGCACGCCGATGGGCAAGCTCAAGCGCAAGGACTACCAGGCCCTGCTGGAACCGATGCAACTGGAACTGGCGGCGATGGCGCGCTGGGTGCAGCACACCGGGCAGCGCGTGCTGGTGCTGTTCGAAGGCCGCGACACCGCGGGCAAGGGCGGTGCGATCCAGGCGATCGCCGAGCATCTCAATCCGCGCCAGTGCAAGGTGGTCGCGCTGCCCAAGCCGACCGATCGCGAAAGCACGCAGTGGTATTTCCAGCGCTATGTCTCGCACCTGCCGGCGGCGGGCGAGATCGTGCTGATGGACCGCAGCTGGTACAACCGCGCCGGCGTCGAGCATGTGATGGGCTATTGCACCGAGGCGCAGTACCGCAGCTTCCTGGCGCAGACGCCGGTGTTCGAGAAGCTGCTGATCGATGATGGCATCGTGCTGTTCAAGTACTGGCTCAGCGTGGACCAGGCACAACAGGAAAAGCGTTTTGCCGAGCGCCACCTCGATCCGCTCAAGGGCTGGAAGCTGTCGCCGGTGGACCTGAAATCACGCAGCAAGTACAGCGCCTATACCGAGAGCCGCGAAGCGATGCTGCGCGCGACGCATAACGATGATGCCCCGTGGACGCTGGTGGACTTCAACGACCAGAAACGCGGGCGGCTGGGCCTGATCCGCAACCTGCTCGATCGCCTGCCCGATACCCGCGTGGACGAACCGGTGCTGGCGCTGCCGCCGTTGAAGGGCAAGCTGCACAAGGAGCACTTCGGGGTCTTGAAGCCGATTGAACCCTTCGTCGTCGGGTAGATCCACGCATGGCGTGGATCTACCGGCGCTGCGAGGCACAGGCATGCCGGGTATCCGCCGGCATGCCCGTGAGGATCAGCCTTCCTTGATCCGCGCTTCGATGTCATGCGCGGTGACCGGGCCGAGGAATTCCTTGGCGACCTTGCCATCCGGCGCGATCAGGTAGGTCATCGGCAGGCCGCGCGGGATCGCGAAGTCTTCCGGCGGGTTGTAGGTATCCACGATCACGATCGGATAGGTGACCGGACGCTTCTCCAGGAAGGCCTTCATCTCGGCCGGTTCGATGTCCTCGAAGGCCAGCCCGACCACCTCGATTTCATTGCGCATCGCGTGCAGCGCGGAGAGCTCGGGCATTTCCTTGCGGCATGGGGCGCACCAGGTCGCCCAGAAGTTCACCACCACCCACTTGCCGCGGTGCGCGGCCAGATCGTAGTCGGTGCCGTCCAGCGCCTTGGCTTTCAGCGTCGGCTGTTCGACGGTCCTGCGTTCGGTGGCCGGCGCGGCTTCGGTCGGCGGCGCGGCGGGCTCGCTGATCGGGGCCGGGACGGCGGGCGCAGTGGCCTCGCTCTGTGCGGCGGGCTTGTTGCAGGCGGCCAGCGTCAGCAGGCCCAGGGCCAGCAGCAGGGGCTTGGCGGTCATGGTTTGTCTCCGGGGGTCGAGTAGATGTCGCTGACGCGGCGTTTGAGCAGTTCGCGCAGCGGCAGGCGCAAGGTGTCCAGCGCGGCCACCGAGGCCGTGCCCAGGCTGTCGTCGCGGTAGGGCAGGTAGGCTTCCTTGATCGGGATCCGCATCTGCGTGGTCTCGTACAGGTCGGCCAGGGTGAGTTTGTCCAGGTCGCGCGCGAGCAGCCATTCGCCCTGCTCGTCGCGGCGCACCACGCGGATTGCTTCCAGATCGCAGAGCAGCGTCTGCAGCAGCGAATCGGTCAGCATCGGCTCCAGCCGCAGGATCTCGTCGTCATCCAGGCTGCGGCCGTCGGCACGGGCCTGGTGGAAGCGACCGATCAGGCGCAGCAGGCCATAGATCTCATACCCCACCGGCAGGCGCAGGTCGGCCGGCTGGTAGCGGAACGCGGCGATCGAGGAGGCAAGCGATGCGCCGAGCAGCACCGAGACCCAGCACAGGTAGATCCACAGCAGCAGGATCGGTACGAAGGCGACCGTGCCGTAGAGCTTCTGGTAGGACTGGAAGCTGCCCAGGTAGGCGCCCATGCCCCACTTCACCAGCTCCAGCATGATCGCGGCCAGGATCGCGCCGGGGACGGCATGCCGCCATTTGACCGTGTGGTGCGGCACCACGCGGTACACCAGCATGATGCAGACGAACTCGATCAGGATCGGCGCGACCGTCAATGAGACGTTGGCCAGCCAGCGGCCTTCGCTGGTACCGAACAGCGGCAGCGCGAACACCCGCGCCGAGACCGCCAGCGAGGCGGCGGCCAGCATCGCGCCGAGGGTGAGCACCGTCCAATACACCAGGAAGCGGGTCAGCTTCGGCCGGGTCGAACTCACCCGCCAGATCTGGTTGAAGGTTTCCTCCACGCTGTTGAGCGTGATCAGCAGCGACACCACCAGGGCGATGAAGCCGGCGGCGGTCAGCTGCCCGGCGCTGGCCGAGAACTGTCGCAGGTAGCCTTCGGCGGCGCGCGCGGCGTTGGGCACGAAGTTGGAGAACACGTAGTCGCTGAGGGTGTCGCTCCAGCGGTCGAACACCGGGAACGCCGAGAGCACCCCGAACACCACGATGGCCAGCGGCACCAGCGCGAACACGGTGGTGTAGGCCAGCGAGGCGGCCGCCTGGAACAGGCGGTCATCCAGGAAACGGCGCCACAGGAAGCGGCCGAAGCTGATCGCGCGCGCACGGTCCCGGACGCGTTCGATCCACAGGTTGATCGTATCGAGAGGTTCCATCGGCGCAAGGGTACCCGATGACGGGTGTGGGGCATGCACGCCCGCCACGGTGCCCAGCCCGGGCACGGACCTCGCCCTGAGCGGGCTGCGTTGCCATACTGCCTGCATCGGACGCAATGAGATGAAAGCGAAATGGCGGAGATCCTGGTGCTGTACTACAGCCGTGGCGGTTCAGTGGCACGGCTTGCCCGCCAGATTGCGCGCGGCATCGGCGAGGTGCCCGGCATGAGCGCGCGGCTGCGCACGGTGCCCCCGGTGGCGGCGGTGACGCAGACCGCGCTGCCGCCGGTGCCCGAGGATGGCGCACCGTATGTGAGCGTGGCCGACCTGGCCGAATGCACCGGGCTGCTGCTGGGCAGCCCGACCCGCTTCGGCAACATGGCCGCGCCGGTGAAGCACTTCCTGGACAGCCTGGGCGCGGAATGGGTCAACGGGACATTGGCCGGCAAGCCGGCGGGCGTGTTCACCTCGACGGCCTCGCTGCACGGCGGGCAGGAATCGACGCTGCTGTCGATGCAGGTGCCGTTGCTGCACCACGGCTGCCTGATCGTGGGTATTCCCTTCACCGAGCCGGCGCTGAGCCACACCACCACCGGCGGCACGCCGTATGGCGCCAGCCATGTGGCCGGGGCGGACGACAACCCGGTGCCGAGCGAGGATGAAAGCATCCTGGCGCGGGCGCTGGGGCGGCGGGTCGCCGATATCGCACGGCGGCTGGCGTGAGTACGCGCGCCCAGGAGATCGTGCTGGCCCTGCTGCTGGTGGCGCTGGCGGTGCTGTTCGCGGTCTGGTTCGCGCAGGACAAGCATTGGCTGGCCACCCAGCTGGTGTTCACGCTGCCGCCGCTGCTGCTGGCGCTGGGCGTGCTGGTGCGGCGTGGCAAGGCGACGTTCTGGGCGGGGGTGCTGGCGCTGTTCTGGTTCAGCCACGGGGTGATGAGCGCCTGGAGCCATCCAGAGGTGGCGCTGTGGGCCTGGCTCGAGCTGGGGCTGGCCCTGGCCGTGATCGGGGTGGCCAGCACGCCAGGGCTGCGGCGCCGCTTCGGGCGCAGGACGCCGGCCGGCTGAGGTCGTTGCGGCGCGGCCCTGCATCGGGCCGGCGGCGGCCGTATCATCTACGGGTCGGCGCGGCGGTTCCGTGCCCTTCTGTCTGGTACCCAGGATGCTTGCAATGGAAGAACTACTGATCATCACCACCGGTGGCACGATCGACAAGATCTACTTCGACGACAAGTCGGACTATCAGATCGGTGATCCGCAGATCGGGATGATCCTGCGCGAGCTCGGCGTGACCTTCCGTTTCAATGTGATCCCGATCCTGCGCAAGGATTCGCTGCACATCACCGACGATGACCGTGAGTTGATCCGGGCGACGATCGCCGCGCAGCCGACGCGCCATGTGCTGGTCACCCACGGCACCGATTCGATGGTGCAGACGGGCCAGGTGTTGAAGTCGATCACCGACAAGACGATCGTGATGACCGGTGCGCTGAGCCCGGCGCGCTTCCGCGGCTCGGATGCGGAGTTCAACATCGGGTGTGCGATCGGTGCGGTGCAGTCGTTGCCGAGCGGTGTGTACATTGCGATGAACGGCCGGATCTGGAATCCGGAACAGGTGCGCAAGAACGTGGCCGCCAACCGGTTCGAAGCTGCGTAATCGGTGTTGATTGAACGAACGCCCCGGCATGCCGGGGCGTTCTGCGTTGGGGCGATGGGAAGGCGATCAGTACTGTGCGGTGAGGGTGACCCCGGAGAAGGTCGAGTAGGCCTTCACCCGCACGTGCCAGGTGCCGGCCGCCGGTGAGGTGATCGTGCAGGTCTCATTGTTGCCGCTGAGGTAGGGGCGGCAGGTGTAGACGGTGTCGGTCGGCGCGCTGCCGGAGCGGACGTAGAGATCGGCATCGCCACTGCCGCCGGCGAGGGTGACCTTCAGCTGGCTACGGCCGGACGGCACGGTCACGGTGTAGGCCAGCGAAGCACCGCTGGCGGCGCCAAGGCCCGTGACCGGAACGTTGTTCTGCAGCACGTTGCCGGTACCCGGGTTGGGGTTGGTCCCGCCCAGGGCCGCCGTCACCGCCGCATCGGCATCGACGATGCCCGCGCCGCAGCCGCCGGAGCAGGCGCCCGGCAACGGCCGTGCGGTGCTCTTGAGCAGGCTTTCGATGGCGGCCGGGCTCAGCGCGGTGGGGGCAACGGACTGGATCAGCGCGACCACGCCGGCCACGTGCGGGGCCGCCATCGAGGTGCCGTTGTAGGAGGCATACGATGCGCTGCCCGGAACCGTGGTGCCGCTGTTGAGGGTGGAGAGGATGCCCTGCCCCGGCGCCGAGATGTCGATGCCGGTGCCGTAGTTGGAGAAGCTCGCACGGGCGCCGGCTGACGTGGTGGCGGCGACAGCGATGACGTTGGCGCAGTTGGCCGGCACGGAGGACGAGACGTTGGTATTGCTGTTGCCCGCGGCGACCACCACGGTGGTGCCGCGCGAGACGGCGCCATTGATCGCGGTCTGGTAGGTGGTGGAGCAGCTGCCACCGCCGCCGAGGGACATGTTGATCACTTCGGCGGGGTTGGCATTGGCCGGGACGCCACTGACAGTGCCGCCGGACGCCCAGACGATCGCGTCGGCGATGTCGGAGGTGTAGCCACCGCACTTGCCGAGCACGCGTACCGGGACGACCTTGGCATTGAAGGCCGTGCCTGCCACGCCGGTGCTGTTGTTGGTCACCGCCGCGACGGTGCCGGCCACGTGGGTGCCGTGCCAGCTCGAGTTGGAGGCCGGAATGCCCGAACCGCATTCGTTGGCGGCGTACCAGTCGCCTTCGTCGTTGGGGTTGTTGTCGCGGCCACCGCCGTCGCGCGCCATCGCCGCGTCGCTGATGAAGTCATAGCCGGGCAGGATGTTCGCATTGAGATCGGGATGGTTGGTGATGCCGGTATCGATCACCGCGACCACCACGCCGGTGCCGGTGGCCTTGTCCCAGGCCGGGCGAACGTTGATCGACGCATTACTGGTGCCGAAGCCCCACTGCTCGGAGAAACGCGTGTCGTTGGGCACCAGGGTGGCCTGCATCAGCTGGTCGACCTCGACGTATTCCACGCTCGGGTCGGCGGCCAGGCGGCGCATCAGCAGCTCGGCCTCGGCGCGGTCCAGCGGCCGGTCGGCCTTGACCACGGTCGGCCCGATCGCCAGCTGACGCAGCTTCTGCAGTCCCAGCGCGCGGCCCTGTGCGGCCGGCACCGCCGCGGCGGCGGCCTTGAGCGAGCTGGCCAGCGCGGTCGGGGTGGCGACCCCGGTGCTGCCGTCCTTGTACTTCACGATGAAGCGCTGATGGGTCGGCGCCGAGGACAGGCCGCTCAACTGCACATCGCCGGCGAACGCCGGGGTAGCCAGCAGCAGGGTCGACAGAACGGACGCGCCCAGTACAACCAATGCACGCTGACGCAAACGGTGTTGCGAGACATGAGACATCGGATTTCCCTTTCAGACAGTGAATGCCGTCGTCGCGGCTGAGAATCCAGGTCCGATCCGGGGGCTGCTGCAATCGATGGCGCGGATCGGCCCGGTGAGTGGATCGGTTCCCCTGAATCAAACCGCCCATCACGACGCTAGTGGCTGACTGGCCGATCAACAATGTTTCAGCTGCACTTCAGTGACATGAAATGTCGGATCTGAGACTTTCCGGGTCGAGGGTTTGTGAAAGTGAAGGAACGGACGCCCGTTCGAGGGGTCCGATTACGCCACGGATTGTCTGAAATGGCTGTCGTCGTCGACAAATTCGGGACACCACTTGCGCATCAATGGCTTACGCCAGTGCCACCGCAGGACAGTCATGCCGGCTGATGGCCGGCGCCCAACCATCCCGCACTACCGGCCGCTGGCCGGCGCCTGACCATCCCGTAGTGCCGGCCGCTAGCCGGCTCCGCGGACTGCTGCAGAGCCGCCCCGCGCCCGGCACTACCGATTGCGAACGCTGCGCCGCCGGTCGTGGGGAGCACCACCGGCGCGGTGCCGAACCGGCAACAAAAAACCCGCCTGTCGCCAGGCGGGTTTCAATGCTTCAGCTCAGACCCGGAGGACTCAGGCGTCCAGGCGGACCAGCCAGCCATGACGGTCCGGCAGGCGGCCGTACTGGATGTCGGTCAGCTCCTTGCGCAGCGACATCGTCACTTCGCCAGCCGGGGCGTTGATGTCGCCCACCGAGAAGCCTTCGCCCTTGAGCTGGCCGATCGGGGTGACCACCGCAGCGGTGCCGCAGGCGAACGCTTCCACGATCTCGCCGGAGCTCACGCCGTCCTTCCACTCATCAAGGGTGACCTTGCGCTCTTCGACCTTCATGCCGCGGTCGCGCGCCAGCTGCAGGATGCTTTCGCGGGTGATGCCTTCCAGGATGCTGCCCGACAGCGACGGGGTCACCAGGGTGCCGTCCTTGTAGACCAGGAACACGTTCATGCCACCCAGTTCTTCCAGGTACTTGCCCTCGACCGGATCCAGGAACAGCACCTGCGAGCAGCCCTGTGCCTGCGCCTTCTGCTGCGGCAGCAGCGAGGCGGCGTAGTTGCCACCGCACTTGGCCGCGCCGGTGCCGCCCTTGCCCGCGCGTGCATAGTCGGTGGACAGCCAGATCGACACCGGGGCGACGCCCTTGGCGAAGTACGGGCCGGCCGGACTGGCGATCACGTAGTAGCCGGCCTTGTGCGCGCCGCGCACGCCGAGGAAGGCTTCATCGCCGATCATGAAGGGACGGAAATACAGGCTGGATTCGTCGGCCGACGGCACCCACGACGCGTCCACCGCAATCATCTGCTTGAGCGATTCAACGAAGATGTCCACCGGCAGTTCCGGCAGCGCCAGGCGCTGGGCCGAACGCTGCAGGCGGCGGCCGTTGGCCTCCGGACGGAAGGTCCAGATCGAGCCGTCGGCGTGGCGGTAGGCCTTGATGCCTTCGAAGATTTCCTGGCCGTAATGCAGCACCGCGGCGGCCGGGTCCAGCTGCAGCGGGCCGTACGGGCGCACCACGGCATCGTGCCAGCCGGTGTCCTTGTCCCAACGCACTTCCACCATGTGATCGGTGAAGTGCAGACCAAAACCGGGGGCGGCCAGGATGCGCTCACGCTCCTCGCTGCTGCGCGGCTGGGCGGAACGGGTGGTGTTGAAGCTCACGGAAGACTGGGACACCGGATATTTCCTGTTCTGGTTACGGGGAACGCCGTGACGCCGGCTGGCGATGGGCGGTTACAGCATGCCGGTTTCGAGCCGGGCGGCCTCGGACATCATGTGGCGGCCCCACGGCGGGTCGAACACCAGCTCGACGTCGGCCTCGGCCACCGTCGGGATCATTTCCAGCTTGCTGCGCACGTCATCGACGAGGATCTCGCCCATGCCGCAGCCGGGGGCGGTCAGGGTCATCTTGATCTCGACCTCGCGCTGGCCGTCGTCCAGGTGTTTGAGGTCCACTTCATAGACCAGGCCCAGATCGACGATGTTGAACGGGATTTCCGGATCGAAACAGGTGCGCAGCTGCTGCCACACCAGTTTTTCGACCTCCTCGTCGGAGGCATCGGCGGGCAGCTCCAGCGCCGGGGGCGCCTCCTTGCCGATGGCATCGCCATCCTTGCCGGCGATGCGGAACAGATTGCCTTCGACAAACACGGTATAGCTGCCACCCAGGGCCTGGGTGATATAGCCATAGCTGCCAGCGGGCAGCGTGACCGTTTCGCCCTGCGGGACCATGACGGCCTCGCAGTCGCGTTCGAAGTGGACAGGTTCACTGCTACGGGAATACATGTGGATCGATATGGGGGTCGCGGCCAATTCCCGCAAGGCGACCATTTTAGCCCAGTGGCCGCCCACGCGCCGGTCACCGCGCAAGCCGGTATCCTGTGGGGACTTACAGGAAGATTGCATGTCGCCCACGTCCGTGCCTGTCCGGAGCCGCCACTGGCTCTGGCCCCCGCTGTTTCTGCTTGGTGTCGTCACGGCCGTGCTGGCCTGGTTGTTCATCGCCCTGCTCACCGGCCGCCAGGCCGGCTGGATGGCGGTTCTGGCGGCGTTGGAGATCGCCTTCATGCTGCGTCTGGGGACCCTGCGCGCCGGTACCGCCCGGGTGGTGCTGACCCTGCTGGCCACCGTGCTGGTGGCGCTGGCAGCCAACTGGGGGATCGCCTCGGCCTACCTCGGCGGCGCGATGGGGCTCACCCCGTGGGAATCAGCGTTGCGCATGGGGCCCTATCTGGCCTGGACCCTGAGCGGCCTGGCCAATGGCGCCGTGGAATGGCTGTGGCTGGGCGTGGCGCTGGTCGTGGGCTGGTGGGTGGCGAGGTAACGCCCCCTGCACCCCGCCGCCGCATGCCATCGGTAGTGGCGGGGGGGGGGGGGGGGCGGCCGACAAAAAAAAGGCGCCCACGCGCGCGGGTTTGGTGGCGCAGGGGGCGGGC
>NZ_JBDJLE010000033.1:0-26831 GCF_039673205.1 Stenotrophomonas sp. TWI809 | reverse complement strand
CCTGACCTGGCGGCTTTCGAGTTCCCGGTCCACCGGTAGCGGCCGCGCCGCGCGGTTATGGGCCGGGGCGGCGCGGAGCGGCGGGGATCAGGCGATCGGCGTGTTGGAGATGATCTCCACCCAGTAGCCATCCGGATCCTTGATGAAGGCCAGGTGCTTCATGCGGCCGTCTTCCAGGCGCTTCTGGTAGGGCACCTGCAGCGCATCGAAGCGCTTGCAGGCGGCCTGGATGTCCGGCACCGACACGCAGATATGGCCGAAGCCGCGCGGGTCGGCATTGCCGTTGTGATAGACCGGGCCGTCCTGGGCTTCGGTGCCGTGGTTGTGCGTCAGCTCCAGCACGCCCGGAATCCCGGCCATCCAGACGCGGCGGGCATCGTCACCTTCGGGAATCTGCGTGCCGGCCGGCAGCAGGGCCAGGAAGTACAGGCTGAAGTCGGCGTCGGGGAAGTGGCGCAGATCGATCAGCTGGAAGCCGAGCACGCGGGTGTAGAAATCCAGCGAAGCGGTGGCGTCCTTGACGCGCAGCATGGTGTGGTTGAACACGAAGCCGGTGGTGTCAGCGGGCACCTGGGCGGCGACACCCGGTTGGTTCTGGAAGGCGGCAAGGCTCATGGGGGATCCTGGGGCGGGGGCCGCATCGGCGCGGCGGACGGGCCATTTTAGCGGTCCCGGCTGGATGGGGTGGCGGGTAGAATGGGGCGTCTCCCTGCGCAGTGTTCATCCATGTCCCAGCGTGAATGGGTGGCCGCCGCCATCCGCAAGATCGAAGCCGACTTCAACCGATCGGCCGATACCCACCTGATTCCGATGGACCTGCCCGGGTTCGAGGGCATCGACCTGTATTTCAAGGACGAATCCAGCCATCCCACCGGCAGCCTGAAGCATCGTCTGGCCCGGTCGCTGTTCCTGTACGCGCTGACCAACGGCTGGCTGCGTGAAGGGCGCCCGGTGATCGAGGCGTCCAGCGGCTCCACGGCCGTATCCGAGGCGTATTTCGCCCGGCTGCTGGGCCTGCCGTTCATCGCCGTGATGCCGGCCACTACCTCCCCCGAGAAGATCGCGGCGATCGAGTTCCACGGCGGCCGCTGCCATCTGGTGGAACGCGCGTGCGACCTCAACTGCGATTCGGAAGCGCTGGCCCGCGAAACCGGCGGCCACTTCATGGACCAGTTCACCTACGCCGAGCGCGCCACCGACTGGCGTGCCAACAACAACATCGCCGAATCGATCTTCAAGCAGATGGCCGAGGAGCCGCACCCGGTGCCGGAGTGGATCGTGTGCAGCCCGGGCACCGGTGGCACCGCAGCCACGCTGGGCCGCTACGTGAGCTACCGCCGGCATGACACGCGCATCCTGTGTGCGGACCCGGAAGTGTCGGTGTTCTACGACGGCTACTGCGCGGCGCTGGCCGGGCAGCCTTGGCGCGAGCTGACCTGCAGCGGTGGCTCGCGCGTGGAAGGCATCGGCCGGCCGCGGGTGGAATCCAGCTTCATCCCGACCAGTGTCGATGCGATGGTCAAGGTGCCCGACGCGCTGAGCCTGGCCGCGATGCGCCACGTCACCCGCCAGCTGGGCCGCCGCGTGGGCGGCTCCACCGGCACCAATTTCATCGGCGTGCTGCAGGCCGCGCAGCTGATGCGCGATGCCGGCCGCAGCGGCTCGATCGTGACCATCCTGTGCGACAGCGGCGAGCGCTACGCCCACAGCTATTACAACCCGGAGTGGTACCCGAAGCAGGGCATCGACGTGGAGGGCGCCGATGCCCAGCTTGCCGCGGCGGTGGCGGGGCAGGGGTTGCCGGTGCTGCCCTGCGTCTCGCTGGAAGCGCTGTACTGAGCGGGGCAGCAGGCGCGGCGTGAACCTCGCCCATCGGCGCACGCCGGGGCCTTGTGCGGGGCGGGGGGCAATGCCATATCGTGGGGTGATGCCGCTGCAGCGGCCCCGTTGTCTGGAGATGCCTGTGACCCCCACCAACCCCCTGCTCGATTTTTCCGGCCTGCCGCGTTTCGATGCGATCCAGCCTGAGCACATCGCCCCGGCGATCGATGCCCTGCTGGCCGAGGCCGAGGCGGCGGTAACGACCGCCGAGACCGTCACCCCGCTGACCTGGGCGACCTTCGCCGATCCGCTGGATGACGCCACCGAGCGCCTGTGGCGTGCGTGGGGGCAGGTGGGCCACCTGCAGGCTGTGGTGAATACCCCGGCACTGCGCGAGGCCTACAACGCCAACCTGCCCAAGGTGACGCGCTTTGGCAGCGCACTGGGCCAGAACCTGGCGCTTTACCAGCAGTACCGTGCCCTGGCCGCCGCGCCGGAAGCGGCGCAGTACGCTCCGGCACGCCGCAAGGTGCTGGAGAACGCCTTGCGTGATTTCCGCCTGGGCGGTGCTGAACTCGATGACGCCGGCAAGGCGCGCTACCGCGCGATCCGCGAAGAACTGTCCGCGCTCTCGGCGACGTTCTCGCAGAATGTGCTCGATGCGACCGATGCCTGGTCGCTGCATGTGGAAGACCGCGCCGAACTGGCTGGCCTGCCGGACGATGTGATCGCCGCTGCCCGCACGGCCGCAGAGAAGGATGGCCTGAACGGCTGGAAGCTGACGCTGCAGATGCCGTGCTATATCCCGGTGCAGACCTACGCCGAGCATCGCCCGCTGCGTGAGGCGCTGTATCGCGCCAACGCGGTCCGTGCCTCCGAATTCGGCGATGCCGCGCTGGACAACAGCGGCAACATCGATCGCGTGTTGGCCCTGCGTGCGGAGCTGGCGGCGCTGCTGGGCTTTGCCAACTACGCCGAGTATTCGATCGCCACCAAGATGGCCGAAGATGCGCCGCAGGTGCTGGGCTTCCTGCGCGATCTGGCCGCGCGTGCCAAACCGTATGCACAGCGCGACCGTGCCGAGCTGGAGGCCTTCGCGCGCGACGAACTGGGCCTGACCGCGCTGGACGCGTGGGACCTGGCCTTCGCGGCGGAGAAGCTGAAGCAGGCGCGCTACAGCTATTCCGAGCAGGACGTGAAGCAGTACTTCACCGAGCCGAAGGTGTTGGACGGCCTGTTCAGCGTGATCCGCAGCCTGTACGGGCTGGAGGTGCAGCCGGACAGCGCGCCGGTGTGGCACCCGGACGTGCGCTTCTTCCGGGTGGTCGATGCGCAGGGCGCGCTGGTGGGTCAGTTCTATCTGGACCTGTACGCGCGCGAAGGCAAGCGCGGTGGCGCGTGGATGGACGATTGCCGCAACCGCCGCGAGACCGCTGCCGGTGTGCAGACGCCGCTGGTGTACCTGGTCTGCAACTTCGGCAAGGGCGCCGCGGGGCAGCCGGCGACCTTCAGCCATAGCGATGTGACCACGCTGTTCCATGAAATGGGGCATGGGCTGCATCAGTTGCTGACCCGCATCGGCGAGCTTGGCGTGGCCGGCATCAACGGCGTGGAGTGGGACGCGGTGGAACTGCCAAGCCAGTTCATGGAGAACTTCTGCTGGGAATGGGAGCGCGTGCAGGCGATGACCGCACACGTAACCACAGGCGAGCCGCTGCCGCGTGCGCTGTTTGACCGCATGCTGGCGGCACGCAATTTCCAGAGCGGCATGTTCACCGTGCGCCAGCTGGAGTTCGCCCTGTTCGACATGCAGCTGCACAGCGATTTCGACCCGACCCAGGACAGCGTGCAGGCCCTGCTGGAGCGCGTGCGCGATGAGGTGGCGGTCAACCGGCCGCCGGCCTGGAATCGCTTCCCCAATCAGTTCAGCCACATTTTTGCCGGTGGCTATGCGGCGGGCTACTACAGCTACAAGTGGGCTGAAGTGCTCAGCGCCGATGCCTATGCCGCGTTCGAGGAAGCGCCGGACAAGGTGACCGAAACCGGTCAGCGGTTCCGCGATGAAGTGTTGTCGCGCGGCGGCAGCCGGAGTGCGGCAGAGAACTTCGCCGCGTTCCGTGGCCGCGCGCCGACCGTGGACGCCCTGCTGCGACACAACGGGATGGTGTGACCCCGGTTACGGTAGTGCCGGCCGCTGGCCGGCTCTGCATCCTGCCGCCAGGGGCGGAGTGTCATGCAACGTGAGGCGCCGGCCAGCGGCCGGCACTACCCGGCAGCGTGATCGGACCGGACGCGGCTCATTCGGCGTAGATCATCTTGCGGGTCATGCCGCCGTCGACGATGTGGTCCTGGCCGGTGATGAAACCGGCCAGGTCCGAGAGCAGGAAAACCGCCAGCGCGCCGATGTCCGGCGGCTGGCCAACCCGGCCGACCGGATGCTGCGCCTGATCGCGGCGCGAGAGCTTGGGCATGCGCCGGCGTGACGGTGCCTGCCAGGCATCGGTGGTGATCCAGCCGGGGCTGATGCTGTTGACCCGCACCGCCGGCCCTTCGCTCAACGCGAGTGCATGGGTGAAGGCGACCAGCCCGCCCTTGGCCGCGGCATAGGCCTCACTGTCCGGTTCGGACTGCCAGGCACGCGTCGAGGCGATGTTGAGGATGGCCCCGGCGTGTTCGCGCAGGGCGGGCAGGGCGTGTTTGCTGCACAGGAAGGCGCCATGCAGGCTGGAGAGGCGGCGTTGCCACTCGGCCAGCGGCATCTCCGCCAACGGCGTGCCATGGGCACTGGCGATGCCGGCATTGTTGACCAGGCCATCCATGCGGCCAAAGCGCTTCATCGTCGCCTTCATCAGCGCCTGCACACTGCGCTCGCTGGCCACATCCGCGCGCTGGAACGCCGCGCGCTCCGGCAGCGCCCATTCGGTCAAACAGGCCTTGCCGGCATCGGCATCCAGGTCGGCAATCATCACGCTGCCGCCGGCGCCGAGCACCGCCTGCGCGATGCCACGGCCCACCCCCTGCGCACCGCCGGTGATCACCACCACGCGATCGCGCAGCGGCTGTGCCGGCCAGTCGAGGATGGACGGTGTCAGTGGCACGGCGGCATGTCGTTGCGGCCCAGCAGGCGCGTCCAGCCTTCAATGCCGAGCTTGTCCAGCGTTTCGATGTTGCGCTCCACGATCACATCCGGATCCGGGAACGCGGCGACCGCCCGCTCGACGCTGTCTTCGCGCAGCAGGTGCAGGGTCGGGTAGGGCGCACGGTTGGTGTAGTTGCTCACGTCATCCGGCGCCGCGCCGGCGAACTGGTACTGCGGATGGAAGCTGGCCACCTGGAGGATACCCTGCAGATCCAGTGCTTCGATCGCCGCATCGGCGTTGTCGAGGAAATCGTTGTAATCCAGGAAATCGGTCAGCACGTCCGGATGCACGATCAACGTGGTGTCGATCTGTTCGGCCGGCGTATCGCGCAGCAGGATCAGCTCTTCGGCCAGTTCCTCCACCAGGGCTTCCGGGGTGGTCGCATCGCTGAGCACGAACCGCACCTGATCCTTCACGTACACCGCTTTGGCGAACGGGCACAGGTTCAGGCCGATGACGATCTGCTCCAGCCATTTCCGGGTCTCGGCAATGGGGTCGTGGGTGGCAGTGAGGGAAGCATCGTTCATGGCGGGCGGTGTCGCTGGCTGGGCTGTTGATTGTACGGCGCGGCGGTGAAGCGGGCGGGTGATCGGCTCCACTGTCCATTAACTGGACACCGGCCATGCTGATAAACCCTTATCCGGCAATCACTTGCAGTGATCGGGCCAACGGCCAATAGGCAGTGGTCCGCCGCAGGTATCCAATGGCCGGGTACACGACGCAAGGAGTTATCAGAGATGGCAACACACGCATTCCTGCCGACGGCCACGTGGTCCGGCATGCTGTTCGAGGGTCAGTGGAGCCCGGGTGCCGGCACCCAGGATGTGGTCGAACCGGCCACCGGCGAACGCCTGGGCGAGATCGCGATGGCCGACCCGGCGCAGATCTCGCGCGCCGCCGCCACCGCCGCCAAGGCGCAGCGCGACTGGGCCAGCGCCCCGTATGACACCCGCGCGCAGGTCCTGCGCCGTGCCGCGCAGCTGGCCGAAGAGCACAACGACGAGATCGTGCAGTGGCTGGTCCGCGAAAGTGGCTCCACCCAGCTCAAGGCCGGCTTTGAGGCCAAGGTGAACACCAAGGCGTTGCATGAAGCGGCGGCACTGCCCTCGCGCAGCATCGGTGAAGTGCTGCCGTCCGAACCGGGCCGTCTGAATCTGGCGCGCCGCCGACCGCTCGGCGTGGTCGGCGTGATCGCGCCGTTCAACTTCCCGCTGTATCTGGCCATGCGCGCAGTCGCCCCGGCACTGGCGCTGGGCAATGCGGTGGTGCTCAAGCCCGATCCGCGCACCGCCGTGTGCGGTGGCTTCGTGATCGCACGCCTGTTCGAACTGGCTGGGCTGCCGGCCGGCCTGCTGCACGTGCTGCCCGGTGATGGCGCGGCCGGTGCGGCGCTGACCAGCGACCCGAACATCGCGATGATCCAGTTCACCGGCTCCACCGGTGCCGGGCGCAAGGTCGGTGAAGCGGCGGGCAAACACCTGAAGAAGGTGTCGCTGGAACTGGGCGGCAAGAACTCGCTGATCGTGCTCGACGATGCGGACATGGATCTGGCCATCGCCAATACGGCGTGGGGCGTCTACCTGCACCAGGGCCAGATCTGCATGGCCACCGGCCGCGTGCTGGTCCAGCGCAGCATCCATGCGCGCTTCCTGGAAAAGCTGGTGGCCAAGGCGAAATCGCTCAAGGTCGGCAATCCGGCCGACGGCGAGGTGGCGATCGGGCCGTTGATCAATGCCCAGCAGCGTGACCACGCCGCGCGCATCGTCGCCGAGGCACAAGCCGCGGGCGCGACCCTGGCGACCGGTGGTGGCTACCAGGATCTGTTCTTCGAGCCGACCGTGCTCAGCGATGTGAGCCGCGACAACCCGGCCTTCCACGAAGAGATCTTCGCACCGGTCGCGGTAGTGGTGCCGTTCGATACCGATGATGAGGCGGTGGAGCTGGCCAACGACAGCGAATACGGCCTGTCGATGGCGATCGTATCCAGCAACGTGGGCCGCGCGCTGAAGCTGGGCGAACGGCTGCGCACCGGCCTGCTGCACATCAACGACCAGACGGTGAACGATGAGGTGATCAATCCGTTCGGTGGCGTGGGCGCCTCCGGCAACGGCACCAGCATCGGTGGCCCGTCCAACATCGACGAGTTCACCCAGTGGCAGTGGATGACCGTCAAGGGCGAAGCGCCCGCGTACCCGATCTGATCCAGGAGATTCTCATGACCGCAACAGCAGAACTGCGCGACATCACCGTGGCCGTGGTGCGCGAAAAAGAACAGCCCTTCACCATCGAGAAGGCGCGCATCCGTGGCCCGCAGGACGATGAAGTGCTGGTCCGCGTGGTCGCCACCGGCCTGTGCCATACCGACCTGATCGTGCGTGACCAGTACTACCCCGTGCCGCTGCCGGCCGTGCTCGGCCATGAAGGCGCGGGCATCGTCGAAGCGCTCGGCCCGGGCGTGAAGGACCTCAAGGTCGGGGACCATGTCGTGTTGACCTACGGCGCCTGCGGCCACTGCAATCCCTGCAGCGGCGGCCACGGCGCCTACTGCAAGGACTTCTTCGGCCTGAACTTCGGTGGCGGTGCGCTGGACGGCTCCACCGCGATCCAGGATCCGGACGGCACCCCGCTGCACGATCACTTCTTCGCGCAGTCCTCGTTCGCCACCTACGCACTGAGCCGCGAAAACAACGCGATCAAGGTGCCCGAGGATGCGCCGATCGAACTGCTCGGCCCGCTTGGCTGCGGCATCCAGACCGGTGCCGGTGCGGTGATCAACTCGCTCAAGGTGACCGCCGGCAGCAGCTTCGCCAGCTTCGGTGCCGGCGCGGTCGGGCTGAGCGCGGTGATGGCCGCACGCGTGGCCGGTGCGACCACCATCATCGCCATCGATGTGGTGCCGTCGCGGCTGGAACTGGCCAAGGAGCTGGGGGCCACGCACGTGATCAACAGCCGCGAGGTCGATGTGGTGGAAGCGGTGCGCGGGATCACCGGCGGCGGCGCGAACTTCGCACTGGAATCCACCGGTCGTCCGGAGGTGCTGGCGCAGGGCATCGAGGCCCTCGGCGGGTTGGGGATGATTGGCGTGGTCGGCGCGCCGAAGCTGGGCACCAAGGCCGAGTTCGACGTCAACAACCTGCTGCTCGGCGGACGCAGCATCCGCGGCATTGTCGAAGGCGACAGCGTGCCCAAGGTGTTCATTCCGCAGCTGGTGCAGCTGTATCAGCAGGGCCGCTTCCCGTTCGACAAGCTGGTCAAGTTCTACCCGCTGGACCAGATCAACCAGGCCGCCGAGGACAGCACCCGCGGTGTCACCCTCAAGCCGATCCTGACCATCGGCGGGTGAAACGGTCCGTCGCAGGCCTGCATGCCTGCGACGACGTACCAGTCAGCTTTGCGGGAGTAGGCTGTCGGTCCGAGGTGGAGATCGACCGATGGCCGCGATGGTTCTGGAACAGCAGCAGGTATTGGCCGCCGCCCGTCAGCGTTTCGCCGAGGGCGGCGCGCTGATGGACAGCGTGGTCAGCCCGCCGGTGCAGCGCTCCTGGGAGCGCTCGCGCCAGGCCGGCGTACAGCCGCGGCAGGAGCCGTACTACGCGCCCCTTGCCGCTGCGGCCACGCGCCTCGACGACCCTGCCGACCGCCGCCTCGCACGCTGTGTGCGCGAGGACATGGACCACCTCTGGGCCGCCTTCGGCGGCCGCCAGTGGACCCTGTTCTGCGTCAACGCCGACGGCCTGGTCATCGCCCAGCGCGAACATGGCCTGGCCGACGTCCCGGTACTGCGTCCGATCCAGATCGGTCGCCGCCTGCGCGAAATCGACATCGGCACCACCGCACCGGCCTGCAGCCTGGCCGAAGACGCGCCCGCCCTGGTGCGTGGCAATGAGCACTATCTCGACCGCTTCGCCACCGTGTTCTGCCTGAGCGTGCCGCTGCATGGGCTGGATGGCGAAGTGCTGGGTGCACTGGACATCACCGGCACTGGCGAGCGCGATGCCGAGCTGTTGCACGGCTACTTCCGCCAGGCCGCGCTGTCGGCCGAGAACCGCCTCATGCAGGACCACCGCCCCTGCCACCTGCTGGCGGTGCAACACGACACCCGATGGCTGCACTCGCCCCTGCAGGGCCTGCTGGCCATCGAAGAAGACGGCCAGGTGCGTGCCGCCAACCGCGTCGCCCGCCGCCTGTTCGGACTGCCGCGTCGCGGCCACTTGCCCGTTCTCACCCTGGACGGCCTGTTCGCCGGCGCCAGTACCCACCAGCGCCGCCGCCTGCTGCAGAGCGGCCCCGCCCACCGCGTCCGCCTGGATGACGACACCGCCGTGCACGTGCAGTACCTGCGCGGACCACTCGCACCGCATGCCAGCGTGAAGCTCGATGTGCCGCGCGCCAACGCTGCACCTGCATCGCTGCGCACACACACCACACAGCACGTACGCGACGCCGTGGCCGCGCATCAAGGCAATGTCAGCGCCGCCGCACGCCAGCTCGGTATCTCACGCACCACGCTGTACAAGCTGATTCGCGCGTAACGAGCAGCATCCGGCGGCATACGCCGCGCGCGGAAGGGCTTCTCTTCGATCCTTTGCAACGAGGTTGCCGGCCAGCGGCCGGCACTACCGAGGGGGCATCGCCTGATTGCCGGCCAGCGGCCGGCACTACCGCTTTGCTCGCCCATCCGCCGAGGAAGCGTCGGGGCGGCGGGTAGGGCCGGGCCTTGCCTGGACCATGAGCGGCATGGATGCCGCGACATGAGCCCCCATGGATGGGTTCACGGCGGGTCCGGGCAAGGCCTGGCCCTACCCGACGCAGCTCTCGGCAGTGAATAGCCTGCTTTTGCCGATGAACTGCCGGCGCCAAAGGCAACGACAGCGCACCAGCAATGAATCGCCAGCGCGGCTCGCTACAGCCCTTCGGCCAAGATCAATCGCGGAAATTATCGAACTGCAGCGGCACCTCGAACGTCTCCTTCCGCAACAGCGCCATCGCATCCTGCAGATCATCGCGCTTCTTGCCCGTCACCCGCAGCTTGTCGCCGTTGATCTGGCTGTCCACCTTCAACTTGGCCTCCTTGATCGTCGCCGCGATCTTCTTGGCCACCTTCTGCTCGATCCCCTGCTTCACGGTGATCTTCTGCCGTGCACCGGCCAGATTGGTTTCGATATCACCGAACTCCAGGCACGCCGCATCGATCTTCCGTGCCGTCAACCGCTGACGCAGGATGTCCGTCATCTGCTGCAGCTGGAAATCGCTCGGCGCGGACTGGCTGATCACGCTGTCTTCCAGCACGTACTTGGCGTCCACCCCCTTGAAATCGAAACGCGTGGACAGCTCGCGGTTGGCCTGGTCGACCGCGTTGGTCAGCTCGTGGGTGTCGACTTCGGAAACAACGTCAAAAGAGGGCATGGGCAAACTCCAACGGGTGAATGTCCCCATTCTATCAAGCCACCATGGACGGGCCGGCCAAGCCGGCGATAATGGGCCATGAACACGCAGAAATCCCCCACCCGTGCCGTCGCCTGGATGCTGATGGCCGTCGCCTGCTTTTCGCTGATGGATGCCGGCATGAAGCAGCTGTCGGCCAGCTATCCCACCCTGCAGGTCACCTTCCTGCGCGGTGCGGCCTCGCTGCCGTTCGTACTGGTCTGGGTGCTGGCCACCGCCGGCCCGCGCTCGCTGGTGCCCAGGCGATGGGTCCTGCACCTGCTGCGCGGCGTGCTCGGCATGGTGATGATCGGCTGCTTCGTCTACGCCCTGCGCAGCCTGCCACTGTCCACCGCCTACACCATCTACTTCGTCGCCCCGCTGCTGATCGCCGCGCTCTCGGTGCCGCTGCTCGGCGAGCACGTGGGCCCGCGCCGCTGGATCGCCATCGGCATCGGACTGGTCGGGGTACTGGTCGTGCTGCGCCCCGGCGTCGGCGGGATCATTTCCTTCCCGGGCCTGATGGTGCTGCTGGCCGCCACCGCCTATGCGCTGGCCGCGATCACGGTCAGCATGCTGACCCGCACCGACACCCCGCAGTCGATGGTGGTGTGGTTCCTGGTGATCATGGCTGTCGGCGCCGGCCTGCTGGCGATCCCGGACTGGCAGCCGCTGCAACTGGGCCATGCCGCGCTGATCGCCGGCATGGGCCTGGCCGGGGCAGGGGGGCAGGTCGCCCTGACCCGTGCTTTCCAGCTGGGGGAGGCCTCGATGATCGCGCCGCTGGAGTACACCGGGCTGGTCTGGGTGATCGGCTGGGACCTGCTGTTCTGGGGCGTGCTGCCCGACCAGGTGACCTGGCTGGGCGCGGCGATCATCGTCGCCTCGGGCCTGTACCTGCTGCACCGTGAGCGGGTGCGCCGGGTCCAGCCGCCCCGGCCGCTGGACCACCCCTGAGCCCGGCCGGCACCCCCTGGCCGGCCGGATCACGGCCTCTTAGAACCAAACGGAATATCATTCCGCGCAACCGCACGGGCCAGGGCCGCCCCGCGCTGGTAGGCTGCACGCCCCCTCCCGTCGATGCCCGGTTGACCGCGAAGTGATCGAGTTCCAGCGCCTGCACAAATCCTATGCCGTCGGCGGCCGCGCGATTGCCGCGCTGCAGCCGCTGGACCTGACCATCGAGGCCGGCGAAGTGTTCGGCATCATCGGCCATTCCGGCGCGGGCAAATCGACCCTGATCCGGCTGATCAACCGGCTCGAGGAGCCGACCGGCGGCCGGCTCCTGATCAATGGCGAGGATGTCACCGCGCTCGATGCCGAAGGCCTGCGCGTGCTGCGCCGGAAGATCGGCATGATCTTCCAGCACTTCAACCTGCTCTCGTCGCGCACCGTGGCCGCCAACGTCGCCTTCCCGCTGGAGCTGGCCGGGACCCCGCGCGCGGAGATCGACGCGCGCGTGGACGAACTGCTGCATACCGTCGGCCTGGAAGCGCACGCCCACAAATACCCGGCGCAGCTGTCCGGCGGCCAGAAGCAGCGCGTGGGCATCGCCCGCGCCCTGGCGACCCGCCCGCAGATCCTGCTGTGCGATGAAGCCACCAGTGCACTGGACCCGCAGACCACCGCTTCGGTGCTGAAGCTGCTGGGCAAGATCAACCGCGAGCTGGGCCTGACCATCGTGCTGATCACCCACGAGATGGACGTGATCCGCCGGGTCTGCGACCGCGTTGCCGTGCTCGATGCCGGCCACCTGGTGGAAACCGGCCCGGTCACCGAGGTGTTCCTGCACCCGCAGCACCCGACCACGCGCCGCTTCGTGAGCGAATCGGAGCAGGTGGACGAGGGCGAGCTGCACAAGGATTTCGAGGCGGTCGCCGGGCGCATCGTGCGCCTGACCTTCCTCGGCGCCGACACCTACGAACCGCTGCTGGGGCGCATCGCGCGCGAGACCGGCGTGGACTACAACATCCTGTCCGGCCGTATCGACCGGATCAAGGACACCCCGTATGGCCAGTTGACCGTGTCGCTGGTCGGCGGCGACGTGCAGGCCGCGCAGGCGGGGTTCGTTGCCGCCGGTGTCCACCTTGAGGAGCTGCGCCGATGATCCTGGCCACCGCAGGCGGGTTCTTCCGCCATCTCGACGCCGGCAAATGGGCCGATATCGGCCAGGCCACGCTGGATACCCTGCTGATGCTCGGCGGCTCACTGCCGCTGACGCTGCTGATCGGCCTGCCGCTGGGCGTGCTGCTGTTCCTGACCGGCTCGCCGCAGCTGCACCGCAAGCCGGTGCTGTATGGCGCGCTCGCGCTGCTGGTGAACCTGCTGCGCTCGGTGCCCTTCATCATCCTGATGATCGTGCTGATCCCGCTCACGCTGTGGATGATGGGTACCTCGCTGGGCGTGCGCGGTGCGATCGTGCCGCTGGTGATCGGTGCGGCGCCGTTCTATGCGCGCCTGGTCGAAACCGCGCTGCGCGAAGTGGACCGTGGCGTGATCGAAGCGACCCAGGCGATGGGCGCCACCACCTGGCAGCTGGTCACCCGGGTGCTGCTGCCCGAAGCGCGGCCGGGCCTGATTGCCGGCGCCACGGTCACCGTGATCGCGCTGATCGGCTTCACCGCGATGGGCGGCGCGATCGGCTCGGGCGGCCTGGGCGACCTGGCCTTCCGCGATGGCTACCAGCGCTCGCACACCGACGTGGCCCTGGTCACCGTGGTGCTGCTGCTGGTGCTGGTGCAGATCCTGCAGATGATCGGCGACCGCCTGGTCTCGCACTACAGCCGGAAATAACCGGTAGGTACCGACCGTTGGTCGGTACGCCCAAAATGACCGGTAGGTACCGACCGTTGGTCGGTACGCCTCGCTTACCGGACGTTCGGCACTTCAAAGCCCAGCCGGTCCACCTGCTCGGGGTGCTGCGGCACGCGCTTGAGCTTGTCGGTATTGACCCCGTAATCGTCACGCAGGCGGGTGGCGAGCTCCTTGTAGAGCTCTTTGTCCATGTCCGGCTGGCGCGCGAAGATCCAGGCCATCTCGCGGCCCGGGTAGCCCAGCATCGCCCATGAATAATCCGGCGCGACTTCCAGCACACGGGTGTGGGTCGGCACGATCTTGTAGAACCAGGTGCGCCAGTTGTGGTTGCCGCTCTTCTCGTCCACCGAGGCGCGGACGGTCAGTTCCTGCTGCGGCTCGGAGAAGCCATCGCGGTAGCGGTAGGTGATGGACACTTTCTGGTCGCCGCGCAGGCGGAACTGATTGACGCTGGCGACATGGCCACGCTCGATCGGGTTCGGCACGCGGCCGATCACATACCAGGTGCCCATGAACCGCTGCAGGTCGATCGGCGCATTGGCGCTGTCGACCGCGACCGGGGTCGGCGCGGGTTCCGGTTTGGTCTCATGGCGGAACGCACAGGCTGACAGCAATGCCAGCGAGGAGACCAACAGGACAGCGCGAAGCGGGCGGTTCGAAGACATGCGGCAGGTGGCTCCAGTGGCTGGCAGGGGCATGGTGGGTGGGACAGCGGAGAACGTCAATGGCGGCGCAGCGGTTGCGTGACCGATTCATGCAACCGCTCGCCGGACATCCCTTCTGTCGCCTCCCCGTACAAGGTCGCAGCCCTTGAGATGGCGGCGCGGCAAGGTGACGCATCACTTTCGCACGGAGCTGTGTCATGACCCTGTCGTCTTCCCCGCGTTCGTCCGACCGTCCCGATCCCCGCGTGCTGCGTTGCGTCAGGCAGGCCGTCCTTGCCGGGGTGGCCCTGGTCCTGGTCTGGCCCGCCGCGCGGGGGCATAGCGAGTGGATCGGCTGGCTGCCGATGTGGCTGATCGGCATGCCGCTGATGGCCTGGTGGAGCCTGCTTCGCTTCCGCCTGCCGCTGGCCGGCCTGCTCAACCGCACCGCCCGCCGCCGCCGCGGGCCGCAGGCCCGGCGCCGGCGGCGCCCGTTGGCGCGTCCGGCGCGACCTGACCTTCGACACGTGAGCCGCGGCCAGCCGGTGTGATAGCGTCCCAAGGCTATGAACGCCTGGAGCTGCAATGTCACGATTCGCTTCCGCCTGCCTGGTGGCAGGTCTGATCTCCGCCGGTGCGGCGGGAACCGCCATGGCCGCTGACGCCCCCGCGGACCCGTACGCCTGGCTTGAAGACGTCACCGGCGACAAGCCGCTGGCGTGGGTCAAGGAACAGAACGCCAAGTCCGAAGGCCGTCTGGCTGCGACGCCGGCGTTCAAGCAGATGGAGACCAGCATCCGCGAGGTGCTCGATTCCGATGCCAAGATTCCCGGCGTGCAGAAGATCGGTGACTACTACTACAACTTCTGGAAGGACAAGCAGCACGAGCGCGGCCTGTGGCGCCGCACCACGCTGGCCGAGTACCGCAAGGCCTCGCCGCAGTGGGAAACCGTGCTGGATCTGGATGCACTGAACAAGGCCGAGGGCGAGAACTGGGTGTGGCACGGCGCTGACTGCCTGCGCCCGGATTACTCGCGCTGCCTGATCGCGCTGTCGCGCGGCGGCGCCGATGCCGATGTCACCCGCGAGTTCGACCTGGCCAACAAGACCTGGATCAAGGACGGCTTCTTCCGCCCCGAATCCAAGGGTGGCCTGAACTGGATCGACCGCGACACGGTGTTCGTCTACACCGATTTCGGCACCGGCACGATGACCACCTCCGGGTATCCGCGCGTGGCCAAGCTGTGGAAGCGCGGCACCCCGATGGCCTCGGCTTCGATGGTGTACGAGGGCAAGCCCGATGACATGTACATCGCGGCCATGCACGACGATACCCCCGGTTACGAGCGCAACCTGGTCAGCCGCACGCTGGCCTTCTACAACAACGAAATCTTCCTGCGCGCCGATGATGGCACGCTGACCAAGATCGATGCGCCGAACTCGGCCGAGAAGGGCCTGCGCAAACAGTGGCTGACCCTGGAGCTGCGTGAGCCGTGGACCGTGGGCGGCAAGACCTACGCCGCCGGTTCGCTGCTGGCCACCAAGCTGGATGATTACCTCGCCGGCAAGCGTGATTTCGACGTGCTGTTCGCGCCGACCGACACCACCTCGCTGGCCGGCACCAGCTGGACGAAGAACCACCTGGTCCTGAACGTGCTGGACGACGTCAAAAGCCGCCTGAGCGTGCTGACGCCGGGCGACAGCGGCTGGAAGACGACGGCCTTCACCGGCGCGCCGTCGTTCGGCACCGTGGCCGTCAGTGCGGTCGATGCCGATGACAGCGATGCGGTGTGGATGACCGTCACCGATTACCTGACCCCGACCACCCTGGCCATTGCCGAGATCGGCAAGCAGCCTGAGGTGCTCAAGACCATGCCGACGTTCTTCAACGCCGATGGCAAGGTGATCGAGCAGCACTTCGCCACCAGCAAGGATGGCACCCGGGTGCCGTACTTCGTGGTGCACCGCAAAGACATGAAGCTGGATGGCTCCAACCCGACCCTGCTGTACGGCTACGGTGGCTTCGAGATCTCGCTGACCCCGTCGTACTCGGGCGGCATGGGCCGCGCGTGGCTGGAGAAGGGCGGCGTATACGTGGTCGCCAACATCCGTGGCGGTGGCGAGTACGGCCCGCGCTGGCACCAGGCGGCGCTGAAGCAGAACCGCCACAAGGCCTATGAAGACATGGCCGCGGTCGCCCGCGACCTGGTGAGCCGCAAGATCACCTCGGCCAGGCACCTGGGCGTGCAGGGCGGCAGCAACGGTGGTCTGCTTACCGGCAACATGCTCACCCAGTACCCGGAGCTGTTCGGGGCGGTGGTGGTGCAGGTGCCGCTGCTGGACATGAAGCGTTACAGCCACCTGTTGGCCGGCGCGTCGTGGATGGCCGAATACGGCAATCCGGATACGGCCGATTGGGAATTCATCAAGACCTTCTCGCCGTACCACCTGTTCGACGCCAGCAAGACCTACCCGCCGGTGCTGTTCACCACCTCCACCCGCGATGACCGTGTGCATCCGGCCCATGCCCGCAAGATGGCGGCCAAGATGATCGACGCCGGCAAGGACGTGACCTACTACGAGAACATCGAAGGCGGTCACGGCGGCGCGGCGAACAACGCGCAGGCCGCGCATATGTCGGCGTTGGCCTACAGCTTCCTGTGGGAGCAGCTCTCCAAGTAAGCTCGGGGTGCTCGACGGCCAGGGGCGGTCGAGCAGCCGGCAGGGAGTGAGCCTGCCGCGGACGTTGTAGCCCCCTGGCGTAGACTCCGGGTGGTGGGGCGTCAGGTTGGCTCCACCCCATTTTGAGCGCCACGCAGCGATGCGTGGCGTTTTTTTTATGGGCGGCTCAGCGCACCCATGTCTCCAGCCCACGCGCGATCCGGCGCACCGCGTCTTCCAGGCGCGGCACGTCCTGCGTGTAGGCCAGGCGCACATGCTCGTTCGCACGGTGGTGCCCGAAGTCCAGGCCCGGCGTGAACGCCACATGCTCGGTCTCCAGGAAATGCGCACAGAACGCCTGGGCATCATCGGTGAACGCACTCACGTCGGCGTACAGATAGAACGCGCCTTCCGGTTCCACTTCGATGCGGAAACCGAGCGCGCGCAGCGCCGGCAGCAGGTAATCGCGACGCTCGCGGAACGCCGCACGACGCTGCTCGAAGATCGCGATCGATTCCGGCTCGAAACAGGCCAGCGCCGCATGCTGGGCGATGCTCGAGGCGCTGATGTACAGATTCTGCGCCAGCTTCTCCAGCTCCCGCACCGCCTGCGGTGGCGCGACCAGCCAACCCAGGCGCCAGCCGGTCATCCCGTAGTACTTCGAGAAGCTGTTGAGCACGAAGGCTTCGTCATCCACCTCCAGCACGCTGGCCGCGTCCATGCCGTAGGTAAGGCCGTGGTAGATCTCATCCACCACCAGGTGCCCGCCGCGCGCCTTCAACGACTGCGACAGCGCTGCCAGCTGCGCCGCCGAGAGCACGGTGCCGGTCGGGTTGGCCGGGGAGGCGACCAGCGCACCAACACTGTCGGCGTTCCACTGCTGTGCCACCAGGTCCGGCGTCAGCTGGTAGGCCGTCTCCGGGCCGACCGGCACCAGCTGCGCGGCGCCTTCCACCAGCCGCAGGAAGTGCCGGTTGCACGGATAGCCGGGATCGGCCAGCAACCAGTGCTTGCCGGGATCGACCAGGAGACTGCTGGCCAGCAACAGCGCGCCCGAGCCACCCGGCGTGACCAGGATCCGCTCGGGATCGATCTGCACCTGGTAGCGATCCTGGTAGAAGCCTGCAATCGCCTCGCGCAGCGCGGGCAGGCCGCGGGCCGCGGTGTAGCGCGTGTGGCCGGCCGCCAGCGCGGCCTGGCCGGCGCGCACGATCGGAGCGGCGGTGGTGAAGTCCGGCTCGCCGATCTCCAGGTGGATCACATCGTGGCCAGCCTGCTCCAGCGCCTGCGCGCGGGCCAGCAGCGACATCACGTGGAAGGGTTCGATGTCCTGGCTGCGGCGGCTGTAGCCGGTGCCGGTCGGGGGCGTGCGGGAAGTATCCATGGCCTGATGATAGGCGCAGTGACCAACGACAGGCTTGCTGCTGGCCCACCCGCCAGCACAGACTGCACGGACACGGACGCCATTGCATTCCCCCGCCAGGAGCCTTATCTCGTGAAACCCGCCCTTTGTTTACTGGTTGCCAGCCTCATGACCTCCAACGTGCACGCCGCCCCCGCGCTGACCCCGCCCGACGCCGAGAAGCACCCGCACACGGTGAAGGCTCCCTTTGGCGCGACCCGCAGCGACGATTACTACTGGCTGCGCGACGACAAGCGCGAAAACACGAAGATGCTGGCCTACCTGAATGCGGAGAACGCCTACACCGACCAGGTGGTGGCCCCGCTCAAGCCGTTGGAAGACACCCTGTACAAGGAGATCGTCGCCCGCATCAAGCAGGACGATGCCAGCGTGCCCTCGCGTGACCGCGGTTACTGGTATTACACCCGCTTCGAAACCGGCAAGGACTACCCGATCCAGGCGCGCCGCAAGGGCAGCATGGAGGCGCCGGAAGAAATCCTGCTCGACATCAACACGATGGCCGAGGGCAAGGGCTACTTCAACGTGGGCGATGCCGATGTCAGCCAGGACAACCACCTGCTGGCCTGGGCCGAAGACGACGTCGGCCGCCGCCAGTACGTGATCCGCTTCAAGGACCTGCGCACCGGTGAGGTGCTGCCGGATCGCATCGAGAACGTCTCGCCCAATGTGGTCTGGGCCGATGACAACCGCACCCTGTTCTATGTCGAGAATGATCCGGAAACCCTGCTCACCGTGCGCGTCAAGAAGCACGTGCTGGGCACCCCGGCCAGCAGCGACGTGCTCGTGTATGAAGAGAAGGACGACAGCTTCTACATGGGCGTGGGCCGCACCCGCGATGATCGTTTCCTGACCATCGAGCTGCACAGCACGGTGAGCTCGGAAACGCGCTACGCCCCGGCTGCCGACCCGCAGGCGTTCAAGGTACTGGCGCCGCGTGCGCGCGATGTGGAATACGACGCCGACCACTTCAACGGCCGTTGGGTGATCCGCACCAACGCGGCGGACGCGAAGAACTTCAAGATCGTCACCGCGCCCAGCGATGCCACCGCGCGCAGCCAATGGAAGGACTGGGTCGCGCACGATGACGCCGTGCTGATCGAAGGCTTCGAACTGTTCGACGGCTTCACCGCGATCGCCGAGCGCTCCAATGGCCTGGAACGCGTGCGCCTGCTGTTCCCGGATGGCCGCCAGGATTACGTCAAGGCAGATGAGCCCGCCTACTCGATGGGGTTGGCCGCCAACAGCGAGCATGACACCCCGTGGCTGCGTTACGCCTACACCTCGCTGACCACGCCGACCACCACCTACGAGCTCAATACCGTCACCGGTGAACGCCGCCAGCTCAAGCAGCAGCCGGTGATCGGCTATGACCCGTCGCAGTACACCACCGAGCGCGTGTGGGTGACGGCCCGCGATGGCGTCAAGGTGCCGGTGTCGCTGGTCTACCGCAACGGTTTCAAGAAGGACGGCACCGGCGCGCTGTACCAGTACGCCTACGGCAGCTACGGCATGTCGATGGATCCGGGCTTCAACCAGACCGTGGTCAGCCTGCTCGATCGCGGCGTGGTGTATGCCATCGCCCACATCCGCGGCGGCCAGGAAATGGGCCGTGCGTGGTATGAGGACGGCAAGCTGCTCAAGAAGCAGAACACGTTCAACGATTTCGTCGATGTCACCCGCGAGCTGGTCCGCCAGGGCTATGCCGCCAAGGATCGCGTCGCCGCCTCCGGTGGCAGCGCCGGTGGTCTGCTGATGGGCGCGGTGGCCAACCAGGCGCCGCAGGACTATCGCGTGATGGTCGCCCAGGTGCCGTTCGTCGATGTGGTCACCACCATGCTCGACGCCAGCATCCCGCTGACCACCAACGAGTATGACGAGTGGGGCAACCCGGAGCAGCGCGAGTATTACGACTACATGCTCACGTACTCGCCCTACGACAACGTCAGCAGGCAGGCGTACCCGGCCCTGTTCGTCGGCACCGGCCTGTGGGATTCGCAGGTGCAGTACTGGGAGCCGGCCAAGTGGGTGGCCAAGCTGCGCGATGACAACACCGGCCACTTCCCGATCGTATTCCGTACCAACATGGAAGCCGGCCACGGCGGCAAATCCGGCCGCTTCCAGCGTTACCACGAGCTGGCCGAGTCGTACGCGTTCGTGCTCGACCAGCTCGGCGTCACCCAGACCCCGTAACGCTGGCCGCTGCACGCTGTACGCCGACGACCCCGTGTCGTCGGCTGCCGCAGGCGGTGCCCATCGCGGCAGCCCGGCCGGGTCGCTATGCTGGGGGCATGTCCCGGCCCGAACACCCCGTGGTTTCCGAAGCGCCGGCTGAGCGGGGACGGGTGCGTTTCCGCTGGGCGTGGTGGCTGCTGGCCTATGTCAGCCTGGGCACCGGCATCGTCGGCATCTTCGTGCCGGGGCTGCCCACCACGGTGTTCATCCTGATCTCGGCCTGGGCCGCCTCGCGCGGTTCCGAGCGCCTGCACAACCGCCTGCTGGCACACCCGCAGTTCGGCCCGGCGATCCGCAACTGGCAGGCGCATGGCGCGGTCAGCCGCCGCGGCAAATGGATGGCGACCCTGACCATGGCGGTGTGCGCGGGCATCATGCTGTGGTGCGTGCCGATCGCCTGGGTGAAGTGGCTCTCCATCGGCAGCATGACCTGCGTGGCGCTGTGGCTGTGGTGTCGGCCGCTGCCGCCGGAGGATGGGCTCCGGTAGTGCCGGCCGCGGGCCCGCCCGCCCCCGGGGCCGCCAACGGGGGGGTTTTTTGCGCGGGCCCTTGAAACCGCCCGCCCCCAAGCGCCCCAACACCCCCGGGCTACTCGGAGGATGAAGACATCCCCCCGTACCCTCATCTCCCTGACGCTGGCCGCCTCGGCGCTGCTGGTGCTGTCGGCCTGTGGCAACAAGGGCCCGCTGGTCCTGCCGCAGAAGCCGGTCCCGGTCGAAGAACAGCTGGTTGAACCGGCCGCCGACGACGCCACGCCGCCGGCCGCCGATGCCGATACCGATTCCCCGGTGGTTCCCGATCCCGTTGAAGCGCCGGCGCTGAAGGCCAATGACGGGAATGAGTAAGTCGAACACCTCCGCGGCGCTGCGCTTCACCAAGATGCATGGCGCCGGCAATGATTTCGTGGTGTTGGACCTGCGCGATGGCAGCGCACCGCCGGACGCTGTGCTGGCCGCGCGGCTGGCCGATCGCCACACCGGCGTGGGGTGCGACCAGATCCTGACCATCGAGCCGCCCAAGGCGGAAGGCTCGGTCGCCTCGTATCGGATCTGGAATGCCGATGGCAGCCGTTCCGAGCAATGTGGCAACGGTGCGCGCTGCGTGGCGGCCTGGCTGGTGCGTGATGGCGCGGCTACCGGCAGCACCTTCGCGATCGATAGCCCGGTCACCACCCATGCAGTCGAACGCCTGGGCGAAGACCAGTACGCGGTGGCCATGGGCGTGCCGCGTTTCGAGCCGGAGAACGTGCCGCTGATCGGCTTCGCCCGCGCCCGCGAGGAATACCTGCTGCCGCTGCAGGGCGACACGGTGCGCTTCGGCGCGGTCTCGATGGGCAACCCGCATGCCGTGATCGAAGTGGGCCTGGTCGATGCCGCCCCGGTCGAGCGCCTGGGCCCGTTGCTGCAGCAGCACGCCTCGTTCCCGAAATCGGTCAACGTCGGTTTCGTGCAGGTGCTCGGCCCGCAGCACGCGCGCCTGCGCGTGTATGAGCGTGGCGCCGGCGAAACCCTGGCCTGCGGCAGTGGCGCCTGCGCTGCGGCCGTGGTGATGATGCAGCGCGGTCGCCTGCAGCGCGATGCCACGATGTCGCTGCCCGGCGGTGACCTGCGCATCCGCTGGCCGGCCGATGATGCACAGATCGTGATGTCCGGACCCGCAGCCTTCGTCTTTGATGGGGAGTGGAACGCATGAGCGAGACCGCCGAGAAAATCGGGTCGCACGAAGTAGCCGCCTGGCTGCGTCGGCATCCGACCTTCCTGAAGCAGTTCCCGGATCTGGCCCTGACCCTGGTGGTGCCGCGCGATGACGGCCCCACCGCGTCACTGGCCAGCTACCAGCTGGAGGTGCTGCGCGACAAGAACCGTGAGCTGTCGCGGCGGCTGGCCGATCTGGCCACCAACGCGCAGATCAACGAGCGCTTGGCCGTGCGCACGCACCAGCTGACCCTGGCATTGATGAAACAGGACTCGGCGGCGGACACCCTGCGGGCGATGGCCGCCTCGCTGGAAGAGGATTTCGCCGGTGATCTGGTCCGGCTGATCGTGCTGCATCCGATCGCCGGGCTGGAACAGGCGCCGTGGCTGCAGGTGATCGAGGAGAGCAGCCCGTTGCTGGGCGTGTTCCGCGATTGCCTGAAAGACGGCGAACCGATCTGCGGCCGCCTGCAGCCGGAAAAGAACACCGTGCTGTATGCCGGGCGCGCCGAAGAGGTGCAGTCCAGTGCATTGCTGCCGCTGCCGGGTGTCGGCCTGATCGCGGTCGGCAGCCATGACGGCAATCGGTTCTACCCCGGCATGGGCACGCTGTTCCTGCGCATGATGGGCGAGTCGCTGGTCGTTGCCCTGCAGCGCTTCCCGTCGCCCTGATCGCCCGTCGAGCGGAGTCGTCTTGAGCACCGCGCAGGACTTCCTGTCGCATCTGCAGGTGGAGCGCCGCATGTCGGCGCACACGCTGGATGCCTATCGCCGTGACCTGGACGCCCTCGCGGCGTGGTCGGACGGGCAGGGGGCCGTCATCGACACGCTGGACAGCGCGCAGCTGCGCCAGTTCATCGCCGCCGAACACCGCCGTGGGTTGTCGCCCACCTCGCTGCAGCGTCGGCTTTCGGCGTGCCGCAGTTTCTATGCGTGGCTGCTCAAGCACCACCGCATCGCCGCCAATCCGGCCACGGGCCTGAAAGCGCCCAAGGCACCACGCAAACTGCCGCAGGTGCTCGATGCCGATGAAGCCGTGCAGCTGGTCGAACTGCCGACCGACGCACCGCTCGGCCTGCGTGACCGCGCGCTGCTGGAACTTTTCTATTCCTCGGGACTGCGCCTGAGCGAGCTGTGCGCGCTGATCTGGCGCGACCTGGATTTCGATACCGGCCTGGTCAACGTACTGGGCAAAGGCAACCGCGAACGCCGCGTGCCGTTCGGTTCGCATGCACGCACCGCGCTGCAGGGCTGGCGCGCCGACAGCGGCGGCGCGGCAACCGCACCGGTATTTCCCGGGCGCAAGGGCGGGCCCATCACCCAGCGCGCCGTGCAGATCCGCATCCGCCAGCTCGCCCAGCGCCAGGGCCTGTTCAAGCACGTGCACCCGCATATGCTGCGGCACAGCTTCGCCAGCCACATCCTGGAGTCCTCCGGTGATCTGCGCGGTGTGCAGGAGCTGCTTGGGCATGCCGATATCGCCACCACACAGATCTATACCCATCTGGATTTCCAGCATCTGGCCAAGGTCTACGACGCTGCGCACCCGCGTGCCAAGCGGCGCAAGAGCGGCAACGAAAGCTGAATCGATCCGCTGCGGCATCCGGGCGCAGGGCGGGGCGGGTTGAAGCGTCGGGCAGAGACCCCACCTCAGTCTTTGTCACCCCGGAGGCTCCATGGACCCCAGTCAGAACCCCAACGTATTTCATGCCACCACCATCATCTCGGTGCGGCGCAACGGGCATGTCGCCGTCGCCGGCGATGGCCAGGTCACCCTTGGCCACACGGTGATGAAGGGCAACGCCCGCAAGGTGCGCCGTCTGGGCCGGGAGGGCCAGGTGCTGGCCGGTTTCGCCGGCGCTGCCGCCGATGCCTTCACCCTGTTCGAGCTGTTCGAGGCCAAGCTGGAAAAGCACGGTCAGCTGCAGCGTGCTGCAGTGGAACTGGCCAAGGATTGGCGCACCGAGCGCCGCCTGGGCAAGCTCGAAGCGCTGCTCGCCGTCGCCGACAAGGACACCTCGCTGATCATCAGCGGCACCGGTGATGTGATCGAGCCGGAAGACGGCATCATCGCGATCGGTTCCGGTGGCTCCTATGCCCTGTCTGCCGCCCGCGCGCTGATGGCACATACCGAACTGGATGCCCGCACGATCGCCACCGAGTCGATCAACATCGCCGGTGACATCTGCATCTACACCAATCGCAACGTGGTGGTCGAAGAGCTTTGACCCGGAGGGTCAACGCTCGGTAGCGCCACGCCATGCGTGGCTGCGGTATCCGGTCAGCCACGCATGGCGTGGCTCTACATCAGCGTTACGTCGCTGCCAGGCAGGCCGGTGATACGTCATTCCACCCCATATCCTCGTGAGCACACCCATGCCGCACAAGATTGAAGTTTCTTCCGCCACCATGACCCCGCGCGAGATCGTGCAGGAACTGGACCGGCACATCGTCGGCCAGCACGACGCCAAGCGCGCGGTCGCCATCGCGCTGCGCAACCGCTGGCGCCGCATGCAGCTGCCGGCCGAGCTGCGCAACGAAGTCATGCCCAAGAACATCCTGATGATCGGCCCGACCGGCGTCGGCAAGACCGAGATCGCGCGTCGCCTGGCCACGCTGGCCAATGCGCCGTTCGTCAAGGTTGAAGCCACCCGGTTTACCGAGGTCGGCTATGTCGGCAAGGACGTGGAGCAGATCATCCGCGACCTGGCCGACACCGCGGTCAAGCTGTATCGCGAGCAGGCCAAGGTCCGCGTGCGCACCCAGGCCGAAGAGCGCGCCGAAGACCGCATCCTGGATGCACTGCTGCCGCGCCGCAGCACCGGTATCGGCTTCGATGCCGAGGCCGCGCGCAACGAGCCCTCCGCGCAGGACAACGAGACCCGCATCAAGTTCCGCCGCATGCTGCGCAACGGTGAACTGGACGAGCGCGAGATCGAACTGGAAGTCTCGGCCAATGTCAGCATGGACATCATGACCCCGCCAGGCATGGAGGAAATGGGGCAGCAGCTGCGCCAGATGTTCTCCAGCATGGGCGGTGCGAAGGCGCAGAAGCGCACGCTGTCGATCAAGGCCGCGCGTCCGCTGCTGATCGAGGAAGAGGCCGGCAAGCTGGTCAACGAAGACGATATCCGCAGCGCGGCGATCGAAGCCTGCGAGCAGCACGGCATCGTGTTCATCGATGAGATCGACAAGGTCGCCAAGCGCGGTGACAACGTCGGTGGTGGCGATGTGTCGCGCGAAGGCGTCCAGCGCGATCTGCTGCCGCTGGTGGAAGGCTCCAACGTGTCCACCAAGTACGGCACCATCAAGACCGACCACATCCTGTTCATCGCCTCCGGTGCGTTCCACCTGGCCAAGCCCAGCGATCTGATCCCGGAACTGCAGGGTCGTTTCCCGATCCGCGTGGAACTGGGCGCGCTGAGCAAGCAGGACTTCGTGCGCATCCTGACCGAGCCGAAGGCCGCGCTGACCAAGCAGTACGAAGCGCTGCTGCAGACTGAAGGCGTCTCGATGAAGTTCACGGTCGATGCGGTGGACCGCTTGGCCGAGATCGCCTTCCAGGTGAACGAGCGCCAGGAAAACATCGGCGCGCGCCGCCTGCACACGGTGCTGGAGCGCTTGCTGGATACGCTGAGCTATGAAGCCCCGGACCGCGATGGCGAGACCATCAGCATCGACCAGGCCTACGTCGACGCGCACCTGGGTGAGCTGGTGCAGGATCCGGACTTGAGCCGCTACATCCTGTAACGGCACGCAACGATCGGGTGGTAGGAAGAACGGCGGCACTTCGGTGTCGCCGTTTTTTTTCTCAGGCGTCGTCGTCGGTTGGCAGGGCGGTCGGGGGTGCGCCCGGGGTGAATACACCCGGCTGCACGAATGCGCTGAGGATCGCATCCAGCGTCTGCGCGCCATCGCGCTGGATCTCGAACAGCTCCGGTTCCAGCATCGCGCTATACAGCACCCCGGTCAGGCTGGTGCTCACGATGCGTGCCACCGTGTCCACGTCCACCCCCTCGCGCAGCTGCCCCAACTCGCGCGCGCGCTGGAACGCGGCCGCGAAGATACCCAGCTCCTCGCGCGATGCCTCCAGCTGCAGCACCTGCATCGCCTGGCTTTCCACCGACAGATCATTGCGCAGCATGATTTCCATCATGTTGCGCAGGCGTTCGTCTTCGGCCAGCTCCCGGAACGAGACCAGCAGTGCCGAGCGCAGGTCCAGGATCGGTGTAGTGCGCTTGGCCGAGGTGGTGCGTCGCAGCCGCTCGATGAACGGGACGCGCTCGCGATCGATCATCGCGGTCAGCACTTCGGTCTTGTTCTTGAAATGCCAGTACACCGCGCCGCGGGTGAATCCGGCGCGCGCCCCGATCATCGCCAGGCTGGTGCCGGCGACCCCGTATTCATGGAAACAGACCTGGGCCGCATCGAGGATGCCCTCGCGGGTGGCCTGCGCCTCTTCTTTGGTTTTTCTGGCCATTGCGCTGTGCAGTTGCTGGATGAAACCGGCCTGAATTGTACCGCTTTACAAACAAACATGCATGTATGTATATTTGCGCCCCACTGATCCTCAGCGAGGACTGCCTGCGCATGCCGGCGGGTCTCGTTTCGGATATTTGCCGTCATTTGCTGCCTGTTTGTCGTCATTCTTCGCTTTTATCGGAAGTTGGGCTGCAGGCGCGCCCTTTTCCGTCTGCGAGCCCCTACCGCCATGTCCAGAACCCCGTACCGTCTTCTCGCGCTGTCCCTCGCGATCGCCCTGACCGTGTCCGCCTGTGGCGGTGGTGAGCAGGAGGGTCCGCAGGGCGGCCCCGGCCAGGTGACCGTGGCCACCCTGAAAGCCGAGCAGGTCGGGCTGACCCGCGAGCTGCCGGGCCGCACCAATGCCTTCCTGGTGGCCGAAGTGCGCCCGCAGGTCAACGGCATCGTGGCCAAGCGGTTGTTCACCGAAGGCGGCCTGGTCACTGCCGGGCAGCCG
>NZ_JBDJLE010000032.1:0-28067 GCF_039673205.1 Stenotrophomonas sp. TWI809 | reverse complement strand
GGCGCCTTCACAAGATACCTGCGCATACTGTCAAAGAACTTTGGAATCGGCCTCAGCGCCTTCTTCCGTTTGCCCCGACGTTTCCGTCGTTGCGAGCCGCCCATTGTAGACTGGCTTATCTGCTTCGTCAACACCTTTTTTCAAGGCCGTTTCACCGAAGTGAACCGTTGTTGCCGATGCCGCTTCGTCGTTCGCCTCAGAGGCTTTCGTCGTTGCGAGCCGCCTATTATGTCAGGCTTTTCGTTTCCGTCAACACCTTCTTTCGAAGAAGTTGAAGTCCTGTTCCTTCGCGGTTGCCGCCTTGCGGTGGCCCCTGCGTCGGGGGAGGGAAAGTATGTCCCTATCCGGGGCGTTTGTGAAGGGGGTGGACGACATTTTTTCACGTCGTCTCTCCCACATTCATGCTGGAAGGGGTCCGGATCGCCCGAACCCCTTGTGCCACTTAGGCCGTGACCAGCAACACGCGTGCGAAGGTGCGCTTGCCGACCTGCAGCAGGCCTTCGAAACCGGGCACGAACACCTGCTGGGCATCCTCCACCACCTCGCCATCCACCTTCACCGCACGCTCTTTGAGCTTGCGGGAGGCCTCGGAGTTGCTCGGGGTGAGGCCGGCAGCCGTCAGCAGGGCGCCAATACGCAGGCCTTCGGCCGGAATGGTCACTTCCTGCAGCGGCAGCAGGGTCACATCGCCCTGCCCGGTCACCGCGGCATTCCAGCCGGCGATGGCCTGTTCGGCGGCCGCTGCATCGTGGAAGCGGGTGGTCAGCTCACGGGCCAGGCGCAGCTTCACCTCGCGCGGGTTCAACCCACCCGCCTCGACCTGTTCGCGCAGGGCCTTGGCCTCGGCCTGGCTGATATCAAAGGAGAGCAGCTCGATCCAGCGCCACATCAGGTCGTCGCCGATCTTCATGGTCTTGGTGACGATGTCGATGGCCGGCTCGCTGATACCAATATAGTTGTTGAGCGACTTGGACATCTTGGCCACGCCGTCCAGGCCTTCCAGCAGCGGCATGGTCAGCACGATCTGCGGCTTCTGCCCGTAGTGCTCCTGCAGGCCACGGCCCATCAGCAGGTTGAACTTCTGGTCGGTACCGCCCAGTTCGACGTCCGCTTCCAGCGCCACCGAGTCGTAGCCCTGCACCAGCGGGTACAGGAACTCGTGCAGGGCGATGGACTGCTGGGCGGCATAGCGCTTGGCGAAGTCGTCGCGCTCAAGCATGCGCGCCACGGTGTGCTGGCCGGCCAGGCGGATCATGTCGGCCGCGCCCATCTTGCCGAACCACTCCGAATTGAAGCGCACTTCGGTCTTCTCGCGGTCCAGCACCTTGAAGACCTGGTCTTCATAGGTACGCGCGTTGGCCAGCACGTCTTCCTTGGTGAGCGGCTTGCGGGTGACGTTCTTGCCCGACGGGTCGCCGATCATCCCGGTGAAGTCGCCGATCAGGAAGATCACCTGGTGGCCGAGGTCCTGGAACTGGCGCAGCTTGTTCAACAGCACGGTGTGGCCCAGGTGCAGGTCCGGTGCAGTGGGGTCGAAGCCGGCCTTGACCCGCAGCGGACGGCCGCTTTCCAGACGCTGGCGCAGTTCGTCGGATTTGAGGATCTCATCGGCGCCTCGCCCGATCAGGGCAATGGCTTCTTCAATCGAGGACACGTGACAACTCCCGGCAATGCCTTATTTATATGAATGACGTTAAGTACAAGTTAACCGCAGGTGCTTCACAAAAGCCAATAGGCACAAGGGTTTGACGCGGTATTTATACCTGTCTATGTTACCGACGTTTGGGCCCGCGCTCCCGGGCCAGCCAGGAACAGACCGACGATGCTCAATTCCGATCAAGGCCGCGCGCGCAAGCAGCGCTTCAAGGAACGTCTCCACGTCCTCCACGACACCGCCCTCCATCGGAAGCTCAAACAGCATCTTCCCGCGGCCTTCAACCAGCGCTGGACCCGCCGCCACTGGATGCACGCCAGCCTGTTCGCCACCATCGGCGCCCTGGTGGCCACGATCGTCCCCGGCTTCTCGCACACCATCGACTCGCCCTACTCGGTCAGCCATTCGACCCTGGCGCTGCCGTTGCCGCCGCTGTCGCTGGAACGCCAGCAGCAGACCCCCGGCGACAGCTGGCAGGTACTGCGCGTCCAGCGCGGCCAGACCCTGAGCAACCTCTTCGACCAGGCCGGTATCCCGGCCACGGTGATGCACCAGGTGCTGGAGCACCCCGGTGTGCGCGAATCGCTGACCAAGCTGCGCCCGGGGGCGGAGATCGCCTTCGACCTGCCGCTGTCCGGTGAGCTGCGCACGATCCGCTTCGACCGCGATGCCGACAACCGTGTGGAGCTGTCCCTGGCCGGCGACAAGATCACCGAAACGGTGAGCAAGCGCGAGAGCTCGACCCGGCGCGTGGTCGCCAGTGGCGAGATCACCAGCTCGCTGTATGCCGCCGCGCGCAAGGCGGGGTTGTCGCCCTCGGCGATTGCGACGATGACCGACGAGATCTTCAAGTACGACATCGACTTCTCCAAGGACCTGCAGCCGGGCGACCGCTTCAGCGTGGTGCTGGATGAAACCTGGCGCGAAGGCGAGAAGGTGGACACCAGCAAGATCCTCGCGGCGACCTTCAGCTCGGGCGGCAAGACCTACAGCGGCTTCCGCTTCGACCGCAACGGCAAATCCGAGTACTTCGATGCCAGCGGCCGGCCGCTGAAGAAGAGCTTCATCCGCATGCCGATCCAGTTCGCGCGCTTGAGCTCGAGCTTCGGCGCGCGCAAGCACCCGGTGCTGGGCAAGATGCGCATGCACAAGGGCGTGGATTACGCCGCGCGCACCGGCACCCCGATCATGGCCGCTGGCGATGCCCGCGTGCAGTTCGCCGGGACCCAGCGCGGTTACGGCAACGTGGTGATCCTGGATCATGGCCGCGGCCACACCACGCTGTACGGGCACATGTCGCGCTTCGGCAAGATCAAGACCGGCCAGCGCGTGGCGCAGGGCACGGTGATCGGCTATGTCGGCTCGACCGGCCTGGCGACCGGCCCGCACCTGCACTACGAATTCCGCGTCAACGGCGTGCACCGCAATCCACTGTCGGTGACGATGCCGCCGCCGGAGCCGCTGCAGGGCGCCGAGCTGGCGGCCTTCCGGGCGCAGACCGCCCCGGCCCTGGCGCGTATCCAGGGCATGGAAAAGCTGATCTACGCCGATGCCAGCCCGGCACCGGATGCCAAGGCCACCGATACGGCCACGGCGAAGGCCGGCAAGCCGGTCAAATCCACTCGCGGCTGATCGCTGCGATTGACGGCGGCAACGGGTTGCGCGGAAGCTGCACGCAACCCGTTGGACCGCCTGACCATGACCGCTGCTGTTGACCCCACCACCCCGCTCTACCTGGGCCTGATGTCCGGCACCAGCGCCGACGGCATCGATGCCGCGCTGGTGCAGTTCCCCGCCGAGGGCGGTTGCCGCTTCGTCCATGGCCTGACCCACGACTGGGACCCGGCCATCCGCGCCGAGCTGATCGCACTGGGAGAAGGCGGCACCATCACCTCGCTTGATGCACTGGGCCGCCTTGATGCCCAGGTCGGGATCACGTTCGCCGCGGCCGCCAACCGCCTGCTGGACAGCGCGCGCATCGACCGCACCCAGGTGCAGGCGATCGGCTCGCATGGGCAGACCGTGCGCCATCGGCCGCTGGCCGACCCCGCCTTCACGATGCAGATCGGCGATGCCAACCGCATCGCCGAATTGACCGGCATCACCACCGTGGCCGATTTCCGCCGCCGCGATGTCGCCGCCGGCGGCCATGGGGCGCCGCTGATGCCGGCTTTCCACCTGGCGATGCTGGGGGACAGCGAGGAAGACCGTGCCGTGCTCAACCTGGGCGGCATTGGCAATCTCACCCTGATTCCGCGCGAGGGCACACCGCGCGGTTTCGATACCGGCCCGGCCAATGCGCTGATGGATGCGTGGTGCCAGCGCCATCGCGGCGAACCGTTCGATGCCGACGGCGCGTTCGCGGCCAGTGGCCAGGTGGATGCCGCGCTGCTGGCGCGCTGGCTGGCCGATCCGTGGTTCGCGCTGCCGCCGCCGAAGAGCACCGGGCGCGAGCAGTTCCACCTGGACTGGGCGCAGGCGCAGCTCGGCGAGGGGCAGGTGTCGGGCGCGGATGTGCAGGCCACCCTGCTGGAACTGACCGCCGCCACCGTGGCCGATGCGCTGCTGGCGCACCTGCCGGGTGCGAAGCGGGTGCTGGTCTGCGGCGGTGGCGTGCGCAACCCGCAGCTGCTGCGGCGCCTCGGCGCGCGTCTGCCGGGCGTGGTGATCGAGTCCAGCGCGGTGCACGGGCTGGATCCGGATTATCTGGAGGCGATGGGGTTCGCCTGGTTGGCACAGCGCACGCTGGCCGGGCTGCCGGGCAACCTGCCGAGCGTCAGTGGCGCGCGGGGGCCGCGGATTCTCGGGGCGATCCACCTGGGCTGAGGGGCCACGGCGGGGGGCGCTGCGTGCGGCGGTGATCGCCGATGCGCCATTCGCGGCGTGCCGCCGTTACAGCCCCTGCGCGTCCGGCAACGCCTGCAGGGCGGCGATGGCATCGGCCAGCGCGTCGACCTCGGGATCGTGGAAGCCGCTGCGGACCTCCAGTTCGCTGGCGAACAGGCCTTGTTCCAGCAGCGCCACGCAGGTGTCCTCGCGGGTCCATCCGCGCGCAACCGCAATGCGGCGGATACGTTCCAGCAACAGCGGGTCCACCTCCCGCAGCAGTAGATCAGCCATCGTTCTCCCCGTTGGCGCGCCGCCATCCCCGCGGCACAACTTGATGGATCATGGCGCAGTGGGGGGCCGCCAGCAACGGAGCCTCAAATCGCCGGGGTGCGTCGGCGTTGCTGCCGGATCAACAACGCACACAGAATCACTACCGGGATGCCGATCAACGCGGTGCCGGTGAAGAACAGCGCATAGCCTTCCAGTAGGGTGCGGCCCTGAGCCAGCGACTGCACCGCCCAGCCGGAGAGTCCTTTCAATGCCTTGCCCGGCATTGCGTAAAACGAACTCAACAAGGCGTACTGGGTGGCGGTGTAGCCGATGCTGGTCAGGCTGGACATGTAGGCAATCAACGCCGTGCCGGCGAAGCCGCCGGAGATGTTGTCGATGGCCATGGCGATGGCGAAGCTGGTCGGGTCCGGGCCGACATAGGCCAGCCACGCAAAAGCGAGGTTGGAGGCCGGGCCCAGCACTGCGCCGACGAGCAAGGTGGCGAGTACGCCCCAACGCACCGATACCAAACCGGCAGCGGCAATACCGATGAAGGTGGCGACCAGCCCGACCGAGCCGCGCACCGCGCCCACAGTCTCCTCGGCCAGCCCCAAGTCCACATAGAACGGGTTAGCCATCGGGCCCATGATGAAGTCGGCCATGCGGTAGATGCTGATGGCCAGCAGGATCAGGATCGCGCCACTGCGGTGTTCGCGCAGGAAGGCCACGAACGGTCCAACCAGTGCGTCAAACAGGCCGCGTGGCGTCCACAACGCAGCTGCTTGGGTCTGCACCGCCAGCTGCGCACGCGCTGGCTCTTTTGCCATCACCACGGCTACGACACCCAATGCCATCAGCCCGGCCATGATTTCATACGAAATCTGCCAGCCAACGCGGGCCGCGATCAGCAGGATCAGCGCATCGGTAACCAGCAGCGCGGTGCGATAGCCCAGCGCAGCCGAGGAAGTCAGCAGCCCGAGTTGTTCACTGTTCTCGGCAATCTCGATGCGCCAGGCATCAATGACGATGTCCTGCGTTGCGGACGCAAACGCCACCACGGTGGCCATGACCCCGAACACCACCAGGTGCTCCCAGGCGATGCCCAGGAAGACGAAATGACCGCCCTTGGGCTGGACCAGCGCCATGCCCACCAGCGCCAGGGCCACCACCAGCTGGGACAACAGCATCCAGCCACGGCGGCGGCCGAAGCGCCCCAGCAGCGGCGCGTTGACCTTGTCCACCAGTGGGGCCCACAGGAACTTCATCGAGTAGGCCAGGCCCACCCACGACAGGAAGCCGATGGTGGTCAGCTCGATGCCTTCCTTGCGCATCCAGAAGCCGAGCGTGTTGCCGACCAGGTAGATCGGCAGGCCGGAACTGAAGCCCAGCAGCAGCATAGCCAGCACCTTGCGCTGGCGCAGGTTGGCCAGCACCCGTTGCCAGGGACGGCGCGGCTTGGCGACCGCATCACTCATGGGGCGTAGTCCACCGTGAACGGGGCATGGTCGGAGAAGCGCTCATCGCGATAGACCGAGCAGCTGCGCAGGCGCTCGCGCAGGCCCGGGCTGACGAACTGGTAATCGATGCGCCAACCGACGTTATTGGCGCGCGCCTGGCCGCGGTTGCTCCACCAGGTGTAGTCCTCGCCCTGCGGGTGCAGCAGGCGGTAGCCATCCGTCCAGCCCTGGCCGGCGGCGATATCCAGCGCCTGGTCGGCATCCACGCACTGGCCGTTGAGCCAGTCGCGCTCGGGCGGCAGGCAGCCGGAGTTCTTCTGGTTGGATTTCCAGTTCTTGATGTCCAGCGCGGACCGCACAATGTTCCAGTCGCCGCACAGCACGTAGTCGCGGCCACTGGCCAGCCAGCCGGCCAGGATCGGGCGCAGCCATTCCATCACTTCGTACTTGAAGCCCTGGCGCAGATCGCCCGAGCTGCCCGAGGGGATATAGAAGGAGACCACGCTGAGGTTGCCGTAGCGCGCCTCAATGTAACGGCCTTCATCGTCGAACGGGGCCCAGCCCAGCGAGGTGATCACCTGGTCCGGCTCGCGCTTGCTGTAGATGGCGACCCCGCTGTAGCCCTTCTTGGTGATGGCGTCGCGGTAGAAGCAGTGGTGGCCGTCCGGGCGGAACATCGGGTCGGTCAGCTGGTCTTCCTGGGCCTTGGTTTCCTGGATGCACAGGACGTCGGCGTCCTGGGCGCGGAACCACTCGAGAAAGCCCTTGGTGGCGGCGGAACGGATGCCATTGGCGTTGAAACTGATGATGCGCATGAGGACCCGGGTCTGGAACGATACCCGCAAGAGCATACCGTTTCGGCCCTTGCAGGGGCTGGCTGGAAACGGACGCGATTACCGCGCGCCGGGGCCTTTGCAGGTTGTCGCACCGCCCCATGCGACACCGGGCCGCAGGGGCCGGCGAGCGGAAAAGTGCGGGCATGCATTAGGATTTGCGCTCCAAATGAATTGAATTGAGTCTTGATGAGCGACCATCGCCACCGTTTCCTGCAACTGGCCCTGACCGCCGATGCCCTGCGTTTCGGCCAGTTCACCCTGAAGTCCGGCCGTCTGAGCCCCTATTTCTTCAATGCCGGCCGGTTTGATTCCGGCGCGCGCATGTCCCAGCTGGCGGCCTGCTACGCCGATGCCGTGGAAGCGACCGGGCTGAAGTTCGACGTCGTGTTCGGCCCCGCCTACAAGGGCATTCCGCTGGCCACCGCGACCGCCTGTGAATTCGCCCAGCGCGGCCGCGACCTGCCGCTGTCGTTCAACCGCAAGGAAGCCAAGGACCACGGCGAAGGCGGCAACCTGATCGGCGCCGACATGAATGGCAAGCGCGTGCTGATCGTGGATGACGTGATCACCGCCGGCACCGCGATCCGCGAAGCGCTGGCGATCATCAAGGGCGCCGGTGGCACCCCGGCCGGCATCGTGGTCGCACTGGACCGCCAGGAGATCGCCTCGGAAACCGACCGCCGTTCGGCCGCGCAGGCCGTGGCCGAAGAAGCCGGCATTCCGGTGGTCGCCGTGGCCACGCTGGCCGACCTGCTTGATTTTGCCTCCGGAAATCCGGAACTTGTCGGCTACCGGCAGCCGCTGGAGGACTATCGTTCCCGCTACGGCAGCCGTCCTACGCGTTGAGAGCAGGGGGCTTTCACCATGTCCAGGTTTGCCACGTTCACCGTTGTCGGCCTGTTGCTGGCCGTGCCGCTGTTGCCTGCCCAGGCGCAGAAGCGCACGGCCGATGCGACGCCGAAGAAGCTGTACTGCTGGAACAAGGGCAGCGAGCGGATCTGCAGTGATGCCCTGCCCCAGGAGGCGGTGAACAGCGCGCGCGAGGAGTTCAACCTGCGCAGCGGCATGCGCAGTGGGCAAGTGCAGCGCGCGTTGACCGACGAGGAACGCGCCGACGCTGCTGCGCAGGCCGCGCAGCAGCGCCTGGACCTGGCGGCCGAGCAGACCCGCCAGCGCACCGAGCAGGCCATGCTGGCCACGTACGAGAACGAGGACGACCTGCGCCGGGTGTTCGCCGAGCGCAGCGGGATCCTGGACAACAACATCCACACCGCCAGTTATAACGTGGCCAGCGTGCGTGATGCGCTGGTCACGCTGCTGGCCAGCGCGGGCAACCGCGAGCTGGATGGGCAGCCGGTGCCGGACAAGCAGGCCGAGCGCATCCGTGAGCGGCATGCCGAGCTGGTGGCGCAGCGGCGCATGCAGGCGTCGTTCGAGCAGCAGCGCCAGGCGCTGGATGTGGAGATCGAGAGCACGCTGCAGCGTTATCGGTTGCTGAAGGGTGTGGGGAGCGATCCGCGCGGGTAAGGGTGGATGTGCGATTGCGTTGAAACGAAGGCGGCCTTTTGGGTCGCCTTTTTGGTTTTTCTACGCTCCGCATCGCGGGCATGAAGCTTGCTGTGAACTGTTGCGGACGCGGACGCGGGGGCGGTGGGTTGGTCGGGCGGCGGGCCGCGATGCCCTTGCCGGCGAATGTCCCCCGGCGCCGGCCTGTGGCCGTCCCCTCCTCCTTGATTTCGCCCACAAGGGCATCGCGACCCGCGTATCCAGACCACTGGCGCCGCACTGAAAGCCCTGGGTTGCAGCACGCGCACCACATGCGAGCCCCGTAGCGGTGGGTAGGCCCCTGGGCAAAATCAAGGAGGAGGCCGTCGCCGGCAGGCGGCGGCCGGGGGACATTTGCCGAGGGGCCTGCCGGTCGCTGCGGGGCGTAACGTTCGCACCAAAGACGCACCTTTTTATGCACTTTTTACGGGAGTCGCCGGTTTCGGGCGTGGAGCGTTTATGCCGGGCAGGCAGACCATGAGCGCTTGACGTGGAGTGGTTCCACCTGGACGTCCCATGCGCCTGTATCTGCCTGTCGTTCCCGCCGGTGCCCCGTGCACCGCGCGCTCCCTTTCCCGCGTTTGAGGTCACGACCATGTCTGCCTGGCTTTCCCTGCTGTGCGGCGTGCTGGTGCTCGTTGCCGCCGCCTATCTGTTGTACGTCGTGCTTCGGCCCGAAACCTTCTGACCGGAGCCGACCATGACCGAGATCCTGTTGATCCTGCTGGCCAGCATCGTGCTGGCCTTTCCGTTGGGGCTGTACCTGGCCCGGGTGATGCGCGGTGGCCCGATGCGCGGGGACGCGCTGTTCGGGTGGATTGAAAAACCGCTGTACCGGCTGCTCGGGGTGAACCCGGCGCGCGGCATGTCCTGGCGTGGCTACGTGGGTGCCTTCCTGCTCAGCAACGTGGTGATCGCGGTGCTGGTGCAGGCCGTCTTCATGACCCAGGCCTGGCTGCCGTTCAATCCCGACCAGATTCCCAACATGCGCTGGGATACCGCGCTGCACACGATGGTGTCGTTCCTGACCAACACCAACCAGCAGCACTATTCCGGCCAGGCGCAGCTGTCCTACTTCGCGCAGATGACCGCGATCACCGGGCTGCAGGTGGTGACGCCGATGATGGGCCTGGCGCTGGTGGTGGCCACCCTGCGTGCACTGTTCAGTGCGCGCCCTGAGGACGTGCCGGCTGACCAGGCCGCGCTGCTCAGTGCGGACCGCCGTGTCGATGTGGGCAACTACTACGCCGATGTGGTGCGCGCGTGCGTGCGCTTCATGCTGCCGCTGTGCCTGTTGTGGGCGGTGCTGCTGACCAGCCAGGGCGTGCCCGCCACGTTCGCTGGTGGTCCGCAGGCCACGCCGATCGATGCCGCGGCCGGCGTGGACACGCAGAAGATTCCGCTCGGCCCGGTCGCGGCGATGGTCGCGGCCAAACAGCTGGGCACCAATGGCGGTGGCTGGTACGGCCCCAACAGCGCGATGCCGCTGGAGAACCCGACCCCGCTGTCCAATGCGCTGGAACTGATCGGCATCCTGCTGATCCCGATCGCGGTGATCTTCATGCTCGGCGCGTTCACCGGACGCAGGCGCCTGGCCGGGCTGGTGTTCGGCTGCATGCTGGCGATGTCCAGCGTGTCGATCGCCGCCACCGTGTGGCTGGAAGGTCACTCGGCCACGACGGCCAGCCCGCTGCTGATGGAGGGCAAGGAAGTGCGCTTCGGTGCCGATGGCACGGGGCTGTGGGCCGCGATCACCACGCAGGTATCCAATGGTTCGGTCAACGGCATGCATGACTCGCTCAGCCCGCTGGCCGGGGCTGTACCGATGGTCAATATGCTGGTCAATGCGATCTGGGGTGGCATCGGCTGCGGCCTGCAGCAGTTCATCGTCTACCTGCTGCTGGGCGTGTTCCTGGCCGGGCTGATGACCGGCCGCACCCCGGAACTGTTCGGCCGCAAGCTGGAAACGCCGCAGGTGCGCCTGCTTGCGCTGCTGGTGCTGCTGCAGCCGATCACCATCCTGGGCTTCACCGCGCTGACCCTGGCGATCCCGTCGATCACCGGCACCTCCAACCCCGGCTTCCACGGCATCAGCCAGGTGTTCTACGAGTACACCTCGGCGTTCGCCAACAACGGCTCGGGCTTTGAGGGCCTCGGCGATGCCACGGTGTGGTGGAACCTGAGCTGCACCCTGGTGCTGTTGCTGGGTCGCTACCCCGTGCTGGTGATCCCGTTGATCGTGGCCGCGCAGCTGGCGGCCAAGCGGCGGGCGCCGGAATCGGCCGGCACGCTGCAGATTGAAACCCCGACCTTCGCGCTGACCCTGATCGCGCTGATCGTCATCCTCACCGTATTGCAGTTCATGCCGGCGCTGGTCCTTGGCCCGGTGGCCGACCACCTGTCGCTGACGCTGCACTGAGACCGCCTCCCATGAGTACGTACCCGTTGAACGTTTCTTCCCACCGCCGCCAGCGCCTGCTGGACGGCGCCGGCTGGCGCCGCGCCCTGCGCGATGCCGTGATCAAGCTCTCGCCGCGGCACCTGCTGCACAGCCCGGTCATGGCCGTGGTGATGGTCGGCACGGTGGTCAGCGCACTGGTGACGCTGAGCGGCAATGCGCCGCTGGGCTTCGGCCTGGCGGTCACCGCGATCCTGCTGCTGACCGTGCTGTTCGGCAACTTCGCCGAGGCTGTCGCCGAAGCGCGTGGCCGCGGCCAGGCGGCCTCGCTGCGGCGTGCCCGCCAGGACCTCACCGCGCGCCGGCTGGCCGCCGCGCATGCCGGGGCCAGTGAAACCCAGGTCCCGGCGGCCGAACTGCGCCCGGGCGATCACGTGATTGTCAGTGCCGGCGAGTTGATCCCGGCCGATGGCGAGATCGTGCAGGGCCTGGCCACGATCAACGAAGCGGCGGTAACCGGTGAATCGGCGCCCGTGCTGCGCGAGGCCGGTACCGACCGCAGTGGTGTGATCGGCGGCACCAAGGTGCTTTCCGACCAGATCATCGTGCGCATCACCGCCGAGCCGGGCCACAGCTTCCTGGACCGGATGATCGCGCTGGTGGAAGGCGCGAACCGCCAGAAGACCCCGAACGAGGTTGCCCTGACCCTGCTGCTGGCGGCGATGACGCTGACCTTCCTGGTGGTGGTGGCGACGCTGCCGGCGATCGGCGCCTTCGTGGGCGTACAGGTCGATCCGCTGCTGCTGATCGCGCTGCTGGTGTGTTTGATCCCGACCACCATCGGCGGCCTGCTGCCGGCCATCGGCATCGCCGGCATGAACCGTGCGCTGGCCGCCAACGTGCTGGCCAAGTCCGGCAAGGCGGTGGAAGTGGCTGGCGATGTGGACGTGCTGCTGCTCGACAAGACCGGCACCATCACCTACGGCGACCGCCAGGCCACGCATTTCCATGCCCTTGCCGGTATCGACGCCAGCCAGCTGCGCGAGGCGGCGCTGCTCTCCTCGCTGGCCGACCCGACCCCGGAAGGCAAGTCGGTGGTGCGGCTGGCGCGTGAGCAGGGCTGCACGACGGCCGAGCCGGACCATGCGGACTATCTGGCCTTCAGTGCGCAGACCCGCATGTCCGGCGTCGATCTGGACGGCGGCCGCCGCATCCGCAAGGGCGCCTCCGATGCGATCACCGCGTATGTGCGTGCGCTGGGCGGCACGGTGCCGTCGGAGCTGACCGGACGCGTGGAACAGGTGGCACGCAACGGTGCGACACCGCTGGTGGTGTGCGAAGGCCGCCATGTGCTGGGCGTGATCGAGCTGTCGGACGTGGTCAAGCACGGCATGCGCGAGAAGTTCGCGCAGCTGCGCGCGATGGGCATCCGCACGGTGATGATCACCGGCGACAACCCGCTCACCGCTGCGGCGATCGCGGCCGAGGCCGGCGTGGACGATTACATCGCCGAGGCCCGCCCCGAAGACAAGCTGGCCCGCATTCGGGCCGAGCAGGCCGGTGGGCGGCTGGTGGCGATGGTCGGCGACGGCACCAACGATGCACCGGCACTGGCCCAGGCCGACATCGGGCTGGCGATGAACTCCGGTACGCAGGCGGCCAAGGAGGCCGGCAACATGGTCGACCTGGATTCGGATCCGGCCAAGCTGCTGGCGGTCGTTGAAGTGGGCAAGCAGCAGCTGATCACGCGCGGTGCGCTGACCACCTTCTCGCTGGCCAACGATGTCTCCAAGTATTTCGCGATCCTGCCGGCGCTGTTCGCCTCGACGCTGCCGGCGATGGCGGCGTTGAACGTGATGCACCTGTCCAGCCCGCGCAATGCAGTGCTGGCGGCACTGATCTTCAACGCCCTGGTGATCCCGGCGCTGATTCCGCTGGCGTTGCGTGGAGTGCGCTTCCGCCCGGCCACCGCCACGGCGCTGCTGCGCCGGAACATGCTGGTGTACGGCCTGGGCGGCGTGCTGCTGCCGTTTGCGGCCATCAAAGTGATCGACCTCTTCCTTGTCTCGGTATTCGGCGCATGAACCGCTCGCTTGCTACGTCCGTTCCCCGTTCCGCGCGCAGCCGCGCTGCTGCCCCTACCCAGCTGCAGCAGGACAGCGCCTGGCGCCCGGCCCTCGTGCTCGGCATAAGCAGCCTGCTGCTGCTCGGCCTGGCCTACGCGATGGCCACCACCAGCGTAAGTCGGCTGCTGTTTCCGGCGCAGGCCGATGGCAGCCTGCTGATCCGGGATGGACAGGTACGCGGTTCGCAGTTGATCGCCCAACCGTTCGTGGGCGACGGCTACTTCCAGGCGCGGCCGTCGGCGGCCAACTACGATCCGATGGCCGCCGCCGGCAGCAACATGGCGCGCAGCAACCCGGCGCTGCAGCAACGGGTGCAGGCGGCGATCACTGCGGTGGCCGCACGCGAAGGCGTGCCTGCCGTCCAGGTTCCCGGCGATCTGGTGACCCAGTCCGGCGCCGGCATGGACCCGGAGATCTCCCCGGCCGCCGCGCAGGTGCAGATTGCCCGGGTGGCACGCAGCCGTAGCCTGCCGGTAGAGCGCGTCGCCGCGTTGGTGCAGGCCAATACCCGGGGCCCGCAATGGGGCGTGTTCGGCCAGCCGCGGGTCAACGTGATGACGTTGAACCTGGCGCTGGATGATCTCAAGGCGCGACCGTGATGCCGGGATCGCGCGAACCGGCGCACAATCCCCGCCCATGAGCGACTCCCGTACCCGCCAGGCCGACGCCCTGGTCGACACCCTGCAGCGCGAAGCCGGCGGCAAACTCACCGTGTTCCTGGGTGCGGCGCCGGGCGTGGGCAAGACCTTCAGCATGCTCACCCGCGCGCATGAGCAGCTGCGCCGCGGCGTGGATGTGGTGATCGGGCTGGTGGAAACCCACGGTCGCGCCGAGACCTCGGCGCTGCTGGCGGGCCTGCCGCAGGTGCCGTTGCTGCAGCGCGAGTATCAACAGCACGCACTGGAGGAGATGGACCTGGACGCGGTGCTGGCACGTCGCCCGGCGCTGGTGCTGGTGGACGAACTGGCGCATCGCAACGTGCCCGGCAGTCGCCACGAGCGGCGCTGGCAGGACGTGATGGAGCTGCTGGATGCCGGCATCGACGTGTGGACGACGGTCAACATCCAGCATCTGGAAAGCCTCAACGACGTGGTCATGCGGATCACCGGGGTGCGGGTCAGCGAGACCGTGCCCGATGCGGTGCTCGACCGCCTGCACGACATCGTGCTGGTGGACCTGCCGCCGCGCGAACTGATCGAGCGGCTGCAGCAGGGCAAGGTCTACGTGCCGGAGCAGGCGGCGCAGGCGTTGCAGGCGTTCTTCTCGCCGGCCAACCTGACCGCGCTGCGCGAGCTGGCCATGCAGGAGGCCGCCGATCGCGTGGACAGCAGCCTGCGCGAAACCCGTGCCGCGCGCGGCGAAGGCAACCTGCCGCTGCGCCGGCGGGTGCTGGTGGCGATCGATGGCGGCGGCCAGAGCGAGTACCTGGTGCGGGTCGGCCGGCGCATCGCCGAGCGGCGCGATGCGCCGTGGACGGTGGTGACGGTGCAGGCGCGCGCGCACGACGAGCAGACCCGGCGCGAGATCGATGCCGCCTTCGCCCTGGCCCGCCGCCTCGGGGGTGAAGCGGAGCTGCTGCATGGCTCCAGCATCGCCGATGCGCTGCTGGACCATGCCGCACACAACGGTGTCTCCACGCTGGTGCTGGGCCGCACACGCGAGCGGCCGCTGGCACGCATGCTCAACCGCACGCTGACCCAGCAGCTGATCCGACGCGGCGCGCATTTCGAGATCACCATCATCGGTACACCACAGGCACGTGCGCGGGCACGCCGGTCCGGGCTGTCGATACCCAGCCGCAGCGCCGGCAAGGATGCGCTGCTGGCAGTGGGGGCCACTGCGGCCGCCTGCCTGGTGGCGCTGGTCGCCGAACGCTGGATCGGGCTGTACGACCTGTCGATGGTCTTCATCGTGGCGGTAGTGATGGTCGCTGCGCGCAGCCGCACCAGTGCGGCGGTGATCGCCGCCGCGCTGTGTTTCCTCGCCTACAACTTCTTCTTCATCGCGCCGCGCTTCACCTTCGCGATCAGCGCGCGGCAGGGCGTGATCACGGTCTTCCTGTTCCTTGCCGCCGCCTTGGTGGCAGGGCGGTTGGCCTCGCGCCTGCGCATGCAGGTGGTCGCATTGCGCGCCGCCAACCGGCACGCGCATGCGCGCCAGGCACTGGGCCGGCAGCTGGCCAGTGCGCCCAGCAACGAGCAGGTCGCGCAGGCCGGCCGCGAAGCGCTGGAGCAGGCGATGGATGCCCCGGCGTGGCTGCGCATCGGGCAGTACACCAGCGCCAGTGGCAGCGCCGCGCCAGGTGATACGGATCTGGCCGCGGCCGACTGGGCGCACCGGCACGGCCAGCCCAGCGGGCGCTTCACCGATACGCTGGCCGGTGCCGGCTGGTGGTTCCTGCCGCTGCTGGACGGCGACGACCGGGCGATCGGCGTGGCCGGCATGCGCTTCCCGCGCGAGGCGCCGCGGCTCACGCCCGAGCAGCGCCAGCTGGCCGAGGCGATGGTGGACGATATCGCGCAGGCTGCGCTGCGCACCCAGCTGGTGGCCGATCTGGAGAAGGCGCACGTGAGCAACGAGACCGAGCGGCTGCGCTCGGCGTTGCTGTCCTCGGTGTCGCATGACCTGCGCTCGCCGCTGGCGGCGATGATCGGCTCGGCCGACAGCCTCTCCAGCTACGCCGATGCGATGGATGCCAGTGACCGGCGCGCCCTGCTGGATACCATCCTGGTCGAAGGCGAGCGCCTGGACCGCTACATCCAGAACCTGCTGGACATGACCCGGCTCGGCCATGACGGCCTGCAGATCAACCGCGACTGGATCGGCGTGGATGAGCTGGTCGGTTCGGCCGCGCGCCGCCTGCAGCGCTATCAGCCCGACGTGCTGCTCAAGCTGGATATTCCCGCTGAACTGGCGCCGATCTGGGTGCATCCGGCGCTGGTCGAGCAGGCGGTGTTCAACGTGATGGAGAACGCGGCCAAGTTCTCCCCACCCGGTGCGGCGGTGGAGGTGCAGGCGCGGCTGATCGAGGGCGAATTGCGCATCGACGTGCTCGATGCCGGCCCCGGTATTCCCGACGACGAGCGGGCGCGCATCTTCGACATGTTCTACAGCGTGGAGCGCGGCGACCGCGGCCGGCATGGCACCGGCCTGGGCCTGACCATCTGCCAGGGCATGATCGGGGCGCATGGCGGCAGCGTGCAGGCGCTGCCGGGCCGCGACGGACGCGGTACCCTGATCCGCATCACCCTGCCCTTGCTGCAGCCCCACCCTGCCGATGACACCGATGATTCCTGAGGCTTCCCACGGCGTGCCCCCGGCGCGTGTGCTGGTGATCGACGATGAAGCGCAGATCCGGCGCTTCCTGGAGATCAGCCTGCGCGCGCAGGGCTACCGCGTGTCCCAGGCCGCCACCGGCCAGGCCGGGCTGGAAGCGCTGGTCGGCGAAGGGGCGGACCTGGTGATCCTGGATATCGGCCTGCCCGACATGGAAGGCCATGACGTGCTGGGCGAGCTGCGTCAGTGGAGCCAGGTGCCGGTGATCATGCTGACCGTGCGCGCCAGCGAGACCGAGAAGGTGCGGGCGCTGGATGCCGGCGCCAACGACTACGTGACCAAGCCGTTCGGCACGCAGGAGCTGATGGCGCGCGTGCGTGCCCTGCTGCGCTCGCGCACGGTCTCCAGCGAGGGCGTGCTGCCCCAGTTCGATGATGGGCACCTGCATATCGACCTGGTGCGGCGCGAAGTACATCTGGAGGGTGCGCCGGTGGCACTGACACGCAAGGAGTACGCGTTGTTGTCACTGCTGCTGCGCAATGCCGGGCGGGTCGTGACCCAGCCGCAGATCCTGCAGGACATCTGGGGGCCGACGCACCAGCACGACACGCATTACCTGCGGATTCTGGTTGGCAAGCTGCGCCACAAGCTGGGCGATTCGGCGCTGGATTCGCGCTATCTGTTCACCGAGCCCGGCGTGGGGCTGCGGTTCAAGGGCTAGGTACCGACCGTTGGTCGGTACCCATGCCAGTCAGAAGCCCAGGTCCACACCCGGCAGCAGCGGTTGCAGCTGCGCGCGGAACAGGGCCTTGATGCGCTCCAGCGCCGCCTCGTCATCGGCCTCGAAACGCAGCACCAGCACCGGGGTCGTGTTGGACGCGCGCACCAGGCCCCAGCCATCGGGGAAATCGGCACGCAGGCCGTCGATGGTGGACAGGCGCGCGCCGGCGAACGGCGAGTCCTCCACCTGCACCGAGGACACGAACAGCGACACCAGCGCGTGCGGGGTGCCCGCGTCCACCGGCACCTTCAACTCCGGGGTGGAGACGCTGTCGGGCAGTTCGTCCAACACCTCCGAGGGGCTCTCTTCGCGCTGGGCCAGAATCTCCAGCAGGCGCGCGGCGGCGTACAGGCCATCGTCGAAGCCGAACCAGCGTTCCTTGAAGAAGAAGTGCCCGCTCATCTCGCCCGCCAGCTCGGCGTCGGTTTCGCGCATCTTCGCCTTCATCAGCGAATGGCCGGTCTTCCACATCAGCGGGCTGCCACCGTTGCGCAGCACGTAATCGGAGAGCTTGCCGCTGCACTTCACGTCGTAGATCACCAGCGCGCCCGGGTTGCGCATCAGCACATCGGCGGCGAACAGCATCAGCAGGCGATCGGCGTAGATGATCCTGCCTTCGCGGGTGACCACGCCGAGACGGTCGCCGTCGCCATCAAAGGCCAGGCCGATATCCGCATCGAAGCGCTTCACGGTCTGGATCAGGTCTTCCAGATTGCGCGGGTCGCTCGGGTCCGGATGGTGGTTCGGGAAGGTGCCGTCCACATCGCAGTACAGCGGAATGACCTCCGCACCGATCGCTTCCAGCAGCGGCTGGGCAAGCTCGCCGGCCACACCATTGCCCGCGTCGGCGACCACCTTGAGCGGGCGATCCAGCTGCACGTCATCGGCGATGCGCTGGATGTAGTCGGCATTGACGTCGCGGGTCTGGAAACTGCCCGGCTCGGGGGCCACGTGCAGCTGACCATCGCGGATGCGGTGGTACAGCTCGGTGATCGCATCGCCGGACAGCGTTTCACCGCCGACCACGATCTTGAAGCCGTTGTAGTCCGGCGGGTTGTGGCTGCCGGTCACCGCCACGCAGCTGCCGGCGCGCAGGTGGTAGCTGGCGAAGTACACCACCGGCGTCGGCGCCAGGCCGATATCGGTGACGTTGCAGCCGGCGCGGCGCAGGCCTTCGATCAGGCCGGCGGTGAGCTCGGGGCCGGAGAGGCGTCCATCGCGCCCCACCACGATGTCGCGCAGGCCCTGGACCTGCAGCACCGAACCGATCGCCTGGCCGATCAGGGCGGCGACCTTGGGGGTCAGCTCGCGGCCGACGATGCCGCGGATGTCGTAGGCGCGGAAGATCCCGGCCGCGACGGTCTCGCCCGGCACGGCCGGCGGCGGCGCGGCCGCTGCTGTTTCATCAACGCTCTCGACGGCGGCCACCGCGAGCGGTACCTGGGCGAGACTTTCACTCAAGGTGGGACCGGCGTCGGCACCACTGTCGGCGGCACCCCGGCGACGCGGCAACGGCACCTTGCCTTTGCCCAGCACCAGCAGCACGGCAATCAGCAGCAACAACACGGCCACGATCGCACTGGAGATCGCCCCCAGGCCCAACGGGCCCGGTTCGATGTCCGGCACCGCGGCCGACAGGCGCAGGCCACTGGTGCCGATCGGACGTGCCAGCGCTTCAGCGCCGCCGGACAGCCCGCGGCTGCCCTGTTCAATCACGTTGTGATTGCCTTGGCGCAGGGCGAGATAGCCGGCGCCCGGCACGGCGACCTGGTCGAATATGCCGGTCAGCCGCAGCAGCGGCTGCCGCACGTAGACCACGGCCGCCCCCTGCGGGCCCAGCTCCACCGCCGCGGCCAGGCCGAGGCGCTGGCCGCCGGCATCGCGCACCACGCGACCGACGGGTGTGTCATCGGCGATGGCCGCCTCGAGCAGGGCCAGGCGCGAGTAACCGAAGGCCTTCGGATCGGCGTACGCCGCATCAAGATCGGCCGTGAGGATCTGGACGTCTTCCACGCCGGGCCAGCCTTCGCGGATGGCGACGGCCGCACCTTGTGCGTTGCCGCTGGCCAGTGCGCTGGCAACGCGCTCGGTCTTGAGCACCTTGCCCAGCTTGCCGAGCTGACCGGTCAGCGCCGTCTGCAGCCCCCCGACCACCTGGTCGCGGGAGTGTTCAAGCTCGGCGCCGACGGCGGCCTGGCGCCATTGGCGCACACCGCTCCACCCGAACCAGACCGCCAACAGCACCAGCAGCACGGCCAACAGCGGCACCGAGCGCCCTGTGGTCAACCGCGGCCGTCCTTCCGCCTTCGCCTTGCTCATGACGCTCCCCTGTCAGCGCACCCCGGTATGGCCGAATCCACCCGTTCCCCTGGCGCTGTCGGTGAAAGTATCCACTACCTGAAGCGCCACGCGTGCAATGGGCAGCACCACCAGCTGGGCGATGCGATCGCCGGGCTGCAGCGTGAACGGCTCGCGGCCGCGGTTCCAGGCGCTGATCAGCAGCGGGCCCTGGTAATCGGCATCGATCAGGCCGGTGCCGTTGCCCAGCACGATGCCGTGGCGGTGGCCCAGGCCGGAGCGCGGCAGCACCACGGCGGCCAGGTTCGGGTCGGCGATATGGATGGCGATGCCACTGGGGATCAGCGCGGTGTCGCCTGGCTGCAGGGTGAGTTCGGTCTCCAGCGCCGCGCGCAGATCGAGGCCGGCGCTGTGCTCGGTGGCGTAGGCCGGCAGCGGCCATTCGTCGCCGAAACGCGGATCGAGCAGCTTGACCTGCAACGGCTGCAGGGTGGAATCGATGGTCATGCGTGCAACCTCTGGGCAATCAGGGACAACAGTTGTTCGGCCAACACAGCCTTGGAGGTGCCGGGGAACACCTGTTCGCCGCCCTGCCAGTAGGCCGTGGCCGCGTTTTCATCGCTTTCGAAACCGCCGGTGCTGATCCCGACCTGGTTGGCGATCACCAGATCCAGGCGCTTGTCGACCAGCTTGCCGCGCGCGTACTTCTCCACATCGTGGGTTTCGGCGGCGAAGCCGACCACCAGCTTGAGCGCGTTGGTCTGCGTGGCCACCTCGGCCAGGATGTCCGGGGTGCGCACCAGCTCCAGGGTCAGGCTCTGGGTATCGGCGGTCTTCTTGAGTTTCTGCGGAGCGACCTGGCGCGGGGTGTAATCGGACACCGCGGCCGCACCGATATAGATGTCGGCCGGCAACGCACCGAGCACCGCTTCGCGCATCTGCGCGGCCGAGCGCACATCAACGCGCTGCACACCGGCAGGCGTGGCCAGCTGGACCGGGCCACTGACCAACACCACCTGCGCGCCCAGGCGGGCGGCGGCGGCGGCCAGCGCGTAGCCCATCTTGCCGCTGCTGCGGTTGCCGACGTAGCGCACCGGGTCGATATCTTCATAGGTGGGGCCGGCGCTGATCAGCACGCGCAGCCCCTTCAGTTCACTGCTCGCCGGTGGCTCGGCGGGGGCCGGCGCGTGCAGCCGGGCCAGCGCGGCCACGATCGCGTTCGGTTCGGTGAGCCGACCGGGGCCGGACTCGCCTTCGGCCAGCGGACCGTCTTCCGGCCCGATCACCTGGGCACCACGCTCGCGCAGCAGGGCGATGTTGGCCTGGGTGGCCGGGTGCAGCCACATGCGGTGGTTCATCGCCGGGCACACGGTCAGCGGCGCGGTCGTGGCCAGGCACAGGGTGGTGACCAGATCATCGGCGTGGCCGTTGGCCAGGCGCGCGAGCAGATCGGCGGTGGCCGGGGCGACCACGATGCGGTCGGCCCAGCGGGCCAGCTCGATATGGCCCATGGCCTGCTCGGCCGCGCTGTCCCACAGGGTGGTGCGGGTCGGCTGGCCGGACAGTGCCTGGAAGCTCAGCGGGGTGACGAACTGCTGGGCCCCGGCAGTCATCGCGACCTGCACCTGGGCCCCGGCATCGCGCAGGCGGCGCACCAGTTCCAGCGACTTGTAGGCAGCGATCCCGCCACCAACGCACAACAACAGCTTCTGGCCTTCCAACGGGCGCGCGGACGCCGGAGAAGCCTGGGGGGAGTCAGCCACCTTGGGTGTTCCTGTCGAACCGAGGCGATTAGCTTACCTGATGGGGTGCGGGCGGCTCATGCCCCAGGGGCATGAGGGGGGTGTTTTTGGTCATGAGGGTGCACGGGTGCCACCCTTGATTGTTGGCCTGCCCAGGAGATGGAACTGCCTGAGCAAGGGTGCCGACAACGGAAGGTGACTCCGTGGTTTTAGTCGTTAAAAAAGGATGCTTTAATAACGCTCGCGGCTGGGAAAGGTTTCTTTCGCAGCTGAAACCGTATCCAAAGGAACCTTGTCATGCCGCGCATCACTGGGACCTGTGCCACAACCGCCGTTGGTGGCGAGAACGTTCACGCGTTCGTGCCTCACGCCCTCCCGCCCGGAGATCCGGCGCTTTCCCCCACCGCGTACGTGGAGCAGAACGCCCGCGCCGAAGTAGCGTTGACGCGCTTGTCCGGTATGGCCGGGCTGGTGGCCTCCAGCAACTGGCTGATCTATGCCGCCATCCGCAAGGAGGCCTTGCTTACCTCGCAGCTGGAAGGCACCCAGGCCACACTGACCGACGTGCTGGATGAGGAAGCCGGTATGACGGTGACCAATGCCCAGGATGTGGAAGAAGTTACGAATTACCTGCTGGCGTTCAACTACGCGCGCGAGCAGCTGCGTAGCGCTACCGGTCTGCCGGTATCACTGCGGCTGCTGACCGAGTCCCACCGGGTGCTGATGACGGGCGTGCGTGGCGCCACCAAGCAGCCGGGGGCCGTGCGTACTACACAGAACTGGATTGGTGGAAGCCGACCAGGCAATGCGAGCTTCGTTCCACCGCCCGCGCAGGAAGTGGGGCCCGCGCTCAGCGCGCTGGAACACTTTATCCACCAGCCAGAGCACACGTTGCCGCCCCTGGTGCGCGTGGCGTTGGTGCATGCGCAATTCGAAACCATCCATCCCTTCCTGGACGGCAACGGACGTATCGGCCGCCTGCTCATCGCCATGCTGTTGGAAGAGTGGAAGTTGATGCCCGAGCCGTTGCTGTATGTGTCTGGTTACCTGAAACGACACCAGCGGATGTACTACGACCGGCTTTCCGCCATTCGAAATGACGGTGACTGGGAAGGCTGGGTGAGCTTCTTTCTGGAGGCCGTGGAGGCCGCTGCTGATGAGGCGCAAAGCAGCATCGTTGCCCTTGCCGCATGCATCGCCGAGGATCGGAAGCGTGTGCTTGCACTGGGTACCAGTACGTTGGCGACGCTTCGGTTGTTCGAGCTGCTTCCCACCATGCCGAGAATCAACATTGATCGTGCGGCGCAGGTGCTGGAGGTGAGTGCTCCAACTGCGGCGAAGGCCATCAATGGATTGCAGGTAGCTGGGGTGTTGGAGGAGACGACGGGCCGGGCGCGGAACCAGAGCTTCTTGTATGCGCGGTATGTAAGGCTGTTGATGCAGTGATTGGAGTTCAATCGATCAAGTTTGATGTGCCACATTCTTGCCGCTGACGTAAAGACCCGCTGAGAGCGCCCTACTATGTACTCCCCGCGGCGTGCGGGTGCTCCGAACAAAACATGGGAGATCAGAGTGTAAAAACCTTATGCCTGCGGACCGTGGAACTTTGCTCCTTTCGACTGGCATCGTGAATCCCACGCGCGAACCTCCCCGATATGCAGGCAGTCACACCATCACACGCACTCTCCGTGCCCTGAGGCCAACACGCCTACCGACGTCAGAAATCAGCTTCGCTCGCTGGGCTGGGTTTTTCATGGCAATGACATGGTTTCACCCCTAAAGGGACGCCCTGAGCTGGCTTGTATGAGGCAGATTGCCCATGAAGTGTTACTCACGATGCGACGCAGACATCCCAAGGCTTTCAGAGATTGATATTCAAATCCGGGGATAGCACCTGCATCCATCCCTCCAGATTCTGACGCGCTATCGCGATCGCTTCTGATGGCGCCTCCACTCGTGCGTCCCGACAATTGCTGATATGGCAATTAAAGACTGGCCCAAAGATGAACGCCCTCGCGAAAGGTTGCTGGCAAAAGGACCCGCTGCTTTATCTGACGTAGAGCTTCTGGTCTTATTCATGGGTACCGGCCGCAAGGGCCAGCATGTGCTGGAGAGCGCGAGTCAGCTGATGAAGATTCATGGTCCACTGCGGAAGTTATTGGACATGGATGCCGCAAAGCTCATGAAGCTTCCGGCACTGGGGCCTGCACGAGCATGCAAACTGGTGGCGGCGCTCGAACTCGCTAACCGTCACCTCCGCGCGCAATTGGATCGAGGCGACAGCATGCGCGACCCCGGCTCTGCAGCGCGTTACTTCAAGCAAAGACTGCGCTCCCGACCTCAAGAGGTATTTGCGGCCCTGTTTCTGGACACCCGCAACCGGACACTGGGCTATGAGGAGCTTTTCACCGGCACCATTGACGCGGCCGCCGTGTACCCGCGGGAGGTGGTTCGCCGGGCGTTATTGCATAACGCCGCAGCGGTCATCGTCAGCCACAACCACCCCTCCGGCAGCGCGGAGCCCTCTCGCGCGGATCGCGAGATCACCCAGCACCTCCAGAAGGCCTTGGATCTAGTCGGCATCCGCCTCCTGGACCACGTAGTAGTAGGCGAAGGCACCCCCGTCTCCATGGCTGAACGAGGCTGGCTCGAGCCCCCCCTCTCTTTTCGGGGCTGAACGCCCCAGTCAGTCCCAAAACCCCTGTCCGAAGCCCTGAAACCGCCCCCAACACCCCTCAAGCCCCCTGCCCCAACCCCGTTCAATGGATCGGCCCGCCATCTAGGCTAAAATTGCCGATTCCGCCGCTCCAGTCCCAAAGCAGGCCTTGTGAAAAATCTCCTCCGCGCCCTGATCAGCCAAGGCATCGAAGCCTTGCGCGCCAACGGCACTCTGCCGGCCGATACCCTGACCCCGGAATTCGTGGTCGAACGCCCGAAGACCCGTGAGCACGGCGATTTCGCCACCAATGCCGCGATGCTGCTGGCCAAGCCGGCGCGCAGCAACCCGCGCGCCCTGGCCCAGGCGCTGCTCGATGCCCTGCCCAAGAGCAATGATGTGCTGCGCGTCGAGATCGCCGGCCCGGGCTTCATCAATTTCCACCTCGCCCCCAGCGCCTACCAGCGCGAAGCGGCCGGCGTGCTCAAGGAAGGCGCCGATTACGGCCACAACCTGAGCGGCAACGGCCGCACCGTGGGCGTGGAATACGTGTCGGCCAACCCGACCGGTCCGCTGCATGTCGGCCACGGCCGCGCGGCGGCGATCGGTGACTGCCTGGCGCGCCTGCTGGAAGTGAACGGTTGGAGCGCCAAGCGCGAGTTCTACTACAACGACGCCGGCGTACAGATCGAGAACCTGGCGCTGTCCACCCAGGCGCGTGCGAAGGGCCTCAAGCCCGACGACGCCGGCTGGCCGGAAGCCGGTTACCGCGGCGATTACATCGAGGATGTGGCCAAGGCCTATCTGGCCGGCGCCACGGTGGAGCTGGAAGGCCACTCGGTGGTCGGCGAGCGCGACCCGGACAATCTCGATGCGATCCGTCGCTTCGCGGTGGCCTACCTGCGCAACGAGCAGAACCAGGACCTGGCCGCGTTCGGCGTGGACTTCGACATCTACTTCCTGGAAAGCTCGCTGTACAAGGACGGCAAGGTCGAAGAGACCGTCGCCCAGCTCAACGCGGCCGGCCATACGTATGAGGAAGGCGGCGCGCTGTGGCTGCGCTCGACCGACTTCGGTGACGACAAGGACCGCGTGATGCGCAAGTCCGACGGCACCTACACGTACTTCCTGCCGGATGTGGCCTATCACCTCTCCAAGTGGCAGCGCGGCTACGAGCGCGCGATCACCGAGCTGGGCGCGGACCACCACGGTTCGCTGGCGCGCGTGCGTGCCGGCCTGCAGGCGCTGGACGTCGGCATCCCGAAGGGCTGGCCGGAATACGTGCTGCACCAGATGGTGACGGTGATGCGCGGCGGCGAGGAAGTGAAGCTGTCCAAGCGTGCCGGCAGCTACCTGACCCTGCGCGACCTGATCGAAGAGGCCGGCCGCGATGCCACCCGCTGGTTCCTGATCGCGCGCAAGCCCGATTCGCAGCTGACCTTCGATATCGATCTGGCCCGCCAGCAGAGCAACGACAATCCGGTGTTCTACGTGCAGTACGCGCATGCGCGGGTGTGCAGCCTGCTGCGCCAGGCGCAGGAGAAGAAGCTGAGCTACACGCCGGCCGAAGGGCTGACCGGGCTGTCCTCGCTCGGCGATGAGGCGTCGCTGTGGCTGATGGTGGAAATGTCGCGCTTCCCGGAAGTCGTTGAAGCGGCCGGCCTGGCGCTGGAACCGCACCTGATCGCGCAGTACCTGCGTGAATTGGCGCATGCCTTCCACACGTGGTATCACGGCACGCAGGTACTGGTGGCCGACGAAAGCGAACGCAATGCCAAGCTGACGCTGGCCTGCGCCGCGCGCCAGGTCCTGGCCAATGGTCTGAACATCCTGGGCGTTTCCGCCCCGGAAAAAATGTAAGCAGTGGAGAAGCAGTAAATGGCAGCACGACGCGGCAAGAGCCAGGCACGGCGCAACAGCAACCAGGGCACCCCGGGATGGGTGTGGCTGGTCGCGGGTGTCGCGATTGCGGCCGTGGTGTTCCTGGCGGCACCGAACCTGTTCAAGAACGACGGTGATGGCTTCCTGCGGGTCGGCCCGCAGCCGGACCCGAACGCCCAGCCGGCCCCGGTGAGCGACGCCGATACGGACGTCGGCACCGAGCTGCCCAAGCCCGGCGCCGCCAAGCCTGCCGAACCGGCCAAGCCGGCGGCGACGCAGTACGACTTCTACACCCTGCTGCCCGGCAAGGAAGTGGAAATGTCCGATGCCGAGCTGGCCGCCAGCGCACGCGCCGAAGATCAGCGCCGCGCCAAGGCCGATGCGCAGCGCGCGCAGGCGGCGCTGGAAGGCCGTCCGTTGCCGCCGGCACCGGCGCCGACCAGCACCGCCGCGACCACCACGCCTGCGCCGGTCAGTACCGCTGCGTTGCCAGCGCCGGTGAACGAACGTCCGGCCGCCACCCCGGCACCGGCGGCATCGGCACCGGCCACGGTGGCCACCGCGCCGAAGCCGGATGCAGCGGCCGCCACCGCCCCGGCTGCCGGCGCTGCAACCGCAGCGCCGGCCGCGGGCAACGTGCGTTACATCCTGCAGGCCGGTGCGTTTGGTGCCTCCGGCGACGCCGAGGCGACCAAGGCCAAGCTGGCGATGATCGGCCTGGCCGCGCGCGTGGAATCGGCCCAGATCAACGGCAAGACGGTGTACCGCGTGCGCATGGGGCCGTATGGCAGCGCGGGCGAGCTGGCCGAAGCCAAGCAGAAGCTGGATGGGACCGGGCTGCAGGCGATGGCGATCAAGGCGCAGTAAGGCGCGCTGCAACGTATACAGGAACGCCGGGCATTGCCCGGCGTTTTTTTTGATCGCCCAGAGCAGCCGACCCACGGTCGGCTCGACGGGTTATCGTCCCTGCATGTCTTCCCGCCCCGATTCTGATGACCTTCCCGGCGTTGCCGGTGCGACCGGTCGCTACCGCGAATGGGCGGCACCTGCTCCGTTGCAGGGCTGTTTCGGGCAGCTGTGGCGCAGCGATCTGCCGGTGGGCCATAGCGGTGAGGTTGCGGTGCTGCCTGATGGCTGCGTGGATATCCTGTGGCGCGAGGGGCGGCTGTATGCGGTGGGCCCGGATGTGGTGGCCGCCCACCCGCAGTTGATGCCCGGCGCGCAGGTGTTGGGCGCGCGCTTCCAGCCCGGCGCGGCGCGGGCGTGGCTGGGGGTGCCGCTGGACGAACTGGTGGGCACCGCCGTGGAGCTGGATGCGGTGCTGGGACCCCAGGCGCGGCAGTTGGCGGCGCGGTTGAATGACGTGGGCGATGGCGATGCGCGGCAGCGGTTGTTCGCGCAGGCGCTGGCTGGGTTGCCCCGCTCTACCGGTAGCCGCCACGCGGTGGCGGCGCGGGTGTTCGGGCAGGTGCGGGCCGGTGGTCATGATCTGGCCGCGATCGGTTCGGGGCTGCACATAAGCACGCGCAGCCTGCGCCGGTTGTGCCATGAGCAGTTCGGCTATGGACCGAAGATGCTGGAGCGGATTCTGCGGCTGCAGCGGTTCCTGACGCTGGCCCGGGCGAGACCGGGAGAGGGGCTGGCGGGGTTGGCGGCGGAGGTGGGCTACGCCGACCAGTCGCACCTGAGCCGCGAGGTGCGGGCGCTGGCAGGGATCGGGGCGGCGGCGTTGTGCGCGCAGTGGCGTGGCTGACTGGCCGTTTTGTTCAAGACCGGCGCGGCCGCAGTGGCGATGCTGGGGCTCCTTTCCACGAGAAGCGTCCATGAGCACCGCACACGGCAACGATCGCCGCATCGACAACATCGAATTCAATGTCACCGACATCGCGCGCAGCAAGGCGTTCTACGCTGAGGTCTTCGGCTGGACGTTCACCGATTACGGCCCGGCCTACACCGAGTTCAGCGATGGACGCCTGACCGGTGGGTTCACCACCGGCGAAGCGGTGCAACCGGGCGGACCCCTGGTGATTCTGTATGCCGATGACCTGGTCGCCACGCAGCAGCGGCTGCAGGCGGCCGGCGCGGCAATCTGCCGGGCCGCGTTTGATTTCCCGGGCGGCCGTCGGTTTCATTTCCGCGATCCGGATGGGTATGAGCTGGCGGTGTGGACGGCCGCCTGAGGTAGAGCCGACCGTTGGTCGGCTGCCAGGATGCAGGTAGAGCCGACCGTTGGTCGGCTGCCAGGATGCAGGTAGAGCCGACCGTTGGTCGGCTGCCGTCAGCGGTGGGTATGCGCCAAGTGCAGCCGACCAACGGTC